>JBFRWO010000026.1:0-6540 GCA_051439625.1 Crocosphaera sp. | reverse complement strand
TAAATGGTGAATATTTATTTACCTTAGCTCAGGGACAGCAAAACTCTGCTAATTTAATTAATTTAGGATTGACAAATGCTTTGGCTATTTTACCCATAGGGATAACACAAATTAAGCAAGGAGAAACCGTTACAGTTTTGATGTTATTTAATTGACGATAACTATTCATCCTCTTTTCATCAATTTAGACTGGAGATGTTTATATTGTAGGGTTTAACGGCCGTTGGACCTTACTTTTTGAAATTGGTATTACATTTATTGAATAAAACATAGTAATCATCAGTTAAAAATCTTAGTGAACATAAAGATTTTTTATAAAAAAATAAACAATAGTTTAGATTGTAATTACTCAAAAAGGTTATAATAAGAAAAGACAAAATTAATTCTGATCTAAAAATATGGGTAACACCTTTGGCCATCTATTTCGTATTACAACCTTTGGAGAATCTCACGGGGGAGGAGTCGGGGTTATTATTGATGGTTGTCCCCCTCGTTTAAATCTATCAGAAAGCGATATTCAAGGGGACTTAGATCGTCGTCGGCCTGGACAAAGTAAGATTACTACACCGCGTAAAGAAACAGACACTTGTGAAATTATGTCAGGGGTGTTTCAAGGGAAAACATTGGGAACACCTATTGCTATTTTAGTCCGCAATAAAGACGCGCGATCGCAAGATTACAACGAAATGGCTGCTAAGTTTCGTCCTTCCCACGCAGACGCGACTTATGAAGCAAAATATGGTATTAGAAATTGGCAGGGTGGGGGGCGATCTTCTGCGAGAGAAACTATCGGTAGAGTAGCTGGTGGTGCAATTGCGAAAAAAATCCTAAAACAAGTTGCTAACTTAGAAATTATTGGCTATGTAAAACGCATTAAAGATTTAGAAGCAAACATTGATACAAATACCGTTAGTATTGAAGAAGTAGAGAGTAATATTGTTCGTTGTCCCGATCAAGAAATGGCAGAAAAAATGATCGATCTGATCGATAAAACCCGACAAGATAAAGACTCTATTGGGGGTGTGGTTGAATGTGTTGCCCGTTGTGTTCCTAAAGGGTTAGGAGAACCTGTTTTTGATAAATTAGAAGCAGATTTAGCTAAAGCTGTCATGTCCCTTCCGGCCAGTAAAGGTTTTGAAATCGGTTCAGGTTTTGCAGGAACTTTATTAACAGGAAGTGAACATAATGATGAATTTTATATTGATGATGACGGCAATATTCGCACCAAAACGAATCGCTCAGGAGGTATTCAAGGGGGAATTAGTAACGGAGAAAATATCATTATTCGTGTTGCTTTTAAACCCACTGCTACCATTGGAAAAGAACAAAAAACCGTTACTTCTGATAGTGAACAAACAACTTTAGCTGCTAAAGGAAGACATGATCCTTGTGTTTTATCTAGGGCAGTTCCTATGGTAGAAGCTATGGTTGCCTTGGTATTATGCGATCATTTATTACGTTGGCAAGGTCAGTGCAAAGTGTTAACTTAATGGTCTTAATTTAGTGAGAAAATCCGCTTACCATACTAATAGTAAAGTAATCGGATTTATTATTAGTATAGTGAACAGGATAGTCACACTCCTGTGTATGAAACTGACTGAAAACGACTAGATAAGACTATATAACAAGAAAAGCACTTGAGGTCTTGCCTTGTTTCGACCTAAGTGCTTTTCTCTTCATTTTCTCACACCACACAATCACTCTTTCACACCACAATCGAACTGAATCGATTAATAATAAATATAAAAGTTTTATTCTGGAATCACAACCAACAATAGACAGTTTGAAAATTGTCATAGTGTAAGCCTTAAAACATAAACTTTTTATAAAATAAATCTTTAGAATTAATAAAATATTTTTATGTATATATTAATTTGTGCTAGTCCCAATCAGGATATTTTAGATAATAAATAATAAAGAATTGTGAGAATGATATCAATGATACAATATAAGCAAAGATAAGGTAAATCGTTGAGATATTACAGGACACATTAGGGTTAAGACATTAGCAAAAGCTAAAGTTTTTGTTATAATTTTTTTGACCTTTGTTATGGCGTTCTATAACACTACTTATTATAGTTAGCACGTTGCAGATATTTATAGTTCTTCGGCATAAAAACGGAAGATATCAATGATGTCCTAACTAACTTTTTTACTGCTCTAGTTGTCTTCATAAATCTATTCGATTACGTCTTATTTTCCATCCCAAGGAGTCTTAAATTATGTTTTGTGAACAATGCGAACAAACCGCTAGTGGTAACGGTTGTCATCAATGGGGAGCTTGCGGAAAAAGTCCTGAAGTTAATGCCATACAAGACTTATTAGTCTACTGTTTAAGAGGACTTGCTTCTGTTACAATTAAAGCTAGAGAATTGGGAATTTCTTGTCATCAAGCAGACGTTTTTACAGGGGAAGCGTTATTTGCTACTATGACCAATGTTAACTTTGAGCAGAAACGTTTTAAGGTTTATATTCGTAAATGTATTGACATTCGAGAAGCGTTGAAAAGTAGTGTTGAAAAGATAAGCATAAAAGACATAAAGTGGTCTGATATTGCTAATTATCAACCCAATTTTTCAGAGAGTTTGGCAGAGCAAGGTAGAGATAAAGACTTAACTTTTATTAGTCAATCTACGAATAATGTCGATATTTTTTCCTTAAAATTAACGGTACTTTATGGAATTAAAGGAGCAGCCTCTTATAACTTTCATGCCCAAGAATTAGGACAAGAAGATGAAAAAGTTTACAGTTTTATTCAAGAAGCGTTAGCATCTCTTGATCGCAACGATTTGAGTTTAGAAGACTGGGTTAAATTAGCCCTAAAAGTAGGAGAAATTAATCTCCGAGCTATGGAATTATTAGATCAAGGACATACAACCATTTATGGACATCCTACCCCTACTCAAGTCCCTTTAAACAGTAAACCAGGTAAGGCTATTTTAGTCTCTGGTCATGATATTAAACAATTAGCAGCTTTACTAGAGCAAACTGTTAACAAAGGGATAAATGTTTACACTCATGGGGAATTATTACCTGCTCATGGTTATCCTATTTTAAAAGAAAATTATCCCCATTTTTATGGTCATTATGGTACAGCTTGGCAAAATCAAACTAAAGAATTTGCAAGTTTTCCTGGGGCAATTATTGTCACAACAAATTGTTTAATGCCTCCCCATGAAACCTATGAAGATAAACTCTTTACTATTGGACCTGTAGGTTATTCAGGAATTAATTATTTACCCGCAGATGCTCAAGGAATTCCTGACTATAGTTTAGCGATTAAAACCTCATTAGAAATGCCAGGGTTTGTTAGAGATGAAGAACCACGTCAGGTTATGGTTGGTTTTGCTCATAACACGGTTTTAAGTGTATCTGAGCAAGTAATTGAAGCAGTAAAAAAAGGTGAAATTCGTCATTTCTTCCTAGTAGGAGGATGTGATGGAGCCAAACCAGGGCGAACTTATTATACAGAATTTGTAGAAAAAGTGCCTAAAGATTGTATTGTTTTAACCCTTGCTTGTGGCAAGTTTCGCTTCTTTGATAAACAATTAGGAGAGATAGGAAATTTACCCCGTTTAATGGATGTGGGACAATGTAATGACGCTTATTCTGCTATTAAAATTGCTTTAGGATTAGCGGATGCTTTCCAAGTAAGTGTTAATGATTTGCCCTTATCTATGATTTTATCTTGGTACGAACAAAAAGCTGTAGCTGTTCTTTTGACCTTACTTTATTTGGGAATTAAAGACATTCGTTTAGGTCCAACATTACCAGCTTTTATTACACCCAATGTCTTAAAATTTCTCTCAGAAACTTATAACTTACAACCTATTACCACTCCCGAAGAAGATTTAGTTGCTTGTCTGTCTTAAATATGGGTTTAGTTAAATAAGATCGTAGGGAGGGCAAAATTAAATGATGATTATTGGTTAAAATATTTCTAGTCTTGCCCACCCTAAAACTATGTTATACAATGTATAATGTACATGAATGGAGAGAATTAAACGATGGAAATAGAACTTAAGAAATGGGGAAATAGTCTAGGTTTAAGAATTCCTTATAAAATGGCTGAAAGTCTTGGTATTGAAGAAAACTCAGTAATTGAGTTAACAGAGTCAGAAAATGCACTAATTATTACCAAAAAAAGAAAAGTTACTAATCTGGATGAATTATTAGCAAGTATTCCCCCAGATTTTTCCTATCCTGACGATATTATGGATTTTGTTGAAAGTGAATCCACTGGACAGGAACTAATTTAAAAACTATGCTTAATATTTCCAGAGGAGAAATTATTAAAATTAATATTAACCAAATCTTTTATCAAACGAAAAATTACACAAGAACAGTAAAAAATCTATATAACTATGACTATTGACCAAGAACATATTTATAAACTAATACGCGAAAAAAAATGGTTAGATGTATTGAAAGATGTGTCTGATCTAAATTTAGAAATAGATCCGTTAGTTTTTAATGCACTAAAGATTTTTGAGGCAGAATTTTTTAGAAATTTAGAGGATAATATTAAAACCGAGGATAGTGAAATTACTTTAAAGTTAATTCTTAAAATACATGAAGAAAAGAAACATAAATTTTCTCAAGAGAACTTAAATAGAACAGTTAACCAATTAGAAGAAAAGCGTATCACTCCTATAGTCAAGAAAATTGAAGAACTTACGCGGAGAAAAAAATGGTTTGACTTAGTAAATTTAATTAATGATATTAATCAAGACAAGAAGCAAAAAAAATTGCTTAAAAATAAAACAATTATCGACGCATTAAATTTGTTTGAAATACAATTTTTTCAAGATTTGGAGTCCAATAATAAAGGTGGTAATACTCAGTTGGTTTTAGAGGAAATTTTAAAATTTCATAAATCAAAAATATACGAAATATCTGATGATAATTTGATGCAGACAGAAGTTACATTGGCTCAAATATATGATCAACAAGGATTGGGAAATGAACTGCCAGAATTAAGAAAAGAAGCTTACAGAATTGCTAAAAAATATCCTCAACATCCGATATGTTCTGAAATCATAGAATCTCATGAAAAATCAATCTCTCAACCTACAGAACATTCTCAAAGTAATAAAATAAAAGTTACAGAAAATCAAAATATTGCCAATGTTGATTATAGAACAACTCTTTTTAAATCTAAACAAGAAATTGACTTTTTTATGGCACTTAGAGATGTATATCCATCTTACAGTATCTACCCAAATGTTGCTTTAAGCTGTGTTATTGATTTTGAAAAAATAAAATCGTCACTATCTCAAGAGCAAACAAACTTCTTTTTCAAAGCAGTAATTGATTGTGTGGTTTTTAACCAATATGAAAATTATCAACCAATGTTTTTTTTTGAATTAGATAGTATTTATCATGATTTGCCAGAGCAGAAAAAAAAAGATAGATACAAAGATGATATTCTTGCTAAAGCGGGACAAAAACTGTATAGAATTCGTAAAATTGATCAACATCAAGGTCAGAAAGAATTTATGAAGTTAATTAGGGAAATAATATCATAATACTTTAGTTAAATTTTACTTGATAGAGATGATATTAAACTTTTTGTAATAGGTTATCATGGATACAAAAATCATTATAAAATAAAAGATATTCCTGAAAACTATCAATAATGATTACCATTGCACTCCCCAAAGGCGCATTATTATCAGATTCCATCGAACTATTTAAACGTATTGGTTTAGATTTCAGTGCCTTTTTAGACTCCAAAAACCGTCAATTACAAATAACAGATCCTACAAATACAGCCCAAGGACTCTTAGTTAGAGCCACCGATGTACCCGTTTACGTGGAATACGGACAAGCACAACTAGGCATAGTAGGCTACGATTTACTACTAGAAAAAAGTCCAGAAGTTGCCCATCTCGCCGACTTAAACTTTGGCGGTTGTCGGATGTCCGTAGCAGTTCCCAAAACCAGTCCCTACCAAAACCCCAGAGAATTACCACCCAATAGCAAAATTGCCTCAAAATTTGTCAACTGTGCGAAAACCTACTTTCAACAACTAGACCTACCGGTAGAGATAATACCCCTCTATGGTTCCGTCGAACTCGGCCCCATTACCGGAATGTCAGAAGCCATAGTTGACCTAGTTTCCACAGGACGCACCCTCAAAGAAAATGGACTGGTAGAAGTGGATACCCTATTTCAAAGTACGGCTCGCCTCATTGCTCATCCCCTTAGTTATCGGTTAAATTTAGATCATCTTAATGATTTGAGCGAACAAATCAAAAATTCTGTGTCAAAATCATAAAAACAATTGACCCTAAAATATTATTAATGGAGGAATGAACACCAAAAACATCAACAACAAATGGAACCACAGTAGTAAATGCTACAAAATTCAACATTAATAATATCGACAAAAAAGCTGTGCTAAAATCAGCTAACAAGGGCAAGCAACAGGTGATGGATTAATAAAGATATGTTTGAACGCTTTACAGAAAAAGCCATTAAGGTCATAATGCTGGCGCAAGAAGAAGCGCGTCGTCTCGGTCATAACTTCGTCGGGAC
>JBFRWO010000025.1:0-22702 GCA_051439625.1 Crocosphaera sp. | reverse complement strand
TGCTGATAGGGCATGGCAATCAATTAACAGGTTCTACCAGAATTGTCGTGCCAAGATATCAGGGAAGAAAGGGTTTCCTAAGTTTAAAAAATATAGTCGTTCTGTTGAGTATAAACTAACAGGATACAAGCTATCCCATGACAGACGTAAAATTAAATTCAGTGATGGTTTTAAAGCCGGAGAATTTGATTTATGGTGTAGTCAAAGAACCTTAGTTTATTATTCAGAACAACAGATTAGACTGGTAAGAGTTGTGAGACGTGCTGACGGTTATTATTGCCAGTTTCTAATTGATGTAGAACGTCAAGAAAACCATGAACCAACGGGACAAGTAACAGGAATTGATCTGGGCTTAAAAGAGTTTTATACTGATGCTCAGGGAAATACTGTCGATAATCCACGCTATTTAAGGAAATCAGAAAAGCGTCTTAAAAAGGCACAAAGAAGATTATCAAAACGTTTCCGTAAAGGTAAAAAGCAATCTAACAACTACCACAAGCAACGGGTAAAAGTTGCCAAGCTTCATCTTAAAGTATCAAGACAGCGTAAAGACAAAGCAATTAAAGATGCTTTGGCGTTAGTCCAGTCTAACGATCTGGTGGTCTATGAAGCTTTAAAGATTAGGAACTTGGTTAAAAACCGTAAGCTTGCTAAATCAATTAGTGATACGTCTTGGTATCAATTCACTGAATGGTTGAATTATTTTGCCAAGATTTATCGCATCGTTTGTGTTGCTGTGCCTCCCCATTTCACCACTCAAGACTGTTCAGTTTGTAGCACAAGAGTTCAGAAATCATTAAGTACCAGAACTCATCAATGCCCTAACTGTAAAACAGTCTTAGATAGGGATCATAATGCAGCAATTAATATTCTTAAAAAGCGATTCAGCGCGGTCTTGGGGGTTTCCCCCATGAGCGACTGAATCAAGAAGGGTTTGAAATACTTGGGAGAGCATCTCAACGGTACTGTAGGGCATACAGAAACCGACCCAAACGCCTTGGGAGAGTCCGAACTCTGGGTTCTCAATGGTAACATTGAGAATTTAAGTCGTCTCGTTGAGCAAGGAATCTCTAGTAGTGATACGGAGAGAATCCCCCGTTACAACGAAGTTTAACGGGGGAGTATGTCAATGACAGGAGGTTAAATTTCAATTAAGCAATTTTATCATATGAGAAATACTTATTATATTTGTAAATAAGGCTTATGCTAACTTTTCTCTAAATTCTCTTACCCACTTACCCAAATGACTCTTATTGACTCCCAAGTATTTCACAACTTTGCGATCACTGTTGGTACTTCCCTCTTCGGTTTGCTGGTTTTCTGGGCTTTTTGGTACGCATCAAGGATGGATTAATGAGTAAATCATTATCCATCCCTCTTTAGGATTTAAAAATGGAGCCGAGCAGAGTCGAACTGCTGTCCAGACTGGGTATTGACCGATCGCTCATTCACAGGCTTAGTCTTTCTAATCCTCAAGACGGGAACCGTTTCTTATCCCGAACGGTGGGATGCTCTGGTGTAGTCTTAGCTTAGCAGCCAACCAGAGGTGGCTATTAAGTGCATCCGTTGGGGTTGGTACCTCCGAGTCCTTAACGGAGTCAGATCAGAGGTAAGCGACTCTGTGAGAGAGTTCTACGCAGCTACTGCTACGCGCTTGAAGCTTACGATGTTGTTCGCAGTTACTATTTTTTTGAGTCTTGTATTTACGAGAGGAGACTCACTCTCGACCTGAATCACAATTTGGATTTCGCCAACCTGTCGAAGCCGTTGCGGCCCCATGTGGTCTAATTCCATTATAAACAGGATTTTTTATTTTCGCAACTTTACAAAAAAGATAACCAAAATAAACTCCCGTTACAATCTTTGATTGAACGGGAGTTAGCTAGAGCTATTGTGAATTATTGTAGCTGTTGATTTTGACTATTGGCCTCAACAGCATTATTTGTACCCTGTGCTTCTAAAAGGTTTCTTTGAGCTTCTCGAAAAGACTTAGCTGCTTCAGAGAGATTATTTCTTGTATCTTCAGCGAATTCACCACCATTACGACTTCTTTCTAAATTAGCTCGGTGCATTAAGTCTAGAGGATTCATAAAATTACCTAAGTCTCCATTGGGGTCCCTCTCATTGCTTTGATAAGCATCTTTATCCACTACGTCAATGGATTGAGCTATAGTTAGGGGTGTTAAGCCTAAGGTAGTGCCTAAAAGGGTTAGGAAGACTACTAATTTTTTAATCATAAATTTGTTTAACATCATAGATTCTCTCTACACACCATATCTGGTTGACATACTGCTATCATAGTCGATTTTATATTAATTGGTTCAACTAATTTCTCAAAAGATAAGCTATCTGGCTTTGATGTTGAAGAGTATTCAGCATCAGACTATGTTAGAATTAGCATCCCACTAATTACTGCTACAAAAATGAATCAACCTGGCTCTCCTGCGCAATTTTTAACCCCCGAAGAATCAGCCGATGTCGATAAAGCTTTATTAACTGCCCCAGAAAAGTTTTTAACTCGTTTAACTATTTCTTCTTTAAGATTATTAACGATAATTGCTAAAGATTTAGATGTTTCTCTAGAAGATTTAACCCATCAACAAGTGATTGATTGGTTTGAAAAAGATGGAAAAATACGACGAGAAAAAGGGGCAGATGCTGCTGTTTTGAAATGGTAAGTGAGCCAAACATTTATTGTTCTAAATCCTTTGTCATACCATCAATTCTCAGGATATTGATAAATATACAGGGATGATACTGAAAGCTTCGTGGTAAAAGAATAAAAAAATAAATAAAATCACTTAGATTGATTTAAGTAAAATAAATTTTCTCAATAATTTTATTGTTGTACTTCCGAGAAACCTCGTGATAGACTAAAATGAAAAATGAGTCCTTCTGGAATAAATATCTATGAGTCAACCAGTTATACATAGTTCAGAAGAAACAGCACCCAATATTGAAACCTTATTAGAATCCCCAGACAGTTTATCGACAACGATTCAAAGTTTGGGACTTAATCAAATTCAAAGACATTTGTTTCTTTGTGCTGATCAAACTAAACCCAAATGTTGTTCTAAAGCAACCAGTCTAGAAGCTTGGGACTATCTTAAACGTCGTCTCAAAGAACTACAACTAGATCGAACCACAGAAGCCAACCCTGCTTGTATTTTTCGTACAAAAGCCAATTGTTTACGAGTTTGTCTTGAAGGGCCAATTCTTGTAGTTTATCCTGATGGAGTCTGGTATCGTCAAGCAACCCCAGAAGTCATTGAACGCATTATTCAAGAACATCTAATTGGAGACCAAGTGGTTGAAGACTATGCCTTCTGTACCCATGCTTTACCGCATCCCTCTCAAAAATCTCAATCAAGAATCATTGAAAATCAACCCACTGAACTTAACAGTGAGATAATAGACGAAAAAAGACAATAAAATGTTACTTAAAACAGTCAGTATAGGTTAAGATAAAATCAAAATACTCTTAATCTTCACATATACTTCTAAACATAATCCTTATCAAAATTAACCCAGAAAAGAAGATGGCACCCCCAAAAGATAATCTCCACAAAGAAAATAAACACTTATTATTAGTAGATGATGATCCGAACCTAGTTTTGCTAGTAAAAGATTATCTGGAATTTCAGGGATATGAAGTAACCACAGCAGAAAATGGGAAAGAAGCACTAAGAGTCTTGACTGAAGATGTCCCTGATATGATTATCTGCGATGTCATGATGCCAGAAATGGACGGCTATGCTTTAATTGAACAAGTACGTAAGAATAATCGTACCAGTTGTGTTCCGGTAATGTTTCTCTCCGCCAAAGGACAAAGCCAAGACAGGGTAAAAGGACTACAAACCGGTGCTGACGTTTATATGGTAAAGCCTTTTGAACCAGAAGAGTTAGTTGCTCAAGTGGAGTCGTCCCTCAAACAAGCGAGCCGTTTGATGAGTTATAAAGCTCATCTTTCTCGTGATGAGGCTGATCGTATTCATGTTCCCAATGATGTAGAATTGACTCCAACAGAAACAAAAGTGGTTCAGTTGGTAGCCCAAGGACTTTCTAATAGAAAGGTTGCTGAGAAACTTAGTGTTAGTCAACGCACTATAGAAAGTCATGTTTCTAATATGCTCAATAAAACCAATCTTAATAATCGGACTGAGTTGGCTCGTTGGGCAATTGAAAATAGTATGGCTTAATCCGTGTTGTCGAAAAATCCTGGCTCTAAAACCCCTTCCTAACAGGCGTAATTGTGCTATGCTAAGGGAGTAGTGTTAAGGGCTACCTACTGGGAGTTCCCCAAAAAGTGATGACTAACCCTGAATCGGCAGGGTGTCTAGAAACAGACGGGTGTGTGACCTAGTAAGGTAACTACCAGTCAGCCTAGTAAACCTCATTTGAGAGTAGGTTTCAACAAGTGATTGTTGAATCATAATCCACTCGCCTTTAGACGGTAGAGTATGTCAATATAGAGTAACTGGTTTTTAATCAGTTCTCCATCGCTTCCTTAGCTCAGTTGGTAGAGCAACTCACTTGTAATGAGTAGGTCGTCGGTTCAAGTCCGACAGGGAGCTTAACAAAGCCAATTATATCCATCTTCCATCAACTGGAGATACAGACATCATGAGAAAAACAATTATCGGTGTTATGGGGCCTGGAGAATTAGCAACCGAAACGGATCGTAAAAATGCCTACGAATTAGGAAAATTAATTGCGCAAGAAAACTGGATATTATTAACAGGAGGGCGTAATATTGGGGTGATGGATGCAGCGAATAAAGGAGCAAAAGAAGCAGGAGGCTTAACTCTTGGTATTTTACCATCAAATCATACTCAAAATGTTTCTGATGCTGTGGATATTGCCATTCTTACTGATATGGGAAACGCTAGAAATAATATTAATGTTTTGTCATCTGATGTTATTGTTGCTTGTGGAATGGGTTTAGGAACTGTATCAGAAATAGCTTTAGCATTAAAGAATAAAAAACCTGTTATTTTATTAAGTGAACATCAAGAAATTCAACAATTATTTTACAATTTGTCTCCTAATTTAACTTTTATGGTAGTAGATACTGAACAAACAATTAAGCTAATTAAAGAAATCCTAAAAAAAGTAAAATAAAATTTATTTTTGTCAAGAGTAGCAGTCACTTCAAAAAAACAAGATATAAGATTGAAATATATAAAACACCATTATAAGGCAGGTGTGTGATGAATGCAACTATTGCTCCTATACCCCTTGTTGAAGACGATTCTAGTCAAGGAGTTGATGACAAAAAGATAACTGAGAAGATATCTGATTCTAATATTAAAAGATATTTTGCTATTAGTAATTCTTCTATTAATGTGGAAGATTCATCTAGTAGTTCAGAGGAACCAAGATTCATATTAAGGGACTGGAAAGAGTTTTCTGAATTTTCTAACTTAGGCAAGTTGAGATGTGATAAATATAATTCTAGATGTTTTAAAAATCGTCAATTCTTAAGCATTAAGAATTTTCAATTATTTCTTATTTATATAAGATGTTTATTGAAAGCAAAATATAAATCTGTAGAAGTCGATAACAAAAAAATAGTTGCTGACATTGCTTCATTTCTATCTACTCCAAAAAATAAAGATGAAAAATGTAATGAATTAGTCATTATGATTCATGGTTATAAAACGGAGAAAAAAACAGCAATACAGGAGTATGACAACAGATTTAATTTTATAAAAGATCACTGTAACAACTTTAACTTAAATAACAATAGAAAATTAGTTATTATTGGATATACCTGGCCATCAGAGGATTTCCTAAAGGATGGTTTTAAATCTTTCAGTAAATTTTGTTGCACTGCATTGAAAACATTACCAATTAGCCTAGAATACTTGTTTAATTTACTATGTTTTTTCGGATTTATCATATTAATTTTAATGACTTTTAATATATATCATTGTCCTGAGTATCAATGCAGTTATATCATACCTTATTTACATGAGCCATTGATAAAAATAGGTGTATATATAATCAGATTTTTCTGTACAATTTTTATGAGCTATAATCTAATGTTTATCTTGGGTATTTTTAATATAGATAATTTTAAAGAAAGATGTTCGATGATTAATATTATATTCAACAACTTGACTATTCTAATTTACTTGTTGTTAATTGTAGGTGTTTGGTTTATATTCGATATTGTTATGTATAAAGTTCAATTCTCTCTTGAGAATAGTCTGTATTGGCTTATGGGAGGTTGGTTAATAATATTTTTAATTTATTTAGGGATGGTTATAACTTTTATCGGTCTAAGAGTAACAAATTATTTCCGAGATAAATATAGAGCAATGTTTTTTGGAGTTGCTGATTTAGTTGACTTAATTGAAAACTTAGATTCTCAGCTTAAGCGAGATGTAAAATTATCTTTTATTGCTCATAGTATGGGTGCATTTGTAACAACTCACACTATCAGAACACTGTAT
The DNA here is from genome assembly GCA_051439625.1 of Crocosphaera sp. GTDB lineage: Bacteria > Cyanobacteriota > Cyanobacteriia > Cyanobacteriales > Microcystaceae > Crocosphaera. The sequence continues at coordinate 16,244 of JBFRWO010000025.1, read as the reverse complement.
AATGCTTTTGGAAACGGTCAAACTAATAATTATAAAAATACAAATACTGGAACTAGAATTGGAGATCACTTTTTATTAGGACGTTTAGTTTTAGTAGCTCCAGATATTTCTATACAGGCTATTTTTCCAGGTAAATCAAATGTTTTAGGAACAGCAATAGATAAATGTGAAGAAGCTTATTTATTTAGTAATCAAGGTGATATGATTTTAAGAGTTTTTTCAATGATTAGTAACTACTTCAGATTTCCTGCTAAGTCCACTGAAAGAGGATTTAGATTGGGAAATATTATTGTTTACGATGAGAAACAAAGGAATCAATGTTATCAAACTCTTAATCTAGATGGCAAAATGGACAAAACAAAATTTTTAAGCAATTTGCACATTGTTTGTAGAGGTGAACGTAAGTCGTTATTTGAGCTACTAGGTAGTCCCAAATTTAAACCTACTGATAGTCTGATTACAACACAAGTTAGCTACTTTGATTGTACAGACTCTAGGGATCATATCAGAAATAACAATGATAACAACAATAACTGGAGTGAACCCAAACCAATCCTCAGTAGAGCCAAAAATCATCAAATAATACGCGTCATGCAATGTTTAGAGCTATTAAGACAGTGGTTGTTCAACAATCATGATAGCAAAATAGATATTCATGGTGGGTATTTTAATGGTAAATTTTGTCAAACTTTAATTTATGGTTTAGCTTGTTTAGGTTTGGATGATGTTAAGGCTTTTTGGAAGGAGTTTTATAAGCAAGATAAATATTTTCAAAACTCTGCAAATAACCTTCTAGAAGAGTGTCAAAGGAGACATATTCAAGTGCTTTTATCTACTCCAGAGAGGTCAATATGTGTCTCCGAAAAACCTAATCAAAATTAAGAAAACTTGCTGGTAACTTTGCCAATAATTTGTTGTAAACTTACCCAACCAAAAGAACGACTATCACTACTTTCTAAACTATTTTCTCCCATCAAAAAACAATTACCCTTCTCGTCAACTTTAACCACCCGTTTGATGATTCTTAAATTTTCTTTTTGGGGATGCCATGCAATAACTAAATCCCCAATTTCAGGCAAACAAAGGCGATAGGCTTTTGTGTCTACAAGGACTTCTTCTCCTGCTTTGAGTACAGGAAACATAGAATTCCCCGTGACACAAAACCTTTGACGCAACCTCAACAACCAGAGCAATAATTCTTGATAGTTACTTGTTGAGAGCAAATTAGTTCCTACCACCTTCAAAAATCATAATCTAACTGGCTTTAACCCAGGGTACTTCCCGTCCTTTAGTTTCCCAGAAGATGCTGTGGATTTTCTCAATTTCCATCATTAATTGGTTAGCATGAGCTAGGTTAACTTCTACCTTACAAGAAGAGCAAAGTTTAGCGGCTTTCCAGAACATATCATGGAGATCGGGGTATGCCTCTAAGTGTACAGGTTTAAAGTAGTCAGTCCAGAGAATGAGGATTTCTTCTTTGGTTTTCTGCGCTTGCTCTTCCTTAATGGCAATATAACGAGACAAAGTATTGTGATAAGCTACGGTAGCAGCAGTGTCCGTAGAAGAAGGTACATGACTTTCTAAATCAGCGATTTTCTTAGTCATAGAGTACACTGCTTCCGCATAAACACGAGCAGAAGCGGGATCATATACCCCACAAGGACCATCACAGTGCGCACTCACTTCTGGTGCAGGGAAATACTTTTTAATTTGATTAGCGATTTTGTTGAGCATAATCTTTTAAGATAAACCATTACTTCGCGAAAGAATTGGGAAACGTTACTATCCATAGAGAGGTTTCCAAGGGAATCGTTTTCCAATAATTCCCCCTTGTTAATCGTAACTTGAAAGGGTGTACATTTTATAGCTTTAAAATCTTAAATTTTTTGATCTATTCGAGACAATCATCTTCCTTTGAATTATACAGTCTCTACCATTTTTATGTTACTTAGTCAATCCCTTAAAAATAAAATGTTGTGTTTTGAATAACTAAGAATAACTATAAATCAATGAGCAATCCAAGCAAATAGACGATTAAGATAATTTTTCTATTTTTTAATATGTAAATTAACATTTTGATCAAGACGATATGAGGATAAAATTAGGAGAATAGGCTAATCAAGGGACTAACACAAACATGACACAAACTCAAAAATTAGAAGAAATCGAAGCCATCACCCGTTCAGTGGGTTGGGGTGCAGCTAAAATTCTCAGTGCATATTATCGCGGAGAAGGTGATTTAAAGGTTAATGAAGATAAAAAAGATGGTCCCGTCACGGCTGCTGATATTGCCGCTAACCAGTACATTTTAGAGAAATTACAAGGGGTTTTTCCTAAAGATACCTTTGGTTATTTGAGTGAAGAAACCCATGAAGGAAGCGAACCTATTCCTAAAGATTGGGTTTGGATTATTGATCCCCTTGATGGAACCAGAGATTTTATTGATAAAACAGGTGAATATGCTTTACATATTGCCTTAGCTTATCAAGGTCGTCCGATGGTGGCCGTCGTTGCTATTCCTGAGTCCCAAAAAATTTATTATGCAAGTAAAGGTCACGGTACTTTTGTGGAAACAGCAGATGGGAAAGTTACTCCCATTAAAGTATCCGAAAGAAATAAACTGGAAGATTTATATTTAGTAGTTAGTCGTACCCATAGAGACGATCGCTTTCAAGCTTTAATTGAGGCTTTACCTCTAAAAGATCGCATTTATATGGGCAGTGTTGGGGGAAAGATTTCAACTTTATTAGAAAAAACCTCTGATATTTATATCTCTTTGTCTGGTAAATCTGCGGCCAAAGATTGGGACTTTGCTGCACCAGAATTAATTTTAACGGAAGCAGGGGGAAAATTTACCCATGAGAACGGTAATCCCTTAATTTATAACCGAGGAGATGTGCGTCAATGGGGTTGTTTAATCGCTAGTAATGGTCATTGTCATGAAGCTTTATGTGCAGAAGCAACACAAATTTTAGCTAAAATTGACAATGGATAATCTTCTTTTTCTGGAGACAAGAAACATTGATCTAGGGAATAGATTTAACTGAAGATTCTTGAAATTGGATTGAGGAATCAGGAAAATAATTTTGCCAATCTTCACCTAAAACAATGGTAATATCAGAGCCTAAATTTCCTGTACTTTCCACTAATACCTCACCCATTCCTAAATCGGCCCGTAAGGTTGCAGCCCCTAAATCATCACCATTTTGCGCCAAAATTCTAGTTGTCTGTAGGGTTTGATTCCATTGATCACCAACAAAAATACGACGATAACCTGCTTCCATTAAATGGTTAACCATGCGCCTCACCGCTTCGGGATCTTCTGTGCTATCTTGAATGGCAATTCTGAGGCGACTGGGGTTGCTGGGTTGGGCTTGAAAATTCATTTCACCATGATCGAAGTGTTCGGCTACCATGTTCGTGATTTGATAGCGGTTAGGCAACCAATAACTAACTTCCTCTTTCCCATCCCCACTAAAACGTCCAGGAAGCATTAACATTTGTACATTGGAGCGTTTCGTTTGAGAGGCAAACCCTGATAAAGCGACTAATTCTTCAACAGTTAAATTGGTATCGATATAAGCACCGATAATAGATAAAATTTCCGGTATTCTTAGTAATGTTTGTGGTTTGAGAGCTTGTTCTACCAAAGCCCTCATGAACATTTGTTGTCGTTGTACCCGTCCAATATCACCATAGCGATCGTAGCGAAATCGTAGAAAAGCAACGGCTTTTTCGCCGTCTAGATGTTGTTCACCTTCCTTGAGATCGATATAAAGATGTTGACTATGATCCGTATATTTCATATCTTTGGGGATGTACATATCAACTCCACCCAAAGCATCAATAAACTTTTCTACGCCTTGAATATTAACTCGTACATAACGATCAATTTTAACCCCACCTAACAGTTTGCTCACGCTTTCGGCGGCTAAAGCTGGACCACCATAATAGTTAGCTTCGTTGATTTTTCTCAGTTCGTACCTAATGCTGGCTTGCGTATCTCTAGGAATGGATAAAACACGAAGTTTATTGCTCAGGGGATCAAACCTAACTAAGACCATTGTATCGGACAACCCTTTAAAGGAATTAACCAGGGCGTGATATCCTAAATCTTCGCTGGGCTTTTCATCTATTTCTGAGGTTAACACCTTAGTTCCTAAAACCAAAACATTAACAGGACGACTCAACTCAGGAAGTCGTAAGCTTTGATAGGAAATTGCCTCATTTTGACTAAAAACTTCTTCTTCTTCGGGGGTTAGAGAACTTTGCTGTAGAGGGGTGGCCGATAGTGATACCGCCAGAAAGGCACCAGCCGCCGCCGATGCTAAGGACACGGCTGTGAGTCCTATACTAATTAATAACCAATTCAGAGCCTTTGGCTTTTTTTTCACAGAATACTTCTGTTGAGAACGGTTTTCGGGATGGGTTTTGTTGACTGACACAGCTTTCCTCACACCTTTAGTAGTGTCTAGCAATCCATACTGGGTTAGATTTTACCTTAAGGCAACCTTTAACCAACATTAGCACTATAACGTCTCTAGATAGGACTTTAACCCTACTAAGGAATCTATTGTACCACAAGGTTAACTTAACTGAATCTCAGTGTACCACAGCTTATGATTATAAGGCAGATTAGGAAATCAAGTCAGATTTTATACATTTTTAATAATGAATCATGGACAATCAAAAAAATCTCAATATTTTAAGCTTTTTTCTAGATACTTGAATGATAATTTATCTCTATAATTTATAGATATAAATTTTAGTTTGATCAATTAACATGAATGATTTTAATGTATCTTGTCCCATTCCTGTAGAGCAATATCCTCAAGTTTTACTCGCTCATGGAGGAGGAGGAAAACTGATGCAGCAGCTATTAGAAAAAATGGTATTTTCTGTGTTTAAAAACTCTGAAGATATCCCCCCTCATGATGCTGCTGTAATTAATCTTCCTAGTTCTAAAATTGCCTTTACAACTGATTCTTATGTAATTCACCCTCTCTTTTTTCCTGGGGGAGATATTGGTAGTCTAGCTATTAATGGAACTGTAAATGATTTAGCTATGGGTGGCGCACGTCCCCTTTATTTAAGTTTAGGATTGATTATCGAAGAAGGATTGCCGATGGAAACTTTATGGCGTGTCATTCAGTCCTTAAAAAAAGCAGCAGATACTGCTAACATCAAAGTGGTTACAGGAGATACAAAGGTTGTCGATCGCGGAAAGGGAGACGGCATTTTTATTAATACTGCTGGTGTCGGAATTATCGAACATAATCAAACTATTGCACCGCAAATTGTTCAGCCTGGAGATGCTATTTTAATTAGTGGAGATATTGGCCGACATGGTATTTCTATTATGGCAGTCAGAGAGGGATTAGAATTAGAAACCACCATCGAAAGTGACTGCGCCCCTCTCCATCATATTGTCTTAGAAATGCTCACTCAAGGGATAGAAATTCACTGTTTAAGGGATTTAACCCGAGGGGGTTTAGCTAGTGCCTTAAATGAAATTGCTGCGAGTGCTGGTGTTACTATAAACATTAAAGAAAAAGCGATCGCTGTTAGAGAAGATGTACAAGGGGCCTGTGAAATTCTGGGGTTTGATCCCCTCTATGTGGCCAATGAGGGGAGATTTGTCGCTTTTATTGCCCAAAACTCAGTTAACAAGGCTTTAAAGATTCTCAAATCGTTTTCTCAAGATGCTTCTATCATTGGTGAAGTAACTGGGACTGGAACAGGAATGGGCTTAGTTACCCTAGAAAGTAAAATCGGTTCTCAGCGCATTGTCGATATGTTAAGCGGAGAACAATTACCCAGAATCTGTTAATTAGTGGGACTCATTTTTTGATTCTGAGGGCGAGCATTTTGCGCTGCTTCCGTGGCAATTTCAGCGGCCAAGCTTGTCATAGGAGAAACCTGTTTTGAAGCCCTCTTACGACGATTTTGTGGGGTTAGAGTAGAAGAAGCAGGGGTGACTAAACTGTATGCTTTCCACTCGCTTTCCACACTCCACTCCGGATCATCGGTGATCAGCAAAACTCCACCGGCTGGAATCGCTATTTCATCGGTGGCAGCCCAAATACAAAATTGAGTCCAGGGGGAACGCAACAAAAAGACTTGTATTTGTTTACCTTGACAACTGCCGTCCGTATATCCTAACAAATAACGACCCTGTTTAATCATTGGCCGTAATTGAGGATATTTTTCTAACAACATAAAAATTCCGTGATGGGCCATAATGTTAATGATTACTAATTCAACAAAAGGATCTGTCTAGCACGAAACTTAACAGTAACCTTAGCTATTAAGCATAGAAAGAGGTTATCAAAAAATTACGTATCATAGATAACCAAATGGTATTTTTGAGGGAAATGTCAGGAAAATTTAACTTAACTTAACCCCAAGTCGGAAAAAAGGGTGTTTTTTGTAAAGATTTGTAACAAAAATTAGTCAGTTGTTGCGGTGGACTCTTCCTCTTTCTTCACAGGACTTACCTTGGCACGATACAACAATTTATGTTCGTGATCATAACCTACATAGCGAATGATCACGGGGTCACCTTGTTCAGCGTTTCCTCCTCCTTCTAGTAGTTGGTGAAATTGAGGATCATAAGGTATCATTTCTCCTACTGTTCCTTTCATTTCCAGTCCCCATTGTTTCAATAATTCAAAAATAGGTTTCACTAAAGGCAATAATTTAACGGCAGATATTTCAGGATTTTTTTGAGCTACAATTGCTGCGGTTGGCCATTGTAACAACCAAGATTCCAAAGCAGCTATACTAGCAGATTGAAATTCTTTTTTCAATGTCTCTTCTTGTTGATTTAGTCTATCTTGCAACTGTTTATATTCTTGTTTTAATGATTGAGTATTACTATCAGTATTAGTATTGATATTGATATTTTTAGAAATTACTTGACTGGTCATTTCCCAATCCTCACTCAAAGATTGGGCAGTTTCAAATTCTAGTAACAACTGTTCTAAAGATATATTTAACACCTGGGATAGCTTAAGAATATCTGTAATGGATAGTTTAGGAAGTAATCCCGTTAATAATCGATTTAACTGCCATTGAGATACCCCAGATACTAGACTTAATTCCTCAAAACTAGCAATTTCTGCTTGCTGCATTAACTGCTTTAGTTTTTGCTGGTTAGAGACATAAGTGGTAGGCTGCTTCATAAATGTTAATATAATGATTTAACCGCAATCATCCTGAGTTTACCTTAAATTGGTCATAGGGATAATAATTATTATATTTTTGTTATTATTGTACCCTATTGTAATTTTAGATTAAGACCTATTACTGACCTATGAATTCAATTACTTGGATTGGTTTATTAGCAGGAACCCTAACCACTATTTCTTTCTTTCCACAAATGTTGAAAACCTGGAAAACTAGGTCAACAAAAGACATTTCTTTAGAGATGTTTTTACTATTTTGCTGTGGTGTATTGTTATGGATTCTTTATGGTTTATTTTTGGGGGATATTCCCGTAATTATGACCAATGTAGCTACTTTTATTTTAGCATTTCCTATTCTGGTTTTGAAACTAAAATATAAGTAACTAAAAAAAGTCTCGCAAATTATTGATCAACATTGTAGATGATTGAATCAATAACTTGCGGGACAAAATAACTAAGTCTACGAAACTTTAATCTTCATCAATAGGGGGATACGCTTCTTCTATTTCCCATAATATATCTTTATGATCGATGAACCAACTACGGGTTTCTGGGGTTAATTGAACCCAGATAATTTCCATCGGGACATAAGGAGAGGAATATTGATACTTTTCTCCTAATTGTCTCAAATTATCAATAACATTAGCGGATAATCCAAACACAGACCAATCAACGTGCAAACGTCTGCCAAAGACACCTCCCGTTGGATCAAAAACCAGTTGGGATGCTCTGACTAAATCGGCAAAATGTCTAGGTTTTAGTCCGGTTAGCTTTTGGATTTCCATTCCTTGGCTACGACTTGGCTGCATAGCGACTTTTCCTGAGCAAATAATTCTGTAGTTATTGTAACCGATTAAGGTCACTTTTTATCTATTTTTTATCGCTCAATTATGACTTATTAGCGAAATATTAATTTTTTTATGCTATTAATGAATTTTTGATAATAAATATTTTGTTATGTTACAATTATTAACAATCACTAGCCTAACTTAATCGTCAGGAATTCAAGAGTTAAATTATTATAGTTTTGAGTATTTAGACTGATTATGAATTTCCCACCGACCCTTTCTGCACCACAACTACTAAGAATGTTGAAACTGATTTTTTATCCCTTGGATTATTTAGAAGATAATTATCAAAAATATGGGGATATTTTTGCCACGAGTCAATCTGAAACTCCTTTTGTTTATATTAGTAATCCCCAGGCTATTCAAGAAATATTAACCCAGGATAAAACGAAATTTAAAAGCTCAGCAGGTCGCGGTTTTCTAAATACATTATTAGGCGATAATTCTTTACTCTTTTTACAAGGGGAAAAACACCAACGAGAACGAAGATTATTAACGCCTCCTTTTCACGGAGAAAGACTTAATAGTTATGCTAAACTGATTTACTCTATTAGCGACGAAGTTACGGAAAAGCTAGAAATAAATAAAGCTTTTAATGTTCGTGAAATCATGCAAGAAATTACTTTAAAAGTTATTTTAAAAGCTGTTTTTGGTATCACAGAAGGAGAACGTTATCAGCATTTACAGGACTTATTAAAATCTTGGCTATTATTTTTTGATACTCCGGCAAATGCTGCCATTATGTTTTTTACTGTTCTCCAAAAAGACTGGGGTAAATGGAGTCCTTGGGGACGTTTTTTAAGAATAAAATCAGAGATTAAAGAGTTAATTTATACTGAAATAAAAGAACGCCGTCAACAAGAAAATTATACAGGAACAGATATTTTAACTCTGTTAATGTTGGCTAAAGATGAAGCAGGAGAATCTATGAGTGATCAAGAATTACACGATGAATTGATTACTCTTTTAATTGCTGGTCATGAAACAACTGCTTCTAGTTTAACTTGGGCTTTATATTGGATTCATTATTGTCCAGATGTTGAAGATAAATTACGATTTTATTTCTCAAGTTTTAATGAGAATACTGATTTGCTAGATATTGTTAAATTACCTTATTTAGATGCAGTTTGTAAGGAAACTTTACGAATTTATCCTGTGCTATTAACTACATTTAGTCGTGTTTCAAAAACTCCCCTAGAATTAATGGGATATCAATTTAAACCTGGAACGGTATTTACCCCTGCAATTTATTTAGTTCATCATCGAGAAGATATTTATCCTAATTCTCAACAATTTCGTCCAGAAAGGTTTTTAGAAAGACAATTTTCTCCCTATGAATATTTTCCTTTTGGTGGGGGAAGTCGTCGCTGTATAGGGATGGAATTAGCTAAAATGGAGATGAAAATAGTTTTATATACTATCCTATCAAAATATCAATTAAAACTCCGTTCTTCTCGTCCTCTTAAACCAGTAAGACGGGGATTAACTGTTGCATCTCCTAGTAATTTTAAGATGATTCTTAGCAAAAAAAGAATTTGAATGATAGTTAAATATACAAAAAAATTTTGGAACAAGGATTTATTCCCCTGTTCCAAAAATAATCTTTATGAAACTTTAAACCTCATTAACATCCCAAAAAATATGAACTAATGAAGTAAGTTATCATAGAATCTTTTATCCTAAAGGATGGAATAAAAGATCAGGAAAGAAACGATTGAACTCAATTAAAATCCCTGCGGTAAAGGTTAACAAGGCCATAATTAAAACAGGGGCCGTGGATAAAAACTTTGTCAAATCTGCCATGAATTAGTTCTCCAAACAATTAATGATCAACGAAAAAAGTGCAAATGATATTTAATTAACGAGGGGATACGTTAATTTCGCTATCCTTAGCGGTTAATTTGCCAGAAGTAAGTTCTCCGAAAGCAGCTAAAGGCCACATAAAACCAGTTAACATTTTGCTGATAGCTAGAGGAACATCGATGATGATCTCTTTCATTTCAGAGTCTTTCTCATCGCGGACAGCGATTAAATAAGCGCGTCCAACCCAACCAATCCAACCAGCGATATAGATAAACATCAACCCAGGAATGGTAAAGTCTCCAACGTGAGTGAAGTTACCATCTACCACTAAGTGAGGATAGCCTTCAGGACCACATAATGCCTCTGCATAACGTTCAGCACGTTTTTGACCGGATTGAGGATCATCGGTGGTATTGAGGAAATTTTTAGATTTTTGCTGATAAGCAGGGTTTTCGCTGCAAGGTGTCAAATTATCATAAGTAGCACTTGCAGTAGGGGCAAAGCTAAACCACAGGGCAGCAACGAGAATTAACGCGAACAATCGTTTCATAAGATTTGTTTCCTTTTGTTACAAAATACTAAGTTTGTTGTACGCAAGATAGGAAAAATCAGTGGTACATTGGGAATATCTTACTCTGACTTTAAAGCCTTAGTAAAGATCCAGTTCCAAAAGTCATTTTATCTTGACTTCCTGTGAACTTCTTAGTACGAAAGATTGTAACAAAATTATTGTCAGAAGTCGCCACCTAAAAATACTATTAACTGAGATGTCGGGAGAAGTCCCTCGCTATAGCGAAAGTGGACGCATGGAGCCACAGGCGAGTACCGCCGGACGCTTAGGGATGGGATGAACCCCGACCAATATATTAACGTGCGACAGCACAACCTCGCTTAGATAGCTTGTGTTACCATTTTAGCAACTGTGTGCTAAACTGATGTTATGACTCTAACACTGAACTATACATATAGAATCTACCCTGACAGTAAACAAGAGGCAATGTTATCTGAATGGCTGGAAATTTGTCGCCGTTCATATAATTATGCTTTGCGTGAACTAAAGGATTGGATTGCTTCAAAGAAGTGTCCAATAGATCGGTGTTCACTAGAGTCAGAATATATCATGTGTGCTGATTATCCTTTTCCAAGTTATCATCAGCAACAAAATCAATTACCCAAAGCTAAGAAAGTATATCCTTTGTTGGCTAAAGTTCCCAGTCAAGTCTTACAAACTAATGTTAGGAGACTGCATGATGCTTGGGACTTTTTTCGTGATCGGGGGTTTGGTTTTCCTCGGTTCAAGAAATATGGACAGATGAAGTCTTTACTGTTTCCTCAGTTTAGAAACCCACCCCTCCAACTCCCCTCCCAGGAGGGGCTGGGGGTGGGTGGATGGCAGATCAAGTTACCAAAATTAGGAAAAGTAGGGATAAATCTTCATCGTCCTATCCCTGATGGTTTTGTCATCAAACAGGTACGAGTTATCAAAAAAGCGATGGGGTGGTTTGCTGTAATCAGCATTCAATCTGACATAAATTTGCCTGAAATTGAATCACCATTCGGGCATTTTCTTGGTATTGATGTTGGTCTTTCCAGTTACTTAGCAACCAGTGATAACTATGTAGAAAAAGGACGTAAATTCTTCAAAAGCGAACACCGCAAGCTGAAATTGCTGCAACGTCGCCTAAGTAGAAAACAGAAACGTTCTAATAATTACGAAAAAGCCAGAAAGAAAGTTGAAAAGCAACATAATCATATTGCCTTCAAACGTAAAGATTACCAATTTAAATTAGCCCATAAGGTTTGTGATATGGGAGACAGTATCTTTATGGAGGATATTGACTTTCGCACAATGGCCAAGGGATTTCTGGGTAAGCATACCCTTGATGCAGGTTTTGGGCAATTCAGGGATATTCTGAAATATATCTGCAAGATAAGAGGTAAGTATTTTGGGTTAGTTGACCACCGAGGAACTAGCCAAACTTGTCCTAATTGTCGTGCAGAGGTTAGGAAAACCCTTTCTGATAGGGTTCATAACTGTCCTGAATGCGGATATCAATGTAACAGAGATGTTGCCAGCGCGCAAGAAATTTGTAATCGAGGAATAGAAACTACTACTCTGGGACTCAGAGGAAAGGAAACAGTCTGTCAAGTCGAGGTGTCGGGGGTGATGAGCCTAGATAACTGGCGTAGGGGTAACTTACCTCTGTGGGCAGAAATATCCCATCGTGAGTTGGGAAGCCCACGCTATACTGCCTAGCAGTTAGCGTGGGAGGATGTCACCCGAGTAGTAGGGTGTTTAGGTTCGCCAAATTTTTTCCAACACTTTTGATGCCTGAATATCCTCTAAATTATAGGTAGGTGATTGTATGGCAATAAAGCGGTCGTCGTTGGCTGGTAGTCGTTTTTTCGGGTCGTTTTTGCCGAATAAAGCGACGGTATAGGTTCCGACGGCAACTCCTAACTGTAATGGGGTGCTATCGGTGCAGATCATTAAGTTAGCCCCTGCGATCATGGCTGCTGATTTTCCTATATCTCCAGGTTGTGCCACCTTTAAGTTAGAACAGCTATTGAGTAAAGGATTAACCCAAGCTTCGTCACCTGTCCCCTGCAATAAAACGATGGAGAGAGATGGTTGTTTCTCTTGAATCCTGTTAATGATATTAGTCCATTGAGGCACAGGATAGGACTCACTAGCCCCTCCGTAGATTAAAATATAACCATTTTCCTCGAGGAGAAGGCGTTTTTGAGCAGCTTCGGCCCAAGAAATGTCATCTTTGGGTAGGGCTATTTTTAGGGGAGGACAAGTGGATTTAATGCCTAAACCCTGCATGAGATCATGATACATCTCAGCAATATATTGTTCTGTTTTTTGGGGAATAGCTTTGGAAATAAACCAAGTGGGTTTGTCCCCATAGCCAACAGTCAGAGGAATGCCATTCAACCACAGTAATAAGCTTATACTCCAACTTTTTTCTAGGCTTAAGGCCAGATCGTATTCGCGATCGCGGATAATCCCTAATAAGTTTAAATAATCAGCTAGTCCACTGCGATCTTGATAGTCGAACAAGAGGACTTCGTTAACCTGGGGACACACCCGATAAGCTGCCTTTGCACGGGGTTCAACCAGGACATCAATAATAGCATTAGGATATTGAATTTTGAGGTCTTCCAGGGTCGGAAAAAATAAAATTTGTTCACTTATTCCCCCAGGAACCAGGGCTAATATTCGCATAGTTCGATGTTTAAATGGATAGAAAGTCGGCTTTTTTACAGCACATCAGCTTAATTCTAAAGTAAGAGTCCTCATATTTGCTTTAATGTTCAGAATTAATTTTGAAGTTAACTCAGTTATCAGTTACCAGTGACCAGTTACCAGTTATTGTTCACTGCTCATTGTTCCATCACTTCAAAGTCCGATTCCTCAAGAGATAAGATGATAGATTCAGGTTCATGATTAAGAGGGTTTTGCTCTAATCTAACTAACCACCTTCCCCCATTTTCTCTTGCTTCGATACGCCCTTCCATTCCCCTCACATACTCAGGGGAAATGATACGCACCATCATTCCAATGCGAATCATAAGCATTCTTCTCTAGACAATAAGATAAGTACAATAAAGAATAATTTTAGATTAAGATTTGGTTAAAAGTAAATACTCTACAATAAAAATGTTGAAATATATGTTCAATAAGGACAACAGTTATGTACGAGAAGCAATCTAACATCAAACAGGATTTTCTTTATCCTATTTCTCCCTATCATGGATCTCAAACCAATGATACCGTTATTTTTAACGCTAAACTACAAGAATTTGCTCAAAAGATAGGGTTTCTTGCTAATCTTCATTCTAGTGGGAAAGTCCCCTCAGAAGAAGCCTATTCTGAAGTAGAATCTTTGTGGAGAGAATTAGAATTAACTAAAGGGAACGTTATCAATGATCTACAAGATCAAGGCGATCGCTAAATTAATCAACTCCAAGGTATCATAAGCAAGGAAGCATACTTTTGGACTTCCGGGAAAATTAGGATTATTAATGACTCTTTTTGCTGCTTTTGAGCCTATCGCCGCGATCGCTACTACACCTCAATCTACTCAATTATTGCACCCTCTGTGTCAATCTTTAAGAGCAACACTGTATGTTCCTGAGACTTTATCTTTAACTGATAGCACCACTTGTCATTATCAAGGTTCCCTCAAAGCTCATTTAGCTACAATTTGGGCAGAAAACAAAGCTTTTATCTTTTGTTTGGCTACCGGTGCTGTTATTCGTCTTATTGCTCCTTTGTTGGAGGATAAGGGGTCTGATCCTGCTATTATTGTTATCGATCCGACGGGTCAATATGTGATTAGTTTATGCAGCGGCCATCAAGGAGGGGCTGATCGCTTAGCTCAATTAATCGCTCAGCAACTCAATGCTACTCCTATCATTACTGGTGCTTCCCATAGTCTGAATTTACCAGCTATTGATATTTTAGGTTTGCCTTTTGGTTGGCGCAAGGGGCCAGGAGATTGGACAAGAGTAAGCCATGCTATTGCGTCTCAAAAAAGGGTTCAGGTCATACAAGAAGCAGGTTCTAGGCTTTGGCAAGATAATTTACCTCAAAATCATCATTTTTACTTTGGATTCCCTGAAATAGAAGAAAATGCCTCTATAGCAGCCCGTGTTTGGATCAGTGCTACTAAACGCAAGTTTGCTGAGGGTTCTACTATGGCAAAAGTACAATGGTATCCTCGTGTGTTATGGATGGGTATCGGTTGTATTCGGGGAACGTCTCAAGGGTTGATTGCATCTGCTATTGAAGAGGTTTGTCGAAAGTATCATTTAGCTACAGAGGCGATCGCAGGTATTGCCACTATTGATATTAAAGCAGATGAGGTGGGAATTGTTGAATACTGTCAAGAAAAACAGTATCCTTTGTTTACTTATTCTGGTAATGTTTTAAACACGATAAAAGTGCCTAATCCTTCTGAGGTGGTTAAGGAAGAAGTTGGTACTGCTAGTGTTGCTGAAGCAGCAGCTATTTATGGGGCAAATTATTGGTTGAGTTATGGAGAGAAAAGGGAAAAGATTGAGTTAGAAGATTCTCTTTTAGTAACCAAACAAGTGATCAAGTCTGATAATGAAGCCGTAACGGTTGCTATTGCTCAAAGTGAGTTAGAATATACAGGAAAAGAAGGTAAAATATATTTAGTGGGAATGGGTCCAGGAAGTTTAGAACAGATTACTCCTGCGGCAAAAACTGCCATTAATCAAGCAGATGCTATTATCGGTTATTCTTTATATTTAGAGTTAATTAAATCGTTACAACGTCCTGGTCAAATTGTTGAATCTTTACCCATTACTAAAGAGAAAGAGAGGGCGCAAAGAGCTATAGAATTAGGTAAATGGGGCTTATCCGTTGCTGTAATTTCCTCGGGAGATTGTGGTATTTATGGTATGGCTGGATTAGTATTAGAAGAATTAAAAAATATAAATTGGAATGGTAAAAATCCTAATATTGAAGTATTTCCAGGAATTACGGCTTTACAAGCAGCAGCAGCGAGGGTGGGAACTCCATTGATGCACGATTTTTGTGCGACTAGTTTGAGCGATTTATTAACACCTTGGGAAGTGATTAAAAAGCGATTAGAAGCAGCAGCAATAGGAGATTTTGTTACAGCACTTTATAACCCGCGATCGCAAACTCGTCAAAACCAAATTGTAGAAGCACAAAGTATATTTTTACAACATCGTAATCCTAATACTCCTGTTGCGTTAGTTCGCTGTGCTTATCGTCAAGATGAAACCATAATATTAACAAATTTAGAGGATATGTTAACTCATAATATTGATATGTTAACTACTGTTTTAATTGGAAATAGTAGCACCTTTTTTCACAAAAATTGGATGATTACACCAAGAGGATATAATCAATTGAGAGTATCAAATACATAATTTATAATATATAGTAAATAAAAGTTATTTGGGACATTTTTGGTCATTGTAATACAACTAAAAATATCATTTACGTCAAATATTATCGAAGAATAGAACCCATATTAATATTTTTCTTCCCCAACTTCCCACACCTCCCACACTCCCCACACTTCCCACACTTCCCACACTCCGACAAACTCTGCTGATTGTATACTGCAATACTCTTGATCGTTGACATATCAAATAATTTTGATGTAACGTTAATATATCAAATAATTTTGATATGTTTTATGACCACTCGCATTAATCCCAAAGCTGTCAAAGCAGGGGGAAGTCTTAATATTTTTGAAAAATACCTAACCTTGTGGGTATTTGTTTGTATTATCGTTGGTATTGTCTTAGGGAGAAGCTTTCCTAATGTAGCAGAGACATTAGACGCAATGAGTGTTTATAATGTCTCCATCCCTATTGCTATTTGCCTATTTTTCAT
>JBFRWO010000024.1:0-14360 GCA_051439625.1 Crocosphaera sp. | reverse complement strand
TCAAAACCTTATCTGTTCCGGGGTTTCCTGTTTCCTCCTCTAAACCAGCTATTTGAATGCTTACAGGTCAAAGTACACTACAATGACAAAATAAGGCTCCAATTATTTGCCAAAGTAGACAGAAACTTGCTATGATATTAAATCCGATAGCAATAATTATCATTGTAACTAGCAAACCTCTTCTGGATTAAAGACTGTGGCCAATTCAAAGTCTGCACTAAAACGTATTAAAATAGCCGAACGCAACCGACTCCGCAACAAAAGCTATAAGTCGGCAGTGAGAACCCTCATGAAAAAATACTTCCAAGCAGTAGAAGAATACGCTGCTTCTTCCACCGAAGAAAAGGAAGAAAAAGGAAAAGTGGTACAGCAAATGATGTCAGCCGCTTACAGTAAGATAGATAAAGCAGTAAAACGGAATGTTTTACACCGTAATAACGGAGCCAGAAAAAAAGCCCGTTTAGCTAAAGCCCTAAAAAAAGTTGCTCCAGCTTCTTAAAACAGGTCAAACCTCCCTAAATAGGTCATTTTTGAAGCTGTAATGAGATGTAAATGTCTCACGGTTGAGCCTCTTAAATTACGAATAAGAGATAATTAAATGGAAAAAGGAGACAACCTCAACCATAAATTATCAATTATTACTAGAATTAAGACCAAATCAGAGGAGACCAATGCAACTGATAGACACCCATGTTCATATTAATTTTGATGTGTTTGAGTCTGATCTCGAAGACATCAAAACTCGTTGGCAAGAAGCAGAGGTTGTTCACCTAGTCCATTCCTGTGTCGAACCTAGCGAATTTCCAAGCATTAAAGCATTGGCTGATCGCTTTGGCAACCTATCCTTTGCCGTGGGTTTGCACCCCTTAGATGCAGAGAAATGGACAAAAAATATGGGAAAAGAGATATTAGACTATGCTAAATCCGACCATCGTGTAGTAGCCATCGGAGAAATGGGGCTAGACTTTTACAAAGCTAGTAACCAGCAACAACAACAACAAATTCTAGAAGCACAACTAAAAATTGCCCACCAACTGCAAAAACCAGTCATTATTCATTGTCGAGATGCGGCCCAAAAACTCAAAGATGTTTTAGAATTATTTTGGCAACAAATCGGTCAAGTAAGAGGAGTTATGCACTGTTGGAGTGGAACACCAGAAGAAACAAAATGGTTTTTAGACCTGGGGTTTTATATCAGTTTCAGTGGAGTTGTCACCTTCAAGAACGCCAAAACCATTCAAGAAAGTGCCAAAATAGTCCCCAGCGATCGCCTATTAGTAGAGACAGACTGTCCCTTTTTAGCCCCTGTTCCCAAACGAGGAAAACGCAACGAACCAGCCAACGTTCGCCATGTTGCCGAATTTTTGGCAGAATTACGTAACGTTCCTTTAGAAAACTTAGCCCAACAAACAACCCAGAATGCTTGTCAACTGTTTAACTTATCCCTTGTACCCTAATAACCTAAATTCGATATAAGGGAATTTTGAAGACAACTTGTCAACATCAGGAGTATCCAATACCCATTGTCTCCTAAAAAAAGACTGAACTCCGAACTCAGGTTAACAAGGATATCCCATAACAACAGCCAATAGAGCAACCCATGACTACAAATCTGATCTATAACTATAACCTGCTACCAGACCTAATTGAAATTCAACACGCGAGTTTTCGTTGGTTTCTCGAACAAGGACTAATAGAAGAACTCAATAGCTTTTCCCCAATTTCAGACTACACAGGAAAATTAGAACTACACTTTTTAGGAGAAAATTATAAACTAAAAGAGCCAAAATACGACGTTGACGAAGCCAAACGACGGGATGCCAGCTATTCTGTGCAGATGTACGTTCCCACCCGTTTAATCAACAAAGAAACCGGAGAAATCAAAGAACAAGAAGTCTTTATCGGAGACTTACCCCTAATGACTGATCGCGGAACCTTCATCATCAACGGTGCAGAAAGGGTGATCGTCAATCAGATTGTTCGTTCTCCAGGGGTTTATTATAAAGCAGAAACCGACAAAAACGGTAGAAGAACCTACTCAGCTTCCTTAATACCCAACCGAGGGGCTTGGTTAAAATTTGAAACCGACAAAAATGGTCTAGTATGGGTGAGAATCGATAAAACCCGTAAATTATCCGCCCAAGTTCTTCTCAAAGCCATAGGACTCAGTGATAACGAAATCTTAGACTCCCTACGTCACCCCGAATTTTATCAAAGAACCCTAGACAAAGAAGGCAACCCCACAGAAGAAGATGCCTTACTAGAGTTGTACCGCAAACTAAGACCAGGGGAACCCCCCACAGTCAGTGGTGGACAACAACTGCTAGAATCTCGCTTTTTTGATAGTAAACGCTATGACTTAGGGCGAGTAGGAAGATATAAACTCAACAAAAAATTACGCCTGAATGCAGCAGATACAATGCGGACACTGCGTTCAGAAGACATTTTATCAGCCATCGATTATCTAATTAACCTAGAATTTGATATTGGTACAGTGGACGACATCGACCACTTAGGTAACCGTCGGGTGAGATCAGTAGGAGAACTGCTACAAAACCAAGTCAGAGTAGGATTAAACCGCCTAGAAAGGATTATTAGAGAAAGAATGACCGTCAGTGAGTCTGACAGTCTCACCCCTGCCTCTTTAGTTAACCCCAAACCCTTAGTAGCAGCCATCAAAGAATTTTTTGGCTCATCTCAATTGTCCCAATTTATGGACCAAACCAACCCCCTAGCAGAATTAACCCATAAACGGCGTATTTCTGCCCTGGGACCAGGAGGACTAACCAGAGAAAGAGCGGGCTTTGCTGTGCGAGACATCCACCCCTCCCATCATGGACGTATTTGCCCCGTAGAAACCCCAGAAGGACCAAACGCCGGTTTAATCGGTTCCTTGGCCACATACGCACGGGTCAACAATTACGGGTTCATTGAAACCCCTTACTACCGTGTGGAAAATGGTCGGGTAAGACGAGACTTAGACCCAGTTTACCTAACAGCAGACGAAGAAGACGATCTACGGGTAGCCCCAGGAGACATTAGTACCGACCCAGAAGGCAATATTTTAGGAAACGCAGTACCTACCCGTTATCGGCAAGAATTCTTCGTAACCGTACCTGAACAGGTAGATTATGTCGCCGTTTCCCCCGTACAGATTATTTCTGTAGCAACCTCCATGATCCCCTTCCTGGAACACGACGACGCTAACCGCGCCTTGATGGGGTCCAATATGCAACGGCAAGCAGTACCCTTATTACGTCCCGAACGTCCTTTAGTAGGAACCGGTTTAGAGGCACAAGCAGCCAGAGACTCAGGGATGGTAATCGTTTCCAGAACCGAAGGTATTGTTACTTATGCCGATGCCAACGAAATTCGCGTTAAAGTGACAGGCCCCGAAGGCCACGAAAAAGTTGGGCAAGAAATTCAATATATCCTGCAAAAATATCAAAGATCCAACCAAGATACCTGTTTAAATCAACGGCCCTTGGTTTATGTCGGAGAAGACGTAGTACCCGGTCAAGTATTAGCCGATGGTTCCGCCACCGAAGGAGGAGAACTAGCTTTAGGACAAAACATTTTAGTAGCTTATATGCCCTGGGAAGGCTATAACTACGAAGACGCAATCTTGATTAGTGAAAGATTGGTCTATGACGACGTTTACACCAGTATTCACGTCGAAAAATTTGAAATCGAAGCCCGTCAAACCAAACTAGGTCCCGAAGAAATTACCCGTGAGATTCCCAACGTAGGGGAAGATTCCCTGAGAAACCTCGATGAACAAGGAATTATCCGCATTGGTGCCTGGGTAGAAGCAGGAGACATTTTGGTGGGTAAAGTGACCCCTAAAGGAGAGTCCGATCAACCCCCAGAAGAAAAACTATTACGAGCCATTTTCGGGGAAAAAGCCAGAGATGTTCGAGATAACTCCTTGAGAGTTCCCAACGGAGAAAAAGGCCGGGTGGTAGATGTGCGCGTGTTTACCCGTGAACAGGGAGACGAATTACCCCCAGGGGCCAATATGGTGGTAAGGGTTTATGTTGCCCAAAAACGAAAAATCCAAGTTGGGGATAAAATGGCGGGCCGACACGGGAATAAAGGAATTATTTCCCGTATTTTACCCATCGAAGATATGCCCTATTTGCCCGATGGCCGTCCTATGGATATTGTTTTAAACCCCTTGGGTGTACCCTCAAGGATGAATGTGGGACAAGTGTTTGAGTGTCTTCTCGGTTGGGCAGGAGAAAACTTAGGAGTACGCTTTAAAATTACTCCCTTTGACGAAATGTACGGGGAAGAATCATCAAGAAAAACCGTTCATGGGTTATTGGAAAAAGCCGCCAAAAAACCCCGCAAAGATTGGGTTTATAACACCGATCACCCCGGGAAAATAGACGTTTACGACGGACGAACCGGAGAAAAATTTGATCGCCCCGTCACCGTTGGTGAAGCCTATATGTTAAAACTGGTTCACCTGGTAGATGATAAGATCCACGCCCGTTCCACCGGTCCCTATTCCTTAGTAACCCAACAACCCCTTGGTGGTAAGGCACAACAGGGTGGACAAAGGTTCGGAGAAATGGAAGTATGGGCCCTAGAAGCTTATGGGGCAGCCTATACCCTACAAGAACTGTTAACGGTGAAATCCGACGATATGCAGGGACGTAACGAAGCCCTAAACGCCATTGTTAAAGGGAAACCTATTCCCCGTCCAGGAACCCCCGAGTCCTTTAAAGTGTTAATGCGAGAATTACAATCTTTAGGCTTGGATATCGCCGTGCATAAAGTAGAAACCGCCGACGACGGAAGCAGTCGAGATGTGGAAGTTGACCTGATGATCGATAGTCAACGTCGCGCCCCGAACCGTCCCACCTACGAATCTTTGAACAACGAGGAACTCGAAGAGGAAGAAGTGTAAACAGTTAACAGTTAACAGTTAACTGTTAACAATGACCCGTGAATAATTAATAGTTAATAGTGAAAATTAGCCGTCATTTATTAACTATTAATTATCGATTATTAACTATCAACTATCCATTAACAACTGCGATGACATTCTATAACCAAATTGTTGACAAAGGCCGTTTAAAAAAATTGGTAGCTTGGGCCTATCGTAACTATGGTGCAGCCCGTAGCTCTCAAGTAGCGGATAATTTAAAAGACTTAGGATTTCGTTACGCCACAAGAGCAGGTGTTTCTATTAGTATTGACGATTTAACCGTCCCTCCCACAAAACGGGGAATGCTCGATAGTGCAGAAAAAGAAATTAACACCACAGAAGCTAAATACGCCCGGGGAGAAATTACCGAAGTAGAACGTTTCCAAAAAGTAATCGATACCTGGAATAGTACCTCAGAAGAATTAAAAGACGAGGTAGTAAAGAACTTTCGACAAACTGATCCCTTAAACTCCGTCTATATGATGGCCTTTTCCGGAGCGCGGGGTAACATGAGCCAAGTGCGTCAGTTAGTGGGAATGCGCGGCTTAATGGCAGATCCCCAAGGACAAATTATTGACCAACCCATTAAAACCAACTTCCGCGAAGGGTTAACCGTAACAGAATACGTCATCTCCTCCTATGGGGCGCGTAAAGGGTTGGTAGATACCGCTTTGCGGACGGCTGACTCAGGTTACTTAACCCGACGCTTAGTAGACGTTTCCCAAGATGTGATCGTCAGAGAAATCGACTGTGGAACCCGTCGCGGCCTGAAAGTAACCGCCATGAAAGATGGGGAAAGGGTGAAAATTGCTCTAGGCGATCGCCTCTTAGGACGGGTTTTGGCAGAAGATGTGGTAGCAGGAGATGAAGTCATCGCCTCTCGTAACCAATATATCGATGCAGCTTTAGCCGCAAAAATTGGCAAAAGTGTCGAATCGGTGGTGGTGCGATCGCCCCTAACCTGTGAAGCAGCACGCTCCGTTTGTCGTTATTGTTACGGTTGGAGTTTAGCTACAGGACGACCTGTAGACCTGGGAGAAGCCGTCGGTATTATTGCAGCACAGTCCATCGGAGAACCTGGAACCCAGTTAACCATGCGGACTTTCCACACTGGAGGGGTCTTCACAGGAGAAGTTGCCGAACAGATTAAAGCCCCCGACGAAGGAACCGTTAAATGGGGTAAAGGTTTAAGCACCCGTAAAGTCAGAACCCGTCACGGGGAAGACGCTTTCCAAGTTGAACTGGCAGGAGACTTAGTCTGGACTCCTTCTGGTAGTGGCAAGAAAATGACCTACTCAGTTACTCCCGGTTCCGTTCTCTTCGCAGCCGATGGGGATAAAGTAGAAAAAGAACAGATGTTAGCTGAGGTAACCGCAGCTAAGTCAACCCGTTCCACAGAACGGGCAACAAAAGACGTATCAACCGATCTAGCCGGGGAAGTCTTATTTGCCAACTTGATCGCCGAAGAAAAAACCGATCGCCAAGGTAATACAACACACATCGCCCAAAGAGGGGGACTGGTTTGGGTGTTATCAGGGGAAGTTTATAACTTACCCCCAGGGGCCGAAGCGGTGGTAGGCAACGAAGAGACAGTTACAGAAGGCACTGTCTTAGCAGAAACTCAGTTAGTTTCCGTAAATGGAGGGGTGGTTCGTTATCAACCCCAAAGCCGTGAAATCGATATTATTACCGCCTCTGTCTTGTTGGATCAAGCTGAGGTGCGCAAAGAAAGTACCGCTGGTCATGAACAATATGTAATTGATACAGCCGATGGTCAACAGTTTTTATTAAAAGCCACCCCCGACAGCAAAGTCCAAAACCACGCCATCATCGCCGAGTTAATCGACGATCGCTATCAAACCAGCACCGGCGGAATATTACGCTACGGTGGCATCGAAGTGGCTAAAGGTAGCCGTAAAACCGGTTATGAAGTGATAGAAGGGGGAACTTTACTCTGGGTTCCCGAAGAAACCCACGAAGTCAACAAAGATATTTCTTTGTTAGTGGTAGAAGATGGGGCTTATGTAGAAGCCGGAACCGAAGTGGTTAAAGATATCTTCTGCCAAAGTTCAGGGGCGATCGAAGTGGTGCAGAAAAACGATATTCTCCGAGAAATTATTATTAAACCAGGAGAATTTCATTTAGATGTGGACCCGGAAGAAGTTTCTTTTAAAAACGAGGAGTTGATTCCCCCAGGCACCGAAGTCTTACCCGGGGTGGTGACAACGGATATGCGTCAAGCAGAATGGATCGAAAGTACCGAGGGGATGGGATTGTTATTACGTCCTGTGGAAGAATACCCCGTCAGTAACGAACCAGCCGCCCCCTCCCAAGGTTCCATCAACGAAGAAGACGGTGGACGACAGATCGAACTGCGATCGGTACAACGTCTCTTCTATAAGGATGGGGAACGGGTAAAATCTGTAGACGGCATTCCTCTGTTAAGCACCCAATTAGTGCTAGAAATTGAGACAGGAAGCGAACAAAGTGCAGCTAATTTGGCAGCGGATATCGAGCTTAAAAACGACGAAGAGGAAGATTGTCAACGGCTACAGTTAGTTATCCTCGAATCTTTAATCTTACGTCGGGACCTCGACACCGATCCTCATGGTGGCCTCATTAACACCAGTGTTTTAGTGACAGATGGGGATCAAATTGCTCCAGGTGCAGTGGTAGCCAAAACCGAAATTCAGTGTAAAGAAGAGGGACAAATTCGAGGCATTAAAAGCGGTGCCGAGGCGGTTCGTCGGGTGTTAGTTGTGCGAGAGGAAGACGTAGAAAATATTACTCTCCAAGATCAACCAACGGTGGCCGCAGGTGATTTGATTGTTGCTGGTAAGGAGTTCGCCCCCGGAGTAACGGCCACTGAGTCGGGTTTAGTGGTGGCTATTAACCAAGTTGATGAGGGTTATGAGCTTAAATTACGATTAGCCCGTCCTTATCGGGTGTCTGCTGGAGCCATTTTACACATTGCCGATGGGGATCTGGTACAACGGGGAGATAACCTGGTATTACTGGTGTACGAACGGGCAAAAACTGGAGATATTATCCAAGGTTTACCCAGAATTGAGGAATTATTGGAAGCCCGTAAGCCCAAAGAAGCTTGTGTTCTGGCTCGCAAACCAGGGGTTTGTCAGGTGGAATATTTAGAAGATGAAACCGTTGATGTCAAGGTCATCGAAGATGATGGTACTGTGAGCGAATATCCCGTTTTGCTCAATCAAAATGCTATTGTTTCTGATAACCAACAAGTGAATGTGGGTGATCATTTAACCGATGGGCCTGCTAACCCTCACGAATTATTAGAGGTCTTTTTTGACTACTATGTGGACAAGAAAGGGGTTTATGAAGCTGCATTGGTTGGGTTACAAGCGGCACAACAATTCTTAGTGGATCAAGTGCAAATGGTTTATCAGTCTCAAGGGATTGATATTTCTGATAAACACATTGAAGTGATTGTGCGTCAGATGACTGCTAAGGTTCGGGTGGATGATGGGGGCGACACCACCATGTTACCTGGAGAATTAGTGGAATTACGGCAAATTGAACAGGTTAATGAGGCTATGGCTATTACAGGGGGTGCGCCGGCACGATACACTCCTGTGTTATTGGGGATCACTAAAGCTTCCTTAAATACCGATAGTTTCATTAGTGCGGCTTCTTTCCAAGAGACAACCCGTGTCTTGACCGAAGCGGCAATTGAAGGTAAGTCCGACTGGTTACGGGGTTTGAAAGAAAACGTGATCATCGGTCGTTTGATTCCTGCCGGAACCGGTTTTAATGCCCATGAAGAGATGGTTATGGGCAGCGCGGATAACGCTGAAGAAAGTCTCAATAATCGTTATGGACAGGGAGAAAAAGACAAAAAGAAGAGTAATAAAAAGTCCACTAATCGCTTAATTGGGGCTACCCTCGATGAGGTGGATGAAAATATGATCCTCGATGATAATATTGCTCGTGCCTACACTGAGGCTGATCCCCCTTGGTCTAATGATTCTAAGGAAGATAAGGGTAAGAAGGGTAAAAAATAGGAAACTTCTAACTGACAATTTTATTAGGACTGTAGAGTTATTTATGTTAATCTACAGTTCTTTTTTTTGACACTCCAATAAGTGATACTAATACACAGGAAATTACTTTGATCGTGAGAAATAGGATAATAGACCTCTTGCAAAGTAAAGAAAAGATAAATATTAAAGATTTTTTGTTAATCTTTTAATAAATTGAGAATAACAATAAATAGTATCATAAGGTTTGGAGGAAGAACAATGGCTGGATTATTCGTTATTGTCGCAGGTGTATTTAGTTTGTGTGGAGCTATTTTAAATTGGGATTGGTATATGAATCACCGAAAAGCTCGGTTTCTTGTGAAGATTTTGGGCCGAGGAGGAGCGCGTGTTTTTTATGGAGTTTTAGGGTTAGGATTAATTATATTAGGAGGGTTGTTACTTTTTGGATTCATTGAATAGTCAAGGGCAATAAACAATTTATACAGAATTCTCATTACTTCAAGTAATTCAAGCTTTAACTAAATCCCTGTATTAATTTTATATAAAACGTGCTTACTTAAACAATGTCCTTTGGGTAACAAAGGATGCTGGAATTCAGCAATAAATCTCATCCCTATTCTTTCCATAACCTGACAAGAACGCAAATTTTTAGGAACGGTAAACGAGAAAATTTCTGATAAATTTAGTTCATTAAATCCATAATTAAGAGAGGCTTTCGCTCCTTCGGTGGCGTAACCTTTTCCCCAATAATCATAAGCTAAACGCCAACCAATTTCTACACAAGGAGTAAAAAAAGATTGGAACCTCGGAACCGATAAACCAGTCAAGCCAATAAAAGTTTTATCCTCAATTAATTCTACAGCAAAAAAACTATATCCATCTTCTTTAAACCGTCGTTTTATACGTTCAACAAAACTATCACTTTCTTCCCTTGATAATAGTTTCGGCATAAATTTCATAACTCTTGGATCAGAATTAAGCTTGAAAAATGGTTCTTTATCTTCTTCTTTCCACTGTCTTAATTTTAGTCTTGGTGTAAAAATTTCTATCATATTCCTATCATTACTCATTATAGTTATTATCAATTAAAGGTTGAAAAATATACCATATCTTAGTTCCCTTTTAAGGGAAAAAATAAACAAATTCTCTATCCATAATCCTCTCCCTTTCTAGGGAGAGGTCATTATCCATTATTCATTCTTTGGGGTCATCATTAATGCCTTATCTGGAGACCACAACAGGCTGCATCCCACAATCTTGCATGGTTTGAGTTAGGGCTATGTAGTTCATTCTTCCCCCTGTAATTTGATATTCTGGGCGAGGATTAGGTAAATGACCCCTGGGAGCTTCTGAACTAAAGTTAAGATTATATTTGAATTGTATCCATCCGTCTTGATTGCGCCATCCGATGCTGTCCCCGAATTTATCGTAAGCTTCTGTATCTACTAAACGTCCGGGTACATTATCGGTTTCTAAGAAAACATCAAGTTGAACAGTAAAGCCAAATTTCCCCTCAGAATGTTTTTTCCAGAGATCGTCTATGATTCTGAGATCCTCACACTTAATAGGTGTTGTTATTTTAAGACTATTTACCAGCTCATCTTCCGGTGGTTTTGGTTGAATTATCGCTATCCATCCTTGTTCTTCGCGGTCGGCAGATTGTAACAGCAAGTTGCTAGTGATTTCATTGGCTCGCAACCATTGTTTTCGTTGTAAACTTTCTTCTAGTTCTGTGTAATCAATCTCTGTTTCTGAAGAGATGAGGGAAGACTGATTATCAGGGGTTTCTTGTCCCAAAACAGAAAAGGCAGAAACACTACTAAACAATAAGATACACAACAGTTCATTGAATGGCTTGGTTACTTTTAGCATGGATGATCACACAATTATCAAAATCGGGGTATTTTTGTAGTTTCTGGTTCAATTCTAGCACCATCAATAAGGGAGAGGTGGAGGGTATAGAAGTTAACCGAGCATTATTGGAAGGTGTGGGGAAAATAAAGCTTAACCAATGGTTTTCTATTCCCACCCTTCCCCATATTCCCTCTCCTCAGTAGGGAGATAGGGAAACTGATCACTGATAATAATTAAAGGTACTTTTTTGATAATAATGCTAATTACTGATTCTCTCCTACTGGATTATAAAAGATGTTCACGTCGTGCTTTTCTGAATATTCATGGTGATTCAAGACAAAAAGATCCAGAAAGAGATTTTCTAAACAAACTACGACAAGATAATAAACGTCACATTGCCTTAGTCTTAGAAAACTATTATCCCCATTATCAAAAAGTCCCATTCTCAAATATTAGCCCCAAAGAAAAAGCACAAACAACCGAAACATTGATGCAGCAGGGAGTTAATTGTATTTATCAAGGACTATTATGGGTTGATGATAATACCTCAACATCTGTTGAGTGGCGAGAAAACTTTTTGAGAATTATCCCTTTTGGTTATGATTATCTGGGAAAACCTCACTTATTAATTAAACAACCTGGGCAATCTAAATTTGGGGACTGGTTCTATTATCCTGTCAGCATCCATCTAGGCCGCAAAGCGAAACCAGAATATAAGCTAGTAGCTACCTTTTACGCTCAATTGTTAGCTATTATTCAAGAAACTTCCCCTCCAACTCCAGAATTAATTACCCGTCCCCTAAAACAGTCATCGGTGGACACGGTGCAATGGTTACCAAAGCTAGAGCTTATTCTCAAAGAATGTTTAACAACTCTGACAACAGAGGAAGAACCAGAACTCTTCATTTCCAGACAACGCTGTAATCTTTGTCGTTGGTATAGTCACTGTTATGCGATCGCAAAATCTCAGACACATCTTTCTTTGGTTCCAGGGGTGACTCCCAGTCGTTATGGATATTTACAAGAAATTGGCATTACTACTACTGAGTCTCTCGCTCAAGCTAACTCAGACACCATCCAGGAAATACTCGGCAAGGAATTGGGTGAAAAATTGCAACAACAGGCTCATTCCCTTGTTTATAATCAAGCCATTCCTCGCTCTCAATCCCAGTATAATCTCTCTGAGATCCTTGCTGAGCGAACCTTTGAAATCTATTTTGATATTGAAGCGGAACCAGAACGGAATTTAGATTATTTATTAGGGGTTGTTCTCGTTAATCGTCTCACCCAAACCCAAACCTTTTATCCTTTTTTAGCAGAAACCCCTGAAGAAGAAGAACATATTTGGCAACAATTTCTTGAGTTTGTCGATACTTATGATCAGGCTCCTATTTTTCACTTTTCAGAATACGAAAAAGATACAATTAAACGATTAGGATACCTATATGGAACCCCCCACTCTCAACTTGAACATTTACTATCCCGTTTAATTGACCTTCATCACTGTGTAATTACTTCCGTAATTCTTCCAGTTGAAAACTACTCTCTCAAATCATTGGCCAACTGGTTGGGGTTTAATTGGCGTGATGCTGGAATCAGTGGGGATCAATGCGTTTGTTGGTATGACCAATGGTTAACTACAAGGGATCGCAGTTTTCTCGAGTCTATTGTACGTTACAATGAAGACGATTGTTTAGCTACCTTTCACCTCAAAAATTGGTTATGGGAGTTCTTCACAACAATTGAGTTTTAACCCTAGTGATAAATCCCTAAAATCTGATTATATGCTCAACATTTATTCATGAAAAAAGTTTAATTTCGGCAATTGGGTGGTTCAAGTTTGAAGTTATGCAAAGATTTTTTACAAGTCCCCCATTGTTAATTGATATTATCTCTATTTTGAGGAAAGTAATGTTATCCTGATAAACAACACACACACTCTATGGGTAATGAGACCTTAGAAATCATTTTTTAAGAACCTGACCCAGAGCAACAATTCAAAGGTAATTGCTATGATGCTCCCTATTTTCCCACTCTTATTCTTAATCACTTCCATCGGTAGTGTTATCTGGTATCAACGGACAGGAAATGATATTTTTGGGGTATTAGCTTGTGGCAGTGCTTTGGCTTGTGTCATCTGGGGACTGGTGATTTCTCATTGGTTAATTCATATCCTAAGTTTGATTATTTTATTAAAATTTAGAACTCCGATTTTTGACACAATTCAAGTTAATATAAATAGCAAATAATTTCCTTTTGTCTTAATTTTAAATTTTTAAAAGCTGTTGGTTCTTTTGAGCTTTCTTAAATATGAATCAACAGCTTTTGTTTAGATTGTAGGGGTTAACAGACGTTAATCCCTACTTTGGGAAATTGGTATTAGCTAAGGTTTTCAGGAGAAGAAGAATTAGCTTTCGCCACCTTCACCACCTTCACCACCTTCACCACCTTCACCACCTTCGCCGTCTTTGTCTGCTTCTTTGGGTTCAGCATCGGTGGTTTCTTCGGTAGCATCTCCAGCCGGAGCAGAGTCAGTAGGAGCAGTTGTCTCACCACCGCCACAAGCACCAAGAGTAGTAACTAAACCAAGGGTAATTAATAGTTGAACAGCTTTAGAATTCATTATTGGTTTCCTCAATTAATCAAATCTTAATCTAAGGTCTCTATTCTAAAGAAGACTGCCAAAAATTGCCAATAAAATTATCTTATAGGTGAGACATAAGTTGAGACAATGGGAAAAAATGCAACTACGACGCAATAGTAAACATGATTTTGACCGTTGACAACATTATCACCACCGAAGAATTAACCCAACTCACCGAAACCCTTTCTAAAAGCAAGTTTGTTGAGGGTCAAACTACGGCAGGATGGCACGCTAAGTTAGTCAAACATAATAGCCAACTGGATAGAACTTCTCCAGAGGTAAAACCCCTACAAAATTTGGTTATTAACGCCCTACAGCGTAACTTATTATTCAAACTGGCCATTCAGCCTAAACATATTCACTCCCTACGGTTTAGTCGCTATGAACCAGATATGAACTACGGTAGCCATACAGACAACGCTTTGATGGAGGGTAAACAGTTTTTTCGCTCGGATGTCTCTTTTACCTTATTCTTGAGTTCTCCTGAAAGTTATGAGGGGGGAGAGTTGGTAATTGAAAAACCAGAGGCGAATTTATCGTATAAACTACAGGCAGGCTCAATTATTTTCTATCCTTCTACCTTTTTACATCGAGTAGAAACGGTGAAAACAGGAACAAGATTAGTGGTTGTGGGATGGATTCAAAGTTTAATCAGAGATACCAGTAAAAGAGAAATTTTGTTTGATGTTGACACGGTACGCCGTTCTATCTTTGCTAAAGAGGGTAAGTCTGTAGAATTTGATTTATTAGCCAAAATCCATGCTAATTTATTACGTCAGTGGGCAGAATCATTCGTGACAACTTAAGGCTGTAAATCAGATGTCAAGCCAGTTTTGCTTCACAGGTTTATTCCAGAAATCAGTCAGAAACGGAAGGAAAAAATTAGCGGATAAAATACGCTAACAAAAAACTTAAA
>JBFRWO010000023.1:0-70878 GCA_051439625.1 Crocosphaera sp. | reverse complement strand
ATTCCCTGTTGTCCTCAGCATATTTTGGGCAATATAAATTTGCGGGGAGAAATTGTCACCTTAGTAGATATAAGAAGTTCCTTGAATTTACCAATAAAGACGGGCAAAAATATTTCTAAAGTAGTTGTTATTGAAGTCGATGAAGTGGTAGCAGGACTACCAGTTGATGAAGTATTTGATGTCATGTATTTACCTCAAAGCGAAATTAATTCTGTACCAATGGCTGTGGAATCTAGCCGCCATGAATATCTAAGAGGAACGGCTGCTTATGCAGACAAAATGTTAACCATTCTCGATTTACCTAAAATTATTACCCAAGGAAATTTAGAAGTTAACGAAGCTGCTTAAATTTATCGCAAATGCTAATCATAAGACTTCCCAAGTCTAAGTCAATCAGGAAAACAAAGTAAAGAAATCGTTTAATAAATTGATCACATTTTCTCTATTTTTGGGAACTCTAAGTATAGAAAATGCAAGAGAGTTATCTTTACGAAAGAATGTCAAGAAAAAATTAAATATATAATCATTTTCTCGGCAAATTATTTCCCAATATTTCAATTTTTTTGTCCAATCTAAACTAAATTTAAAACATGGAACGTAAACTGAAAGTTAATCAAATTGTCCCCCTCGGTTTTGGTGTTATCATCACCATCGCAGGGATAACCACTGGAGTTAACCAATGGAGTCAAATTAAGTTAGTAGAGGCTCAAAACTCGGTTGATCAAACTTTTAAGGTAAAACTAGACCTGAAATCCATCGAAAAAGCGTTAGTGGATGCAGAAACAGGACAACGAGGCTTTATCTTTACCAGAGAAGAAAGATACTTAGCAGACTATAACAGTGGACGAGAAGATTTTACCCCTCTCATAGAAGGGTTAAAACAATTGGTGGATGACAACCCCAAACAGGTTGAAAGAGCAAAGAATGTGCAGGTGAACGCTGAAAAAAAATTTGCTGAGTTAGCAGAAACCATTAGCCTCACCAAAGCAGGAAAATTTGAAGAAACTAGACAATTGGTACTTTCCGATCTAGGGAAGAACATCATGGACGAAATGCGAGCTGCCATGCAGGAAATGATAAATGAAGAAGACACCTTGCTACAAGAACGCATCAAAGCATCTGAACGCCTCCAGTTCATTGCTAATTTAATTAACTGGGGTGGTTGGGTCGTGAATTTAGGAGTAGGTATCTATATCTCCTTCGTGGTGTCTCGCCTGATCATGAAACCCATTGACGATGCAGCCAATGCGGTTGCTGTTGGTGCCAATGCAATTTCCACTACCGTAGAACAACAAGCACGCACCATCGACGAACAAGCCACCTCTGTTGCCCAAACCACCACCACAATGGATGAGTTGGGTTCAGCGTCTCTCAAAGCGGCAGAACAAGCCGAAGAATCTGCCGAAGGGGCGCGTAATGCTCAACAGTTAGCCGAAAACGGAACCTTAGTAGTAGAACAAACAATGGAGGAAATGAAGATTCTCAAAGACAATGTAGGGGCGATCGCCGAACAAATTATGCGCCTCAGCGAACAAACTGGTCAAATTTCCAGTATTTCCGACCTAGTAGGAGACATCGCTAACCAAACCAATATGCTTGCCCTAAATGCGGCGGTAGAAGCAGCCAGAGCAGGAGAGCAAGGAAAAGGATTTACCGTTGTTGCCAGTGAAATTCGCAAATTAGCCGATGAAAGTAAGAAATCCGCCGAGAAAATTAGTCTCCTGGCCAACGACGTTCAAGCTGCCATGAACTCCACCGTGATGGTAACAGATGAAGGAACCAAAAAAGCTAACGAAAGTATCGAATTAGCCCAAGGAACCGCCGAAACCTTTGCTGGCGTGAAAAACTCCATTGAACGGGTATTCGTCAACAGCCAACAAATCTCCCTCAGTGCCAAACAACAAGCTGTTGCGGTACAGCAAGTCATCTCGGCCATGAACGAATTAACCATCGGTACTCAAGAAACCACCGCAGGAATAAACCAAGTCAAAGTCACTACCGACAAGCTCAGCAACGACGCAAAAGAGTTACAAGCAATTGTTTAGAGGAGGAATTAACAAGCTTGAAGATTTGATCTTCAAGCTTGTTAACTATTCTGTTACCTAGCACGGACTTTGTCCGAACTCCTGATGGGGGAGCAGGGGGAGATAGGGGAGCAGAATATGAATATTGTTTCTAGTCTTCCCACCCTTCCCACACTTCCCACCCTTCCCACACTTCCCACACTTCCCACACTTCCCACCCTCCCTATTTCATAAACTTAGTAGTATTGCCCGACCTCCTGAATTGTTGAAACTCCTATCTTCCAAACGCCTATGTATATCGAAGACGACGAACTTAGAGATATTTATAAAACCGTTACCCCAGAACGCCTACAAAACCTCGAAGATGCCTTAATTTATCTCGAAAAACAGCCCGATGATCAAGGTAAAATCGAGGAATTTCTACGGGAAGCCCATACCCTCAAAGGCGACTCCAGAATGTTAGGAGTTCAAGATGTAGAAACCTTGACCCACCAGATGGAAGATTGCTTAGTCGCTATCAAAGACGGGAAAAGTGTCCTTACGCCCGATTTATGCGATCGCATTCATGCTGGACTAGATGCGACTCGTAAGCTGGTTCATGAAGCCGTCACAGGGGAACCCGCAGACGTGGTACTTTTCCAGGTTTTGGCCAATTTAATGGGGGCCCAAAGCGATGATAACGGTAATGGTAATGGTCACAATGCCTCTGACGCTGTTATTGCCCAAGAAACAGATTTGTTTGATGAGGATTGGCTGTTTACTGAAACCCCTAGCAGTCCTGAACCAGTGGCGGTTAGCCCTCAGCCAGTGGCTGTCAAAGAAAAACAAGACCTAGTTACCCCACAACAACCGGTTCGCGCTGCCACCGATACCCTCGAAACCATTCGGGTTGAAGCAGCAAAACTGGATACCTTAATCCGACAAGTAGGAGAGTTAGGGGTTACTAAACTGCGAATTGCCGAGCGTATGACTGGCATTGAATCCATTGTTAACCTATGGGAAGAATGGAGTCGAGATGTTTCGGTTAATCGTTCCCTTTTCCAACAAGAATCCCTTAATGGTCATTCTCAGCAACTCCAAAAGTTCTACAACCATGCCGAACAACGCTTAGAACAACTGGGAACCATTATTAGTCAGTTAAAAAATGCTGCTTACGAAGATAACGCCAGTTTAGAGATTGTTTCTAACGAATTAGAAGCAGGGGTCAAAACCCTACGACTGTTGCCCTTATCAACCATTTTTGGAGTTTTTCCTCGTATGGTAAGGGATTTAGCCAAACAGCAGGGCAAACAAATTAATCTGGTCATCGAAGGAGGAGAAACTTTAGTAGACAAGCGGGTTCTTGAAGAAATGAAAGATCCCCTGATGCACATCCTTCGTAATGCAGTGGATCATGGTATCGAAACCCCTCAAGAACGTGAGAAAAAGGGAAAATCCCCCACTGCTACCATTCGTCTATGCGGTTATCAAACCGGTAGCATGATCGCCATTGACATCGCTGATGATGGTCGAGGATTAAATCTCGAAACCATTAAACGCACAGCGATACGGCGTGGTGTTTTTAGCAAAGAAGAACTGGAAAAAATGACCAGCCCTGAGATTCAATCGCTTATCTTCGCCTCTGGATTTTCCACCCGTACAGAAGTCAGCGAGATTTCTGGTAGAGGGGTGGGTTTAGATGTAGTTCGCGCCAACGTCGAACGGCTCAAAGGGTCTATTAAAGTCGAATCTACCCCAGCAATGGGATGTGAGTTTCGCTTGCAATTAAGCACCAGTTTAGCTACCAATCAGGTGTTAATTGTAGAAGTTAATGAAACTTCCTACGCCATGCCCTTAGAAGCAGTAGAAACCATGCTGCTTATCTCCCGTGATGATATCTTTGCCCTAGAAGGGACCCAAGCCATTACCTTTGGAGGTCAACCTGTATCTATTGCTTGGTTAGTCGATCTCCTAGAATTACCCGTTACTATTCCTACTGCTGCCAAAGCTATTGATAGCAGTGCCAAGAGCCTTTCTTGCATCATTTTAAAATTTGGCACAAACCGCTTGGGTATTCTCGTCGATGACATCCTTGACCAACAGGACATTGTCTTAAAACCCCAAAGCAAGTTACTCAAGCGTATTCGCAACATTAATGGTGCCACCATTCTTGGAGATGGGCAAGTTTGCATGGTTCTCAACCCTCAAGACTTGCTCAAATCCGTACAAGGGGGAGGCTGCGCAACCCTTTCCCAACAAACTCAGCAGAAACAGACAAAATCTAAACTGCTCTTGGTGGAAGATTCCATCATTATTCGGACGCAAATGAAACGTTTATTAGAGGGGGCAGGTTATGACGTAACCATTGCTGTGGACGGATTAGAGGGCTTTAAAAAATTG
This sequence comes from Crocosphaera sp., assembly GCA_051439625.1. Classification (GTDB taxonomy): domain Bacteria; phylum Cyanobacteriota; class Cyanobacteriia; order Cyanobacteriales; family Microcystaceae; genus Crocosphaera. The sequence goes on along the minus strand of JBFRWO010000023.1, from coordinate 66,475 downwards.
AGAGCCGGCCGTTTCGATGCAGTGGTTTCTGATGTAGAAATGCCTAATCTCAGTGGCTTAGACCTCACTGCCAAGATTCGCCAGTATCGAGAATATAACGAATTACCCATTATTCTCGTCACCACCTTGGCATCCGAAGCAGATAAACGTCAAGGGGCAGAAGCAGGGGCGAATGCTTACCTAACCAAAGGTGATTTCGATCAAAAAATCCTGATCGAGACGTTGAGACGATTCATTTAAGAGTGTAGAAGTGCAGGAGTGTAGGAGATTTGATCTTTAAACTTGTTAACTATTCTGTTACCTAGCACGGACTTTGTCCGAACTCCCTACCACCCACCACCCAATAACTATTCAAATCGAGATACAAAAAAATGTCAGACTCTAAAATCAAAGTTTTCTTAGTCGAAGATTCTCCCGTTGCTTTAGGACTGTATAAAAGACTCCTTCAATCTTCCCCAGAAGTTGAAATCGTAGGAACCGCCAGTGATGGACTACAAGCCTTGTCTTTATTGCCCCAAGCAAAACCCCAAGTCATGGTAACAGACCTTCATATGCCCAATATGGATGGTATTGAATTAATTAAACAAGTTATGGCTAACTGCCCCATGCCCATCTTAGTCTTAAGTAATGTTGTACAAAAAAGCGACATTGACAATCGATTTGAAGCAATGAAAGCAGGTGCATTAGAATTTCTTCCCAAACCCCAAGGTGGATCAAGCGATGGGGAAGCACTTCAAAAAAATTTAGTCACTAAAATCAAAGTCTTGGCTAATAAAAAGGTTGTTGCTAAGCCTTTGAAGTAGGGTTAAGAAGTGTAGGAGTTCACGAGTGCAGAATACTTGATCTTGAACAAAATTGCCAATTTTACAGAGTTTTAATTTCATTTTTTCCCTGGTTATTATTTCTGTAATAACTTTAATTCTACTCTAACCAAAAATCATGAGCCAAGAGCCTATTAAAGTTTTATTAGTTGAAGATTCTCCCGTAGCTTTAAACATTCTCCAAAGACTACTAAAATCTTGTCCTGAGATTGCGATTGTTGGCACAGCGAGTAACGGAAAAGAAGCTCTAGGGTTGATCCCTAAGCTTAATCCTGAAGTGATTTGTACTGATCTCACTATGAAAGACATGGATGGTTTAGAGTTGACGAAACAAGTCATGGCTAAATATCCTAGACCCATTTTAGTCATCAGTAATTCGGTACAAAAATATGACACAAAGAATGTTTTTAACCTCTTACAAGCGGGAGCATTAGATGTATTTCCTAAGCCAAAAACTGGTCTAGAATCAGACTACGGCAAAGTTAAAGAACAGTTATTACATAAAATTAAAGTTATATCGGGAGTGAGTGTCTTTACGAAACCTCTTCGACAAACTGTTGCTTCTTCAATTAATCCTAAATTATCATCTAGTCAAACAGTCTCCACTTCTGAAGCAATAAAGAAGATATCAGAACAAGAGAAACGGAAAACTATTGCTTACTTAAAAGCAACTCAAGATATTACTACTTTTCCAGTTAAAGTCGTTGCTATTGGGGTTTCCACAGGGGGGCCAAGAGCATTAAATCAAGTTATCAGTCCACTGCCAAAAAATTTTCCCGTTCCCATTATTTGTACCCAACATATTAGTCCAGGTTTTTTAGAAGGATTAGTTAATTGGCTAGATGGAGAGTCTCAACTCAGAATTAAAATTGCTCAAAAAGGAGAATATCCTCGACCTGGAACGGTTTATTTTGCTCCTGAAAATAGCCATTTACAACTGACATCTCAAGGTCAATTTATTCACACTTCTACAGAAGCAGTAGACGGACATTGTCCTTCAGCTACAGTTATGTTTCAATCAGTTGCTAAATTTTATGGTAGGAACAGTCTGGGAATTTTATTAACAGGAATGGGAAGAGATGGAGCAACTGGAATGAAGGCGATCGCAGAAATAGGAGGAATGACAATTGCTCAAGATGAAAAAAGTTGTATCGTTTTTGGAATGCCTAAAGCAGCCATAGAAATAGGTGCTGCAAAACATATTCTTCCTCTCCAAAAAATCGCTCCTTTACTTACAAAAATTCAGCGACCATAACAAGTCCAAATATAAGAATTTTAAGTATCTAAACTACTAGATTCAACTGACAAAACATTGAACATTAAACATTAAACATTAAACATTAAACATCTTTCATTTTGGTTTCAAGCCTCTACCTTTAGGGAGAAAGAAGTTTGGGAGAGGTTTCAAGCCTACTTCCAAACTAATGATAAATGAAATGACTGGTAGACAATGAACAGTAAACTAAACTATGAACTCATAAACTTCTAAATTCCTAAACTACCTAAATGCTCAACCCAACCTCATTCTCTTCAGACTTACAAACATCATTTCATCACTTATTCTCCAAGCGCACAGGTTTAGTCGTTCGAGACTCAGATCGAGAAACTTTCGTCAATAAACTGTTACTAAGAATAAAAGTTCTTAACTTATCTAACCCAGAAGATTACTATCTTTTTTTAAAAGATAACAGTCAAAAAAGCAAAAAAGAATGGCAAAATATTGTCGCATTATTGACTAATAATGAAAGTTATTTTTTCCGAGATAAACAACAGCTTCAATTATTACAAGATCAGATTTTTCCAGAAATTATTGCTCGTAAGCAAATCGATAAAACAATTCGAGTTTGTAGTGCGGGATGTTCCACAGGAGAAGAACCTTATTCTTTGGCAATTTTGCTCAGTCAGCTTATTCCAAATTATCATGAATGGAACTTAGATATTTTAGGAGTAGATATTAATCAAGAAGCTCTTATAAAAGCAAAAAACGGTGTTTATAACCCTTGGTCGCTACGAGGGGTTAGTCCATCAGTTATTAAAACTTACTTTAAGAAAGTAAAAAAACAATACCATCTAGATGATAATATCAAACGTATGGTACGGTTTCATTCTGTCAATTTAGTCAAAGATTCTTTCTCTTTTGGAGAAATTGATTTATTTATTTGTCGAAATGTTTTTATCTATTTTAATTTAACAGCGATCGCCACAGTATTAGATAAACTCCATGCCTCTCTACATCCTCATGGCTATTTATTAACGGGACACACAGAACTATCGGGACAAAACTTACATAAGTTTACGGCAAAAGTTTTCTCTCAATCATTAATTTATCAACGTCGAGCTAATAATTCAATCACACAAAAAATCAATCACATACCAGCCGTTACTAATGAGAAAAAAAATATTAGTAAGCCATTAATTCCTCCATTAACTCCTATTAAATATACCCAAAAAGACCTAGCTTATTCTTCTCTATCCGTAAAAAAGAACCCTATCTCTTCTACTGCTAAAACAGCCATTAAACAACTAACTAATGAGCAACTTCTCAAAACAGCAGAAGACTTAATCAAAAAAGAGAGATATGATACTGCCATAGAAAAAGTAAAGAAAGTTCTAAAAAATAATCCTAATAACTTTCAAGCTTATTATCTTTTGACTCAAATATCTGCCAATAAAGGACTTTATGAAGAGGCTGTTACTAATGGAAATCGAGCTTTACAAATAGATTGCTTTGCCATTGCTCCTCATTATCTCTTAGCACAAATTGCTGAAGAAACAGGAAAACTCGAAGAAGCAAAATCCCTGTTGAAGAAAATTATTTATTTAGAGCCATCTTCTGTCGGAGCCTATCTAGAACTCAGTCACATTTATACACAAGAAGGAGATGACAAAAGAGCCGTTAAAATGTATCAAGAATCTTTGAAAATATTGAAAAAATTACCACCTAATACTCCAATTGTAGAACGAGCAAATCTTACAGCCTCTCAATTATTATTTCAACTTCAGACAGCTAATTTCGTCCTGTAGCAAAAGTTTTGATAACTATAAAATTTCTCTCTGAAAGTTAACAAAGTAGGGTTCAACGGCCGTTGAACCCTACTCCTAACTCCTAACCCCTAACTCAGGTTGACAACGTTGGGATATTTTGAGCAAAAATTTTGCCCCAAGAGTACCTCACTTAATTGGGGAAAATCAGTTAAAGTATTAAATAAAAGCTAAGACGCGCGCTTAAGTATTATGACATCTTCTTCCCTTGCAGTTCGAGAACTTCCTATCTTTCCCCTACCTGAAGTCGTATTATTTCCTGGTCGTCCTCTACCTCTGCATATCTTTGAATTTCGTTATCGGATGATGATGAACACTATTTTAGAAGGGGATCGTCGTTTTGGTGTGGTGATGGTCAACCCTGTTAATGGAGAAATTGCTAAAGTAGGAGCTTGTGCTGAATTAATGCGTTTTCAACGTCTTCCCGATGATCGCATGAAAGTTTTAACCATGGGACAACAACGGTTTCGGGTTCTAGAATATGTCAGAGAAAAACCTTATCGGGTAGGTTTGGTAGAATGGCTGGAAGATGAACCAACCCAGGAAAACCTCCATCCCTTGGGTAATGAAGTAGCACAGTTATTGCAGGATGTTGTCCGTCTTTCAGCTAAATTAACCGACCAAAAAATTGAACTACCCGATGATTTACCCGAACTTCCTGTAGAATTATCCTATTGGGTAGCCGGTAACTTGTACGGAGTCGCAGCAGAACAACAAGCACTCTTAGAAATGCAAAACACCAAAGGTCGTCTTGAACGCGAAGTTGAAATCTTAACCTCTACTCGCAATCATTTAGCAGCGCGAACCGCACTGAAAGATGTACTCAAGTAGGTTAACAGTTAACAGTGAACAGTTAGCATTAAAGTTCTTCAATATCCTTTTCTTCGAGAAATAACACTGGATAACTACCGTATATCTTGATAATTTCCGTATGATGGGTTAAAGCATCCAGAGCGTTAATAATGTTAGGATCTTCGTGGTTCCCCTCAATGTCGATGTAAAAGAGATATTCCCCCAGCGATCGCTTGGTGGGACGAGACTCGATGCGACTGAGGTTAATATTGCGTTCAGCAAACACCTGTAATGGTTTCATTAAAGAACCAGGAATGTTATCAGGGACACTGAAAGCCAAAGAAATACGACTACTCAGCGTCGGAATGGGATCTAAGGTTAAGGTCATTACCCAAAAACGGGTACAGTTATCCGGGTAGTCGTTGATATGGTTGGCTAAAATAGGCACATGGTACAGTTTGGCAGCACGGGGGGCAGCGATCGCCCCCGATGTGGGTTCGAGACTTATTTTTTGTAAAGCTTCGGCCGTCGAATTAGTAGGAATTAAGGCAACGTTAGGGAGGTTTTTCTCTAACCATCTTTGACATTGTGCCAAAGCTTGAGGGTGGGAATAGACCGTTTTGATACCACTCAGAGACGTTCCCCGTGAAAAGAAAGCATGGATAATGGGTAGAACTAACTCTTGTTGAATTTTCAGCTGATCTAGTTGCCAAAGGGTATCCAAGGTACAGGTCACACTACCTTGGGTTGAGTTTTCCACCGGCACCACGGCCTTTTTGGTATCTCCTTGAGCAACAGAATGCAAGGTTTGAGCAATACTGGGACAAGGACACAATAAAGAAGATTGTGCCTGAGTCTTTTCTAACCAATGAGCATAAGCTAAAGCAGCAGTTTCTGCATTAGTACCAACCGGTCCGAGATGAGCAAGAGAAATAACCATAAAAAATAATAATAAATAAGTCTGCCATTTTCAATTTGCTAATTAGCTTACCCTCTTTTGTACACAAGCAGAAAAATATGTTATACTAATGAAGATGTATGGCGAGCGTAGCCAAGTGGTTAAGGCACCGGGTTGTGGTCCCGGCACTCGTGGGTTCAAGTCCCATCGTTCGCCCTTAATTTGCTCATTACTATTTCTTAAATTATTCTTGGATTTTGTAGAGCATTTAAAAATGTTAGGCTAGGCTCAGAAGTAGCATTCTAAGGGAAACTATGTGTGGAATTGCAGGAATCTGGGGACAAACAGAACAGACTAGCGTTGAAGCGATGATGAAAAGTATTGTTCATCGTGGTCCAGATGCGAAAGGTGTTTTCACAGTTCCCGACGGTTCAGGAATTTTGGGGCATCAAAGATTAAGTATTATGGATGTAGATGGGGGAGATCAACCCATTTATTCTAAAGGAAACAGTCAAGCAATTATTGGTAATGGAGAAATCTATAACTATCCGAAATTAAAACCAGAATTAGCGAAAAAATACAAATTTTCAACCAAAAGCGATACAGAAGCAGTTTTACACTTATATGAAGAAAAAAGTACCACAGCAGTAGGCGAATTAGATGGAATGTTTGCCTTTGCTATTATTGACGATAATAAGTTTATTGCTGCCCGTGATCCTATCGGCATCAAACCTCTTTATTATAGCAAAAAAGACGGTGATTTTTGGTTTGCCTCGGAATTAAAAGCTCTTACAAAATTTTGTGATAATGTAGAAGAGTTTCCCCCTGGTCATTTCTTCTCTTCGGAAACAGGGTTTTCTCAATATTATAGCTTACCAGATATTCCCCCTGAACCAGATGCTAATGTTGATGATTTACTGCAAGAAATACGAGAAACAGTAGAAGCGTCTGTGGTTAAAAGATTGATGGCCGATGTACCTTTAGGGGCATTTTTATCGGGAGGTTTAGATAGTAGTATTATAGCTGCTATAGCCAAAAAACATAAGTCAGAATTACATACTTTTTCTGTAGGTATTGCCGGCAGTAAAGATATTAATGCTGCTCGTTTGGTGTCTGATTATTTAGGAACTATACACCACGAATATATTATTACTCCCGAAGAAGCGATCGCCAAACTACCAGAGATTATTTATTATTTAGAATCCTTTGATCAAGACTTAGTTAGAAGCGGTATTCCTTGTTATTTTACCTCTCGTTTAGCCTCGGAATATGTAAAAGTAATTCTCACAGGAGAAGGAGCAGACGAACTATTTGCCGGTTATACTTACTATAAAGATATTCCTAGTGATGATACCTTACACAAAGAATTAAGACGTTCGGTTAATAGTTTACACAACATTAATTTACAGCGTGTTGATCGTTTAACTATGGCTCATTCTATCGAGGGAAGAGTACCATTTTTAGATTTAAAAATGATAGAAATGGGTCAAAAAATACCAGCACATTTAAAACTCAAAGGTACACCTCCTGTAGAAAAGTGGATCTTACGAAAAGCCTTTGAAGATATGTTACCAGAGGAAATTGTTTGGCGCAAAAAAGAACAATTTGACGAGGGCAGTGGTACAGTTGACTTATTAACTGAAACTCTAAAAGATGTCATGAATGAACAACAAGCTAAACAATATCAAAAAGAGCATTCAGATACAAAATTAAGATCACCAGAAGAGTGTTATTATCACCAAATATTTATGAAAGCTTTTGATAATCCCCATGCTATTCTAACAAATGTTGCTCGTTGGGCAGAAACAAGGTTTTAGAACTTCAGAATTCACAAATTCTCTAAAAAATCCTCTAAAGTAGTATTGGTTTGTATCAAAATATTTTTGAGGGTTAGGGGATTAAGTTCTTGTCGAGGATGAGGGATAGGAAAAGTAATTGTATTGGTTTCTCTCTTTTTGAGAATAAAATGATCTCCATTATGTCTGTCTTTTTCAAATCCCAATTTCTGAAAAGCTCTAATTGCTTTTCTACTAGAAATGTTAGTTAAATAAGATGTAGGGATTGAGGGATAATCATCATTAGTGTCCTGTAATTCATTAATGATCTTATTATCCTCTTTCTTATATCTTTCTAGGACAAATTCTAAGTATTTATTTTTTTCAACTTCTGAGTTCAAATTTTCTCTTAGGGTTTTATTTTGTGCAATTAATCCTTCTTTTTCTTGTTCCAAATTTTGTGCTTCTTCAAAAGCATATTGCGATTCTTGTTGAACTAGATTTAGTTGTCGTTCAAACTCTTGTTGTATGGTTTCTTCTCTTTGTTGAATGGACTTTTCATTAGATAATTGTAATTCTTGTAAATCATTGATTTTTTCTTCATTTTCTTGATTTTGAATTATTAAAACTTCAATTTTTTTTCTCAAAGATTGAATATGTTGCTTACTTTCTTGTTCTAAATTTTGTTGTTCCTCTAATTGTAACAACAAGTCATCTTTTTCTTGTTTTATCTCTTCTAACTCTTGAGATTTATCTTGCCAAACTTCCAAAATCAAAATTTCTTGTTCGTATTCCTTGATAACAGCTTGAAGATTTTGTATTTTTTGAGTCTGCTTAATTTCTAACTTTTCTAATTTTTTTTGTTCTTTTTCTCTTTCTTCGATTAAACGGTAATTTTGGGATATTTTTTCTTTAAGATTATTCTGGAGAATTGTAATTTCTTTTTGTAATTGGATTTGCTTATTTTCTAACAGTTCCTGATTTTGATCAGCAATTTTTCTTTTTTCTTTTTCTTTTTTTACTAATTCTTTCTCTAACTTTAGTCTTTGGAATAACTGTTGTTTTTCTCTGATAGTTAAAAGTCGATAAATTAAAAAACACTCAGTAAAACTCCAGATAAATAGTCCACCAATTATAAATAATAAAATAGTTAAATTGTAAACAGAAAAACGAGCATTTTTTTCAAAAGGATTCTGAATCCATTGTAATAATTCCTGTGAAAATTTCTCAGCAGTATCTCTAATATAATAAACCCGAGCCAAAATAAATTGTGAATCAATTGATTCCTGATTGTTAATCTTCTCTTTTTCCTCACTAAAATAATAGCGTCTAGCAGAAGATGAAAAAGGATCTAACAATAAATCATGGGGATAACGATTGAGATTCTTAACTGATATTTTATTAATCCAATTTGATTGATTTGGCAAATTTTCATGAGAATAACTAATTATTTTTTTTCCTTCTGTATCCGTAATAATTAATCCTTGTATACCATAATAATTAGTATTTAAAATTTGCTCAATTTCTTTTTGGTCATTACTACTAAAAGCAGAAGACAAAGCTAAAGGAACTGTAGGAAATAAAACATTAGAATCCCATCTTTGTGATGCAAGAAAAGCATAATCCTGATAGGTATAATAAGTTTGACGCAGAGCTAATATACCAATAACTAATAATAATAACTCAATAATAATTAGACGGCTAATAATAACCGCAACTTGTCTACACGATAACCGTTTTCTTAAGATTGAAAAGAACATTCTCTTAAGATTTAAGCATAAACAATGATTATAATAATTTTCTTGACAAAAATTCAACTTTTCTTTATATTATTTAACTTAATGAGTAAACTTTTGAAGCTTATTTTTACCCTATTGACGGAAAAACAATTTTGGAGGCAACTATGATCTCGTCACACTCTATGTCAGAATAGTAAAGTTGTCAATTATCTCCAGAATAACCTTAATAGGAGGATCGTATAGAATTAATGACTATGAAAATCGGCGATCGCGTTCGTGTTATAGAATCTGTTATTGTTTATCATCATCCTAAGCATAAGAAAGAACCATTTGATCTGAAAGGAATGGAAGGGGAGATAATCGATATTGTCACCAATTGGCAAGGCCGGCCAGTTAGTGCTAACCTACCTGTATTAGTCAAGTTCGAGAAACGATTTAAAGCGCATTTTCGTGACGATGAGGTAGAAATAACGGAAACTGCTTAGAATTGACCTATCCCCTTAATCCATATCTAAGTTAAATACCCCAACTAATTGCTGTGCAATATAGTTGGGTCTAAAATAAATCAAGTCAAATTATACTTAAGGATACAATAAATGGCTCGAAAGCCATCTTTCCAACCAATTTTTTTACCTTCTTTATAGGTTCTCCCATAGTAAGAAATTCCAACTTCATAAATACGACATCCCATTTTAGCCACTTTGGCCGTAATTTCTGGTTCAAAACCAAAACGACTTTCTTTAATTTTAATCGATTGAATAACTTCTCTTTTAAAAGCTTTATAACAGGTTTCCATATCTGTTAAATTAATGTTAGTTAACATATTGGATAATGTGGTTAAAAATTTATTACCCACCATGTGCCAATAATAAACAACTCGATGGGGACGACTTCCCTGGAAACGAGAACCAAAAACCACATCTGCTTTACCTTTGAGAATAGGCTCTATCATTAAAGGATACTCTTGGGGATCGTATTCTAAATCAGCATCTTGAATGATAACAATATCTCCCGTTACCCCTGCAAAACCAGTTCTTAAGGCCGCCCCTTTACCCTTATTTTTATGATGATAAATAACTTGATCCACTAATGGTTCCAGTTTAGATTGTAGCAGTTCTCTTGTGCCGTCTGTTGAACAATCATCGACTATAACAATCTCACAATTTTTCACAGGAGATGCTTTAACTGCGTCGATAACTTGACCGATGGTCCCAATTTCATTAAAACAGGGGATAACCACTGATAATTTCATTTTCTAGACTTCCCACACACCACAATTGAGCAATTTTCTATTCCCAAGAATATAACAATCTGAACTTTGATATGTCAATTATTGATAGATAATTTATATATATCGAGCTAAAAGACAATGATTAAGCACAAATAGTTCCCACTTTTATCTTTTGTTGTCTTCACAGTAACAAAGTTTTCTAAACTGTTAATTCTTTAAATATTTCAGGCAAAAATTAGGGTTTAATAACATTAAACCCCTAACAACGATTATGGTTCCTCACCAGGTTCTAAAATGCGTTGAAATAAATAACCTGTTCCTCTTGCCGTTAAAATCAATTCAGGGTTACTAGGGTCATCTTCTAATTTTGCCCGCAAACGAGAAATATGGACATCAACTACCCTCGTATCCACATGACGTTCAGGAGTATAACCCCATACCTCTTGTAAAATTTCTGAACGGGAAAAAGGTTCTCCCGAACGACTGACCAACAACTCCAATAAACTGAACTCCATCCCAGTCAAGCGAATGCGTTCATCTCCCTTGTAAACCTGACGTTTATTGGTATCAATTTTAATCGAAGCAATAGAAATGACCCCAGAACTAGGAATACCCGGTGCGCCATTTTTTTCCACCCGTCTTAAGACAGAACGAATTCTCGCTTCTAACTCCTTCGGGGAAAAAGGTTTGACCACATAATCATCAGCACCCAATTCTAACCCCGTAATGCGATCAGCTACATCCCCTAAAGCGGTTAACATAATAATAGGGATGTCTGACTCTTTGCGTAACTCCTGACAGACCCCATAACCATCTAATTTAGGCATCATCACATCCAATACCACCAAGTCGGGAATGGCCTCATGAAAGATATCCAAAGCTTCCTCACCGTCGGCCGCCGTTACTACATCGTAGCCAATCATAGAAAGACGAGTTTCTAAAATACGACGAATACTAGCTTCGTCATCCACCACTAAAATTTTCTCTTTCTGTGTTTCCAATGTTGCCCACGCTCCCTAATAATAAGTAAAATTGCTAATCTTTAAGTTAAGTGGCCTTTCCTGAATCTCTCTAAGATCCAGAATATCCCTTTTTTGCTATTCTTAAGCCTAAATTCTTCGTTGAGAATCTAAACATAATCAGGGTTGCAAGAGGATTATTCTCTTAACACCCCTTTTCATTTTCTCGGGTTTTTCCCTCAATATCCAGTATTTTTTTAATTTTTTTAACGTTTCTTTAAATTTCATTATGGCTAAAACAAAAATTGTTTATGTTTGTAGTGCCTGTGGTGCAGAGTCGCTTCAATGGTTCGGCAAGTGCGAAGCTTGTGGGGAATACGGAACCCTAGAAGAACAAGTGGTCAATAGTTCATCCTCTCCTGTGGAGGCAGCTAGAGGGGGCTGGCAATCCAATAATCGCACCGATAAACGGTCTCCTGCTGCCCCAAAACCTCGCATTTCTGTCTCTTTTAATGATATTACAGAAGAGGAACAAGCGCGCTTTCAATCGGGTTATGGAGAATTAGACCGGGTTTTGGGAGGTGGGGTTGTGCCGGGATCTTTAGTTTTAATTGGGGGAGATCCGGGTATTGGAAAATCTACTTTATTGTTACAAACTGCTAACCAATTGTCCCAAAGATTAGCCCGTATTTTATACGTATCGGCCGAAGAATCAGGCCAACAAATTAAGCTACGGGCCTCTCGTTTAGGAGTAGCAGAAGCTAGTAGTATTACGGCTGCTAAACAAGCAGAAACTAATGGCAAAAATGGCAAGGTTAAAAGTAATAAAAAGTCAGTAGAGGAATCAGATAAGGCTAATCTTTTTATTCTCCCTGAAACGGACTTAGAAGAGATTTTAAGGGAGTTAGAATCTTTACAACCTCAAGTGGCAATTATAGATAGTATTCAAACTTTATATTTCGCTGCCTTGACTTCTGCGCCGGGTTCTGTGGCGCAAGTTAGGGAATGTACTTCGGCTTTAATGCAGGTAGCGAAACGGGATAATATTACTCTATTTATTGTCGGTCATGTCACCAAAGAAGGGGCGATCGCAGGTCCAAGGGTGTTAGAACATTTAGTAGATACGGTATTATATTTTGAAGGCGATCGCTATGCTTCCCATCGTCTGCTGCGATCGGTTAAAAATCGCTTTGGGGCAACCCACGAAATCGGTATTTTTGAAATGGCCGAACATGGGTTAGTGGAGGTAGATAACCCCTCAGAATTGTTTTTAGGCAACCGAGATGAGTTTGTCCCCGGAACCGCTACGGTTGTCGCTTGCGAAGGCACTCGTCCCATCGTCGTAGAGTTACAAGCGTTAGTCAGTCCCACTAGCTATGCTTCTCCCCGTCGTTCTACTACTGGAGTGGAATATAGTCGCTTACAGCAGATTTTGGCCGTATTAGAGAAAAGGGTGGGTATTCCGTTGTCAAAATTAGACGCTTATGTAGCTTCGGCCGGTGGTTTAGGGGTGGAAGAACCGGCGGCAGATTTAGGGGTGGCCATCGCCGTTGTTGCTAGTTTCCGCGATCGCGTTGTTGATCCGAGAACTGTTTTGATAGGAGAAGTGGGTTTAGGGGGACAAGTTCGTTTAGTCTCTCAGATGGAATTAAGGTTAAAAGAAGCAGCTAAATTAGGGTTTCAACGGGCGATCGTTCCTAAAGGACAGAGTTTTGCCGATGATATTGGCATCGAAATTATACCGGTTGGGAAGGTTATTGATGCCATTATTGCTGCTATTCCTCCTCAACAAAAGTTTGGTAAAGATTTAGATGATTTAGGAGAAGAACATGAGGATGAAAATTTTTAATTTAATTCAAGTTTCATAATTATATTTATTGAGGGAGAATCTAAGATGATCAACGAAGATGAACTATTGAATATAGCAATCACAAATATCAGAAAAGTTTTAAATTTTGATCCTTATAAAAGCTATTCTGATATTAATAATCGAGATGAATTTAAACAACTTATAGCTAATGATCCAGCTTTTGGTATTTTAGGGTTGGATGATGATAGATACATTATTGCTAGAGTCGGTGGTAATCTGATAACTTCTTTACACCGTAAACTAGGAGATATGTATGAGGGGTTATTCCTATATCTTTTAACAAAAAGCTTTTCTTTAGATGAAAATGAGCTAAATTTCAGTGTAGAAGTTAAGATCGGAGAACGCAATCAAATTAGGTCTACTGATGGTTTGATTCCTAACAATAAGTTTAATGATCGGATTCCTAAAAGTTGGCGAGATTATGATGGGATAGGTTTTGAGGTTCGTTCTTGTTATCAAATTGGCGATTCAAAAAGAATTCAAGCTGATTACGATATGTCTTTAGCCTTAAAATCTTACAAAATTTTACCTGTTATGTTAGTTTTTTGCAGTACATCATTAAAAAATCCTTTAGCTAGACTTTCTAAAAGTTGGGAAGTTTATGAAGGAATAGATAGTTTCAACTTAGTGACATCGATAACTGGATTTAATTTATATAATTTTCTCAACAAAAACTCTAATATATTGAAACAAGAAATTGATAGGATATTAACTAAGTTCTAACAAAAATTGCAGTTTCATATAGACGTTTTTTACCACCTCTTTTTCTAAAAGAGACAATTTTTTCGACTTCAAAACCTTCCTGTCTAAAAAGTTTTCCTAAGATACATTCAGTAAATATTTCGACTCCTGAAAGTCTGGAGTTACCCACAACATATACACCTTTGAATTTATCTGCTTTAACAGTGTTGAGTGATTTTATATGCTTCCACATATCAATAAAATATTTTGTAGCATAATTACACATTAAGATACTGTTATCTCTCAATTCTTCATAATAAGAAAGATAGGGAAGAATCTCATGGGGAACTTCAATTAATTGTTTTTGTAAGATTGAAGTAGCTTTTCCCCAAGTTCCTCCAATAGCTTGTAAATCAATTTCTGTTGCTTGTTTAATATTATCTAATACTTCCATAAAGTGTAATTGTGGTCTAGTTTGATGAACGTAACTATATCGGTTAGGATAAGGAGGAGAAGTTATGACAAAATTAATAGGTTGACTTATTTGGTGTTGCAAATTTTTAGTTGAGTTACCTAGTTTAATTTCTCCTAATTCTGAAAAGGATTTTATTTGGCAATCAAGATTTATCAAATCAGTTTTAATTATTTCCAATCTTTGACTAATTTCTTCAAAAACATTTATTTTTCTATTATGGTTATCATCAAAAGTTATTGTTGGATGATTTCTATGAATATTTGCACAATTTAAACAAGCTTCGGTTAAAGCTATCCATAAATAGTTTTTCACTAAGGTATATTTTTGTTTTAACATTACTTCACGACAAATAATTAACTCTTTAAGAACATCTTGTTTCCACCATCTAAATACATTATGAATAATAGGGATATTTGTATCAAATTGATTAATGATACTCTCAAGAGAGAGGGTTTTAAATTCATTAATAACACTGGATATTTCTAGAAGATAGTCATCCAATAGATTGAGATTTTCTCGATCCCATATTAAAGATTTTTGTCCTACTTGTTGCAGTAAAGGATTGATTTCGATACCTAAAGATTTAATTCCTTGTTTTTGACATTGAATTGAGGTTGTTCCCCTTCCACTAAAGGGATCGAGAACATAATCTTTTTCAGTAATTTGTAATTCTTGTATCAAAAATTTTACTAAATCTGGTGAATAACTAGGAGTTAGACGATACCATCTATGTATTGGTTCAATTTGACCAGCTTTAAATGTAATATCACCAATATCTATTTCTTCATAATTAAACCCAGATTTTTGAATATTTGCTTGAAACTGTTTTTTCTCTCCCTCAATATTTTCTGGAAATAATGATAGTTGTTTAAACATATAACTAATTATTTTATTCGTACTAAATTAAAGTATAATACATTAGCTCTCATTAGTCAAAATTATTGAGGTCTTAACATTTCTCTGACTTGAATTGTAATCTCTTCAAAAGCTAAAATTGAGAGTTCATTCTCATCAGATAAAATAAATTTTTGCTGATATTCACCCTGAAAAGGTTGACGAAAAACATATAATTGACGATTGCTTAGATCCAAAACCCAATAATCACTAATTTCTCCCTTAGCGTACACTTTTGCCTTGAAATCTATATCTCTTTCTATACTACTATCAGCTACTTCAATTAATAAATATATTTCATTTGGGTGAGGATGATGTTCCTCATAATCTAAAGCATCGATTTTAATGATCGCAATATCAGGTTCGGGTTCAGAATATTCGTTTAAATGAATAGGAGATTGATATCGAATTAAAGCTTTATTTACTAAACTATTGCCTAATTTTCTCCCAATGCGAGTAATAGCAGCTTCATGGGATGTTCCTTTCATTGGTTTTTTGATAATTTGCCCATCAATTAATTCGATTGATTCATTAGGATCAAGAATTCCCAATTTACCCATGCGGTAATATTCCTTAACCGTTAAACGACGTAAATCAACAACCATTTTAACAGTCCTCGAACGAATAACTAGAAGCTACAAAACATTAAAGGGTACTAGAATCTAAACTTTCAGCCGCGCCAGGAGACAAGTTTAAATGGAGACCACATTCTTGTTTAACACCATGAAAACGGCTATCTCTTTCACTTTCATCATCAGCCATAACGGGACGACTAGAATGCCAGTCTCCTACAGTAACATAGCCTTTATCAAAATAGGGATGATAAGGCAAATCGTGTGCCGTTAGATAATGATAAATATCGCGAGAATTCCAGGTCAAAATAGGATAAACTTTGTACTGTTCTCCTTGTAATTCAACTCTTTCTAAGGACTGTCTATGTTCCGTTTGTTGGCGACGTAACCCTGCTAACCAAGCAGTTGCTTGAAGTTCTTTTAACGCCCGTTGCATGGGTTCTACTTTTCGGATAAAATCGTAGCGGTTAAGAGAATTCAGGTCGTGTTGGTCCCAAAGTTTACCATACAGTGCTTCCATTCTTGCAGGGGTTAAAGGAGACTGATAAACCTTAAGATTGAGTTTGAGGCGTTCGGTTAATTCGTCGGCAAAGCGATAGGTTTCGGCAGGAAGATAGCCTGTATCCACCCAGATAACGGGAACATCTGGCACCACCTGGGTCACTAAATGCAGCATTACAGCCGCTTGAATACCAAAACTGGTACTCATTACCAATCTTTCCCCAAAGGTGTCCCTAGACCATTCTATAACCTGTTCAGCGTTGGCATTTTCTAGGGTTTGGTTAACTTCTTTTAAGGATAATTCAGGTTTATAAGATTTATGAGTCTGCTTATTGTAGTGATGTTCAGAAACCTGACGGTTATCTACATGGGAGTTGATGAGATGTAGATTAGGTTGGGGCATACAGTAACTTTTCCCTTGCGTTCAGTAGTCTGGCTTTAGGGTGGCACAACAAAGATTGATGATTACCAATCCTGTTGTTATTGTATCGTGAATTATCTAGGAAGATTGTCTCAATTACGATGATTATCTTAAGTTTTGCATAGTGTGAGAGATTTTCTAGTTTATTCTTCACCTTGCAATCCAGGTTTACCAAACTCGAACCACAATGTCACTCCTAGCCACCCAATGACACCAATTAAAGCTAAAATACCAAATTGAGTGATCCAGTGAATTAATTGCGGTAAAGGCACTAATCTTCCCACAAAAAAGGATAAAGTCACCATAATTAACGCCCAAACAGTCGCCCCTCCCAAATTACATAATAAGAATCGATAATAGGGCATTTGCACAATACCTGCGATCGGACCGGCAAAAACTCTTAATAAAGTCACAAAACGCCCAAAAAAGACCGCTTTATCGGCATTTCTACTAAACTTTTCCCTAACTTCTTCGAGTTTGTGAGAGGAGATGTTAAAGAAACCTCCCACCTTGATTAATAGCGGCCAACCACCCCAACGACCAATCCAATAACCAAAATTATCCCCAATAACCGCACCAGCGATCGCACTTCCTAAAACGATCCAGTAGCCTAATTCTCCACTACCAGCTAAAAAACCGCCTACAATCGTGATTGTTTCTCCCGGGATAGGAATTCCAGTATTTTCTAAGGCAATGCCAATAACTACTGCCCAATAGCCGTATTGACGCGCAATTTCTTGAATGTTATCCAGTGACAGAAGTTCTATTGACATCTAAGCAAAACTTTACAAAGGTTTACGTTGTATTCATATCTTGACCTATTTTGCTGAAAAGTGTCAATTATGTGGGAGGATTATTGGTCAGTTATAGTATTGAGAATTGTTAGCATTACTAATTATCTTTTCTAACAGCTTAAGGGAGATATTTACTCAAAAAGTTAAGAAAAGGTGAAAAAAGTTAAGCTTTTGTTATGTGGCTTTTTTAAGGGTTTTGTCCGCAAAATTTGCTCAAATTCCTATTATTTTCATTATTGATCTTAAACCAGTTTAAAGCATTTGGGCAATCTTAGTCTTGGATCTCTTAATATTCTCTTCAATTTATCCTCTTACTAAGTATGATAAATTCCTAATAGCAGCACTTATTTTATTGCAGTTAATTCTGAATAAGGGGTGCTGATATCTATGCCTAAAATTCAGTGGAGGAATCCTTTATGGTTCTACAGTCTTCGGACTCACAACCTTCATCATTGCCTCGTTCAATGGATATGGCGACAACCTGTATTTATGGTTTGAGCTTTCTCTCAGCAGGATTATTTCTGTTTTTACCTTTAGCGAACCTGTTAAGTCCGAGTCCCTGGCAACGTTATATGGGGGCAATTCATGGTTTTGCCTCACTCTTGGCGATTATAGTCGTCACCTATGCAGGACATTTAGCTTTTCCTTTATTGCGAAGGGTTGGTAAAATTTTGCCTCAAATGCGAACCCTAACTTTTTGGTCAACTGCTTTATCTTTTTTGTCCATTGCTACTGGTAACTGGGTATATATGCGTTATCGTGCGCCGGCTAATGGTGCAAGAGCTTGGTTAAGGGAAAATACACCCTTAGTTCATTACCTTTTCATGGAATATCATGAATTTACGGTACTTTTTACCCTTCCTTTGGGTGTTGCTTCTACCTGGATTTTATGGAAATATGGCGACTCCATTTTAGATAAAGAGAATCGTCCTGTTCTCATGGGAACTTGTTTAGCACTAATGGCCATGATGTTTTTTGCCATTGGTGGATTTGTCAGTGGTTTAAACGTTGCCAGAATGCACTCTCTGTAATCATCTTCATCCCATTGTTATTTATCAGTACCACGTCTCATGTCAAATATTGATCGTAATTTCCATCACCTACCAATCTATGTGAGGTTTTGGAACCAACTTAAACAATTTCCTTCGGGTTTGGCCGCCGGCTCAAAAAATCCACCAACTGTTTCAGGCCCTGCTGCATCCGCTCTTGTCAGTGCTGCTTTTAGTTGTTTCTTATTAATGGTTAATCAGCATTTTTGCAGTATATATAAAGGCTGGGAAAAAACTGTTTGGACTTTAGGTAGTTGGATTCCTGGTAGTCATAACCCAGACCCCATATACGGTGAAATTGGGAGTTATTCAGGAAAACAAACGGTAATGTTAATCGGTTGGTTGGTTAGTTGGTTTATTCTCAGTAAACTGTGGAAAAATCAACAAGTTCCGTTTTCAAGGATATTTTTCTTCATGTTTACATTTCTCGTCGCTGCCACGGTTATGAATTGGCATCCTTTATTCCCCTATTTACCATTAATGCCAAAATAACCGAACTATATCTTAACTCAATGTTCTCAACCATCTTTATCAAGAGAAAAAACCATGTCACAATCTATTCAAAATACAAACAGCATTCACACCATACAATCTAAGCACAAACATCACAAATATGTTTTTATTTGTATGGGAGCATTTATGTTGATTGTCGCAACATTTCCTATGGCCGTTTGGCGAGTTAGTCAAAGTAATAAATATAATGCTGGAGCATTTAACTCTTGGACTCTTGAAGAAAGCCAAAAATCTGAGTTAAACACTCAAAAGACTGCTCAAAAGTAACGAGACGCTATCTCTTAGGAACGGAAGCGTCCCGTCAAACCCAGGTTAGGGTCTTTAAATTATAACAATAATCGAGCATTATCCCCTCTCACAAACCCATATCTGACAATCAGTCTGGATAGTGGGTTTTGTGCTAGATGGGGACATGATTTTTTACAGTTCTATTTGTCAATAACTCCATCCCCATTAATTATTATTTTTGAAAACAAAATATTTTAACTATATTTTTTAAGCCATTTTTTTGCTTCTTCTCGAATAATAATATCAATATTATCTCTTGTTACATCTAGTTAATAATATTGAAAATAACCATATTTTAAATGATCTTTAGCATCAAAAAGAAGATAAAAATCATAAATTTATTGTAATTAATTTTTAGATACATATAAATAATAAATCCATCCTAACATTATTTTTGAGATATTTTTCTACTTAAACACTCTATTAAAATAACAGAAGTATAAGCCATATATTTTAAAAAAACTTAATTAGCTAAATCATAGATTTAGGTTTTAAAACTTAATTATTTTTTTCGTATTAGGCGATCGCTAATCTGAGATTTATTCTGGAAAACAAAAAAAATTACTAACTTTCTATTATATCATGAAAAACTTTTGTAAGAGGTTTAGGGTAATAATGGGATCTAATTTCTACTTTATTCTACTTTATTCCACTTATCGGGAGAAAAGGGAACAAGAAAAACCTTAAATATATCTTGTTTTTGGGACTGACATCACCCCTGATGACTTCATAATATAAAGGTAACAAGGGGAAAGAGAAATCACACAATGTTCACCACAAACAGCAACAATACTCACACCACCATTGGCCATAACGACATCATTGTCGCTGCTGCTGCTACTATAATGACTGACTCTTTAACAGCATTTTTACCTACGGTTTTTGATAGTTTATTTGACTTTGCTCAATCTGATGGTTTTTGGGATAATATTGCGATCGCTTTTGGGACAGATTATGATGTTGCAGAAGCAGAAGAAATTCGCACACAATGGCAAAACAGAGAGTTTAGTCAACTTCCTGAAATTGAAATAATTAGTGATGCTATTTTAGGCAATTTTCCGGGTGGTTATGCAGTAAATAGTAATCAAATTTATCTGGCTGATAGTTTTATTGAAACTGCTTCTTCTGAGGCAATATTAACAGTTTTATTGGAAGAAATTGGGCATTTTGTTGATGCTAAAGTGAATGAAGTTGATACAGCAGGGGATGAAGGGGAATTATTTTCAGGGTTAGTAAGAGAGTTTGATTTTAGTGAAGCGGAGTTAACGAGAATTAAAGCAGAAAATGATCTTAATTATATATTTTTTGGTGATAATTTAGTTGCCTTAGAAACATCGGAACCTATTATATTAATTGTTGATACCACAGTAGATGAAAATGACGGTAGCGCAGATATTGGGGCAGGTTTATCTTTAAGGGATGCTGTTAGTATTGCTAATCAAAGTCCTAATACTCCTCATATTATTGAATTGCAGTCAGGGTTAACTTATGAATTAACTCATCTTGCTTATATTAATGATCCTTTTGTTGGAGATCGTAGTTTAAATATAGCAGGAAATATTACTATTAAGTCTAATGGTAGTGAGTATTCAGAGATTGTTAATAATAATAATATTGAAGTTATTCCTGGAGAAGAAAAAGAAAATTTTATTATAATAAATCAAGGTAATTCAAGACTAATTTTAAATAATATTGTTATTACTCATAAAGATGGTGGTGGTATTTACAACATTGGGAATATTAGGGTAGAGAATAGCTTAATTAGTGACAATGCAGATCATGGAATTGATAATTATGGAACAGCTACTTTAATGAATAATACCATTAGTGATAATAATAGACTTGGTATTAGGAACAGTGGGATTATAACTGTAAACAACAATGTGATTGCTGATAATGGTAGCAGTGGTATTCGTAATCATGGCAGTGCAACTATAAATAATAATACTATCACTGGCAATACTCGCAATGGTATTAGTAATGATGGCAGTGTAACTATAGATAATAATACTATCACTGGAAATCTTGGTAAGAGTGGTGCTAGTGGTGGTGTGGAGAATTCTGGTACAGCTATTTTAACTAATAATATTATTAGTAATAATGCAAGTGCTTCTTTTAGTCGTGGTGGTATTTTTAATAGCGGTGAAGCAACTGTAATAAAAAATATTATTAATGATAATTATAAAAGTGGTATTCGGAATTTCCAGGGGACAATTACTTTAACGAATAATACTATCACTGGTAATGAAAGAAGTGGCATTTCTAATAGTGGTGAAGCTACTTTAACTAATAATAGGATTATTGGTAATACTGACACTATTGGTGTAGGAGGTGGTGTTTCTAATAATGGTAAAGCCAATTTAGTCAATAATATTATTGCTCGTAATACTACTGGTGGTGGTATATATATTGCTGATGGTGGTGGTATTTTTAATAGCGGTGAAATAAATTTAAGGGGTAATATTATTACTGGCAATATTTCTCCTCATGAGGGTGGTGGTATTTATAATAAGGGTAAAGCAACTTTGAATAATAATACTATCACTGGTAATACCGCTAATACTAGAGGTGGTGGTATTTATAATTGGGGTAAAGCTACTTTAACAAATAATAGAATTACTGGTAATACTGCTAGTGATCAAGGTGGTGCTATTTTTAACGAGAGGGAAGCAAATGTAAGAAATAATATTATTACTGCTAATATTGCTAATGATCAAGGTGGTGCTATTTTTAATAAGGGTAAAGCAAATTTAAAGGATAATATTATTACTCGTAATACTGCTAGTGATAAAGGTGGTGGTATTTATAACATAGGTACTTGGAGTTCAAATAGTACAATTAGTGGAAATAGATCAAATAAAAAATGGTTTATAACTCCAGAGGGAGAACTTACAACGAATCCTGGTTACTATGATTCTAGTATAGAAGAATGGGTTAAACATAAAGTACATCCAACCTATCCAGACATATATGATCTTGGTGATACAGGAAGTTTTACACCACTTCCTCCCTCTCCGGAACCCTTACCCGAACCTACTATATCTATTAGTGATAGTTGGGTAGAAGTTGAAGCAAATACCAATCACAAAACCCTTGTTTTTGAGGTTGAATTATCATCAGAATACGATAAACCTATAATTGTTGAATATTATACTCTAGATGGCAGTGCTACATCTTCAGACATAGATATAGAAAAAGATTATAATAATATCTCACAAAATATCCTCACTTTTTTACCTGGAGAAACTAAAAAAGAAATAGAAATTACCGTTTTTGGTAGTTCACCTGTTAGTGATGCAGCTTTAGAATTATTTGCTAAAGATACCGCTTATCGTGATCTTACAGATGCAAATATAAGAAAATTAGTTGATTCAGTTTATGACTATAGTGACTTAGATGACTTGGGTTATAAAGATTATTATATCGATGACATTATCACTAATGATGCAACAGGTTTTAAGGCTGTTGGGTTAACTGCTGATGAAGATTTATTTGTTGTTTTATCCAATCCCATTAATGCAGAAATTGCTGAAAATAATGATGATGATTTGCTAGAAAAAATTGCCTATACTTCAGGTGGAACTGACACAAAAGCTTATAGAAATGGAAAAACTTTTCTTAATCAACTTAACAGCGCAGAACAAAATTATACCTACGCAAAAGGCACGATTTATGACCAAGCCAAACCAGCTGTTTTAGCTATTACAGGAACAGAAAATTCACTAGATTGGTTTAGTAATGTTAATCCAAAAGGAGTTGGCTATAATCAATTTATTGGTAGTCAAGCAGATATTAATCAATGGTTATTGGATATTAGTAACCCTGAAGATGGCTTAACCATTGCACCTCATATTACAGGTCATAGTTTAGGGGGTGCATTGAGTCAGTGGGTAGGCGGAAGTTATCAAGAAGAACTGGGGAAAATTGTCACCTTTAATAGTCCTGGAATTTCTCAACAAGATGGAATTAATTTAAACGCTTCTAATAATCAAGGGGTAATGCATTATATTACTTCTGCTGACTTGGTAAGTATGGCAGGTTCAACTTATCTAAATGGAAACTGGACTAAAGTCGCTTATTCAAGAGCTTGGTTCGATAATATTAATATTAAAGAGCTTATTCTTGAAAAACATTCTGTTCCTATTTTTAACACAGAAATTAAACGAACTAAATACGATAGACCAGATAACTTAATAACAACAATTTCCAATGGAGATACAAGAGATTTAAGTGATTATTTGTTTACTTACGGTCGAGATCCAGACTATTTAGCTTTGCAGGTTGCTGTTGCTGGTATCGGAAATATCGTTGGACTCTTGATCGGAGATATATACACTGGAAAAATAACTGGGAGTGATCTTGCTGCTGCTTTAGAATTTAGAGGAACAGTTGAAGAAAATCGGAAAATCATTGGACCACTAATTGATAAAATATCATCTATTCCTAATTTAGTAACTAATACGGTAATTTCAGCTTATAATGCGGCAACATCTTGGTCAGATATTCCTTGGGAGGCGATTAAAGAAGAAACTAGAGATATATTCGATCTGATTGACTCATTAGAAGATATAAAACATTTTAATTTTTGGGATGCTGTTCCTTTATGGACAAATGAAGCTTGGGACGCAACAACAAAATGGTCAGATGAAGCTTGGAAAAGTATTACAGAATGGACTCCTGAAACTTGGGAAAAGACTACCCAATGGACAGCAAATGATTGGGATATACCCTTTTTAACTATTTCTAATCCTACTGTTACAGAAAATGATTCTAACAATCAAGAACTGATTTTCAATGTTTCTTTATCTACCCCAAGTAGTGAAACAATTACTGTTAATTATGCCACCGAAGATGGTACAGCAACAGCAGGAAATGATTATACTGCTATTAATGGAACCTTGACCTTTGCAGCAGGAGAAACCAATAAAAGCATTATTATCCCCATTTTGGATGATAATCTCTTAGAAGAGGATGAGACAGTTTATTTAAACTTAGCTCAATCAACTAACGCTCATCTGACTGATAATCAAGCAATAGCGACAATCATTAATAATGTTAATAATATTGCTAATTATGCTCCTGAAGGATTACAATTTAATGTTACTGTTGAAGGAAATATTCTCAACTTAACCGATGCTTGGATTTACGATGGCGATGGTTATCAAAATTTAAGTTATGTGGATTTATGGCTACAAAAAGAAGGAGAAGACTGGGAAAATATTGCTGATATTACTAACTTTAATCCTTGGGAAAATGATAATAATTGGTCAATTATTAATCATCAAATAGACTTAAGTGATTATTCATCAGGTAATTATACTATTTGGGCAAAAGGTTATGATCAACAAGGTTTAGAAAGTAATATTATTACTCAAATATTTGATTTTACTCAAGTAAATATAGCCCCAGAAAGACTACAATTTAAGACAGATAAACAAAACTACGCTCCTACAGAAACATTAATCTTAGAAGAGGCTTGGGTATATGATGAAAATGGTTATTCTGATGTAGCTAATGTTGATTTCTGGGTATACAGTCCTGATGGAGAATGGATAGATGTTAGTGATGCTAATAGTTTTAGTCCTTGGGAAAATGACAGTGATTGGGCAAGTTTTAAATATAGTTTAAACTTGACAAAATTACAAGGCTCTGGTGTCGGTGAACATATCCTTTGGGGACAAGCAACAGATAAAAACGGTGCGACAAGTAATATTGTTAAAAAAACATTTATTGTGGATAATATTGCCCCTAGTCCGACCGGTTTAGATGGATATTTTGACATCGATGCACAAGTTTATATCTCTAATGATACCCTAAATATTAATAATGGTTGGGTCAGAGATTTTAACGGAGTTGAGGATATACAACGCATTGATTTCTGGTTAAAAAAAGAGGGAGAAGCTTGGCAAGATATAGATGATATTTTAAGCAATGAAATTACACCTTGGTCCACTGATACCACATGGGGAAGTTTTGATTATAAGCGTGATTTAACAGGGTTAACTCCAGGTAGTTATACCCTTTGGTCAGGAGTACAAGACCAAGAATTAGCTAATAATGGAACTTGGGCTAATATTGTCCAGAATACCTTTGAGATTCAAGCCTAAAATTAAGTTTAGTTGGTATTATTTTGCATAGTAAAATAGTTTTTGATTTTGTAACCTAATTAGGGGTTTGGAGTTTAATTTAATAGATAAATTTTAGCTTTATTTTCAAAGTTAATTCATTTTTTCTGATTAAGCGATCGCATTTACTGATTTACTCTATTGTTCATGACTTATTATTTTTGAATAAAAATAGTTTAACTATATTTTTCAAGCCATTTTTCTGCTTTTTCTCGGATAATAATATCAATATTAATGCGAAGATTAGGACTATCATAACCTAAGTTTAATAAATCAATAGCCCATTCAATAATATCCTCAATAGCAAGACATAAAATCTTAAATACTTGCGCTTTAGTAAACATCAATAGTAACCCATTAGGATAAGTAACTATTTTAAGATAGAATAAGAAATTGAAATCTATAATAATCAGCTAAATGTCTCCAGCAAAATCTAACTCATTGATTATTCCTCAATTAATTGTCGGATTGGGAAATCCTGAACCAAAATATGATAAAACTCGTCATAATATTGGCTTTGAAATAGTCGATCTTTTAGCTGAAACTTGGGGATTCTCTTGGAAAGAAAACCGGCGTTTTCAAGGGTTGATAGCAGAAGGAAACAGCAGAAATAAAGACAAAATTTATCTACTTAAACCTTCAACTTATATGAATCGTTCCGGTCAATCTGTACGAGCAGTAACAGATTGGTATAAACTAGAATCAGAGAAGGTTTTAGTCATTTATGATGACATGGATTTGCCCATTGGTCGCCTCAGAATGCGTCTATCTGGTTCAGCCGGCGGTCATAATGGCATGAAATCGATTATTTCCCATTTGGGAGGGCAAAATTTTCCTCGTTTACGCCTTGGTATTGGAAAATCAAATCAAGTAGATAATACCATCTCTCACGTTTTAGGGCGGTTTTCTCCCGAAGAAAGGAAAATTATCGATAAAACCTATCCCCTAGTAGTTGATGCCATCGAAAGCAGCTTAAAAGAAGGCGTAGAAAAAGCAATGAGTCGGTTTAATAGCCAAAAAGTAGCTCAATAGGTTATAATAGTGAATTGTCTATGATTAGATGTTATTGTCGTTTATTGAAGCGGAGGGGCAATTGGAGCCTAGATTTATATTAAAAGTGCTATGGTTAGATGCTAACGTAGCGATCGCTGTTGATCAAGTCGTAGGGAAAGGAACCAGTCCCTTAACTGCTTATTTCTTCTGGCCGCGTAACGATGCTTGGCAACAATTAAAAGATGAATTAGAAGCCAAACATTGGATATTAGAACCCGAAAGAATCGACGTATTAAATAAAGCTACAGAAGTAATTAATTACTGGCAGGACCTCCGTAACCAAGGGAAAAATGTCACCATGAAAGATGCACAAACCAAGTTTCCAGAAGTTACTTTTAGTGGCAGTAATTAAGTAGAATTTAGAATTTAGAATCCATAATCTTAAACAAATTTAATTCTAAATTCTTCATTCCTCATTTCTCATTCTTCCCCGTTTCTTTTTATCGAGAGAACGATAAACTCGATAATCAATGTTCGGGAAAATATTATCAATAGCTTCGATGCTATCTAACAAAGTAGCATTAACCGTTCCTAGTTGAAAATCATCATAAATCTGATTAAAACGAAGGAGATGGGTTTTCGTGCGTTCAATGGCATAGGGAACCATCGTGCCTGTGCGCATAATAAACGCCCAATCAGAAGCTTGAGCCAACAATAACTCTCTTGCTGCTTGATTCAAAGCCCTTTCTTCCAACTCATCAGCCGGTTCGATGTTACCTAATTCTATCATTCGTTCCGTAGCTTCGTGGAGATGGGGATAAATCCAAGTATTAGAATCATTCAGCCAAAATTCATGAAACCCCTTATAACCCCAACTCGACTGAGAGAGACGACATAACTGTTGAGTTGGGTTATTACGAAGATAGTCAGCCAAATGGACCAAATCAAACGTATTCTGGTCATACCAAGTCTTACGGAATAAATAATCAAGAAACCAGGGGCCCTCGTACCACCAATGACCAAATAATTCCGCGTCATAAGGAGAAACCACAAGGGGATGACGCTGCATCATATCAGCTAAATGAGCAATTTGTTGCTCACGGTTGTACATAAAATTCCCTGCGTGTTCAGCAGCCTTTTCTCGGGCCCAATAGGGGTCATAAAAAGATTTTTCCCCCATATTGCCCTGAGTATTGGTAATTTTATGGTATTTAATCCCCGTATTTTTCCGTTGACCATTGGGCATAATATAGGGCTTAATATAATCGTAATCCGCTTCCCAACCCAAATCTTTGTAAAATTCCCGATATTCCGGATCACCAGGATAACCCATTTTAGAAGACCAAACCTGACTAGAAGACTCGTGATCTCGGCCAAAAGCAGCAACCCCTGCTTCCGTAAAAATGGGTGCATAAGTGCCATAACGGGGGCGAGGATGGGCGTATAAAATACCGTGGCCATCGATAATAAAATACCGTAACCCGGCCTTTGCCAGCATCTTTTCCAACCCTTCATAATAGGCACATTCAGGCAACCAGATACCTTTTGGGGGACGACCAAACACCTCTTCATAATGCTCGCAGGCAACTTTAATTTGCGCCCAAACCGCTTGAGGGTACATTTTCATCAACGGTAGATAACCGTGAGTCGCCCCAGAGGTCATAATTTCCAGGTTATTGCTTTCTAGAAATTGTTTAAAACCAATAATTAAATTTCCTTGGTATTTTTCCCAAGTTTCACGTATTTTGGCAAATTCTTGGTTATAAAACTCAGCTAAATAGCGAATATGACCGTTATGTTGATTATTTTCAATTTCCTTAATAACCAGTTCTTGTAACTTAGTCAGATGCTTATTATAACGTTCCTGTAATAAAGGATCTTGCAACATAGACACCAGAGGTGGTGTCAGACTCACGGTCATTTTAAAATCGATCCCATCCCGTTGCAACCCTTCAAACACTCGCAGAAGGGGAATATAGGTTTCGGTAATAGCTTCATAAAGCCACTCTTCCTCCAGGACATAATCCCGTTCAGGATGCCGAACAAAAGGTAAATGAGCATGAAGGACAAGAGCAACATAGCCAAGAGCCATAATCGTTTTAAACCGTCACAGTGAAGTTTGTGCCATTAAGCCTTAAGATTAAGTGTAGTTGATTTTATACTATCTTAAGAATCTAGACTAGAATAGATAGGAAAAATCTCTTACTTCAAGAACCTTATTTCTCTGTCAGTATATAGTATCAAGTTGCAGTGCTAGAACCCCCCAACTATCAAACAAACTCTGAAAGCCATCACGGTGCATCTATTCAGTTGTTGTTGTTTGTCGATGAGCGTCCCAGTTCCCACGAGTACATTCAACCGATTCGAGACTATCTCAAAACCGTCAGCCAAGATCATACTTGCCAATTAGAAATCATTGAGATTCACGAACAACCCCATCTAGTAGAGCATTTTCGCCTAGTTGCTACCCCATCCTTGGTTAAAGTGGTACCCACACCCAGACAAACCTTAGCCGGTAGTAATCTGGTCAATCAACTGAAAAAATGGTGGCCAAAATGGGTCTCATCCTTAGAAGAAAATAATGATCCAAAAGAATCATCAGAACAATCCACTCATGTTGGATATTCAGCCGAACTGATGCGGCTTTCTGATGAAATATTTCGTCTCAAGAAAGATAAAGAAAATTTACAAGAACAACTCAAGTTCAAAGATCAAGTCTTAGCGATGTTAGCCCATGATTTACGCAGTCCCCTAACGGCGGCCTCCATTGCGGTAGAAACCTTAGAACTAGCTCAAACTCAAGACGACAGCGAGAAACGGCAAAAACTAATAACCCAACTCTTTCATCAAACCCGTAATCAATTTCGGGTGATGAATCGTCTGATTACGGACATTTTACAAGCGTCTAAAAGCATGAATGCTCAGTTTCGCGTGGAACGGACGGAAGTTTTCTTACCCAGGCTTGCCAAAGAGATAGTAGCACAATATAACGAAGTATTAAGAGAAAAATCCTTAACCTTGATCGAAGATATCCCTCAAGATGTCCCTCCAGTCTATGGAGATGAAGAATTAATTCGTCAGGTCATTGTCAACTTGATCGATAATGCGATTAAATATACACCAGGGGGAGGAGAAATTACCTTATCAATTCTTCACCGCACCAGTCAAAAAATACAAGTGAGTGTCTGTGACACCGGCCCCGGTATTCCCGAAGAAAAACAAGAACGGATTTTTGAAGGCCACTTCCGCTTACAACGAGATCAAGGAAAAGAGGGTTATGGATTAGGGTTATCTTTATGTCGTAAAATTATTCGTGTACACTATGGCCAAATTTGGGTTGATAGTGTACCGGGACAAGGTAGCTATTTCCATTTCACATTACCTGTTTATCGGTAAGGATAAACATGGATGATCTCTTTCATAGGGGTCTCTTTAGATTGACTCGACTAACTAGAAAAGACAAGATTCGCTCAACCATTAAACCGATATGCGTAAAGCTTTAATTATCGTCAATGCCCAGGTGAAAACTCAAGGGACTATGTATCCTGCTTCTCCTGCAACCGAAAAAATGGTTATGGCACTTGAAGCAGCCATTAAGGCTGATTCTCCCTCAACTCAGGTTGAAGTGATGGCCACAGCCACGTTATGGTCAAAAAATGCTCAGTCTCCTAAACCCGATCCGGATGTTATCTATTGTCCCCTAACCATCGAAGTCCCTCACTGGTTATCTTGGACGGGACAAAAAATTTACCAAGACTGCAAAGATGTTAAGGGAAGAAGACAATGGGTAGATAGAATGTTAGGCTACAAAACCAGTATTCGAGATTCTTGGTTAGGAGATTTGTGGCTACCCATCGCTGTTACTCCCAGAGAATTAATTTATGGGGAAATCATTGGTGAAGGGGCATTTCCTAATTCTTATGAACAACCGATTTCCTTGAAAAATTCCTTACGTCATCCTTTACATGAGTTAGCACAAGGGTTATTGGAGTCCCTAGATGCCCCCCCATCCTTATATTTGTTACAATTTCGCCTCAAAGGTCAAAATATTGTTTTTGATCGTTTATGGCCCTTTCCTGCTGCCCCTGCGATCGCTTCTTTAACCGACCCCCACTCTAACTTATTTAGTTGGTATTGGCAGTGTTTAACTAATCAATCGCTTCCTACTTTGACGGGAAGTCTTTCTTAGGAGGCTACAAGGAAAATATAACTAATTTTTAAGCGTAGTCTCAATTATACTAACGGATTTTGAAAATTAAGTGGGTAGTTCGCTATATTAAAACCGAAAATATACCCCTTGATTATCCCAAGGTTAAATTATGACTACGTTCACCCGCTGGGTTCTTGCAGAAGAACCTACACAACAAACTTCAATTGTTGATCCTGCTTTATTAACTCAAGTGTTTTCTGATGGTTTGACTTTGATACAAGGTCTGATCATCCTCTTAGTTGGTTGGATTATTGCTTCTATTGTCAGAGGTATTGTCAAAAAATTACTCCATAATACAGAAATCGATAATCAAATCGCTGCTTGGGTTACTGGAAATGATTCCTCAGATAGTTCGATTCCTATTGAGAAATGGCTATCGGACTTCGCCTATTGGCTGATTATTCTCTTTGCTGTTGTTGCTTTCTTAAACACCCTACAACTTGAGGCGGTTTATCAACCCCTAAATGCCCTTCTAGGAGAACTTACCAGTTTCTTACCTAAATTATTAGGGGCAGGTCTTCTCTCGGCTATTGCTTGGTTATTGGCTACTCTAGCTAAGACGATCATCACTCGGGTTTTAGGGAGTTTCAATCTGGAAGAAAAGTTAGGGGAAGACAATCAACAAATATCTGTGTCCCAAACCATCGGGAAAGCAGCCTACTGGTTCATTTTTCTCCTCTTTTTACCCTCCATTCTCAGTACCCTTCAGCTAGAAGGAACCTTAGTTCCTGTACAGGGACTCTTAGATCAAATTTTAGCTATTATTCCTAATGTCCTGGGGGCAGTTATTATCGCTGCTGTGGGTTGGGTTGTATCAAGAATTGTTCAAGGGGTGGTTAGTAGTTTATTGGCTACAACTCCGGTTAATCAAGTTGGGGCAAAATTTGGCTTATCTACTGAACCTACTGGCAACTCTTTATCCAATATTGTTGGCAATGTTGTTAAGGTTTTAATTTTAATTCCTGTTGCTATTACCGCTTTAGATGCACTGCAAATCCAAGCTATTTCCCAACCGGCAACGGAAATGCTCAATCAGGTTTTAACCCTGTTGCCGAAATTATTGGCGGCTACACTGGTTTTGGGATTAGCCTATGCTGGAGGACAATATCTCTCGGATATGGTCAGCAATGTTTTAGGGAGTGTTGGTTTTGACAATATTTTTCAATGGTTGGGTATCGCTCAAACCCCTAAAACTCCAGAAACCGGTAGCGAAGAAACTCCAGAAACTACTACTACTGAAACTAGAACCCCGTCACAAATTGCCGGTGTTATTGTTTTAGTGGCGGTGATGTTGATTGCTTGTTTAACGGCGGTAGATATTCTCGAAATCGAAGCTTTAAGGGCTGTAGTCGGCACTTTATTAGCGATCGCAGGTCAAGTGTTGGTTGGTTTGGCTGTGTTGGCTTTAGGACTATATTTGGCCAATCTTTGCTTTAATTTGATTACTAATTCAGGCACTCGTCAAGCTAGGTTTTTAGGTCATACGGCGCGTATTTCAATTCTTGTTTTTGTTATCGCTATGGCTTTACAACAGATGGGTATTGCTCCCAATATTGTTAATTTAGCTTTTGGTTTATTAGTGGGTGGGATTGCTGCCGCTATTGCTTTGGCTTTCGGTTTAGGAGGCCGAGAAGTTGCGGCTGAACAACTCCGTGAATGGTTAAATAACATTAAAGAAAATTAAAATTTGCTGAGCAAGTCATGGTAAGGTGGGCAATGCCCACCCTACAATTTTAGTTTGAAATAAGATTTTATAATCAACTATCACAATTACTTTTAAGTTACTTATATTTGCTCGGTTGCCTAATTTTTACCCTTTTATCAAGAAATGATGACCAAAAAAAGAACGAGTTTGCGCCGTTTGAGTGGTGTGTGGTATATTAAAAATGCAGAATTGACGGAATAGCGTATCTAAAAATAAGATTTTAGTATTCTTGCTCTACCAATAAAGTTGGTAGTCAAGATAAAGCGATCGCTTTCCTGACTACAAACAGAGATACTACATACCAGGAAGATTTAAACCACTGGTGAGTTCCTCCATTTTTCCACGCATAGTTTCAGTGGACTTAGCGTAAGCATCTTTCATGGCTGCAGTTACTAGCTCAGATAAAGCATCTGCACCTTTTTCTAAAGCCTCTGGTTTAATGGTTACTTGACGAGGCTCTTGGTTACCACTCATAACAACTGTAACCAATTTTGTTTCTTCATCGCTATAACCTTCAATATTCATCTGCTCCAATTCTTCTTGGAGTTGTTGCGCTCCGGCTTGAACTTGTTGAGCTTTTTGGAAAGCATCTTGAAGTTCTTTGATTTTACCTAATCCGGGGATGCCAAATCCTGGTTTTTTGTTTTCTGACATATTCGTTAAAAATATTGTGTGTTGTTGCTATATGGACTTAATGATATTAAGCCCCTATGGACTTCTGATTTCATTAATGATCCCTTTGTCACCCTATCATTTTTTGGCTGATCTTGACTGAATTTCTCGGGTCAATGAAAAATCTCACCCTGTATCATTGTCGCTGAATTTGGGCAAATATCTCGGCTAAGATTTCTGTTGCACCAGCATCACGTAAACGGGTAGCTAATGTTTGACCTAAACTTTCTGCTTGTCCTGGTTCTCCTTCAATAGTATCTTTAATCAAGGTTTTGCCGTCAAGACTGGCCACCATTCCGATTAAGGTTAAGACATTATTTTCAATCTTGGTGTTAACTCCGATGGGAACTTGACAACCCCCTTCTAATTCTCGTAAGAACGCCCGTTCTGCATAACAGCGATCGCGGGTTTCGGGATGTTCTAAAGCTTTAAGTAGTTCTAGAATTTCGGGATCACCGGTGCGACATTCGATACCTAAGGCCCCTTGTCCCACAGCATGGAGGGAAATATCATCGGGGATAACTTGGTGAATGCGATCGCTCATATCTAAGCGTTGTAAACCGGCTACAGCGAGGATGATTGCATCGTATTCCCCTGAATCTAGTTTAGCCAAACGAGTGTTAACGTTGCCACGAACATCTTTGAAGGTTAAATGGGGATAATGGTGACGAAGTTGGGCTAAACGACGTAAGGAAGATGTTCCAATCACCGACCCTTCTGGTAAGGTATCCAGTTGTTTATCTTTATGTTTTTCGTGGACTACCAGTGCATCGGCCGGGTTTACCCTTTCGGTGACGCAGCCTAACATTAACCCTTCGGGTAAGTTGGTTGGTAAATCTTTGAGGGAGTGTACGGCAAAATCTACCTGATTTTGCAACATGGCCGTTTCTAACTCTTTGGTGAATAATCCTTTATCCCCAATTTTGGCCAAGGCAACATCTAAAATTTTGTCCCCTTGGGTACTCATGGTTTCTACGTCAAACTGACGCTCAGGATAGTGTTTTTGTAGTTGTTCTTGTATCCAGTAAGTTTGCACTAAAGCTAACTGACTTTTTCGGGAACCGATACGAATAGCGCGACTAGAAACAACCATAGAAGGTAAGTTAATAATTTAGTGTAACGATGAGGGGACTTATTCTAGAGTATCGCAGTGTTTGACCCTAGTTAAGGGATTGGGAGACTTAATCCAGAAATAGTTACATCTCTTTACAAATTAGGGAATAGAGTCAACGGCCGTTGACCCCTATGAAATTCACATATACAGTTAAATTTGATGAAAATAGTATTAAAAAATTGTTTATGTTATTATTACTTTTAAGTCAATGTAATTAACTGTATCCAAATCTTATGATTATTTGGCAAGCAGATTTCTATAAACATTTATCACAAAAAAATGAAAGTAATACTGTCTGGAATATCATTGTTTGTGATCAAAATAGTTTTATCATTCATGAAGCAAGTTGTCAACAATCCGAAGCTAATTCTAATTGGTTAATTTCTGAATTAGAATCTTTAGTTAAGCAATATTCACCTGATATTATTAAGGTTTTTCGTCCTCAATGTGTTGGTTTATTTCAACTATTTGGGAAAACATTAGGGATTAAAATTGAAGCAAGTAGAAGAACTCCTCAACTGAAACAAATTTTAAGAGAAAAATTTCCTAATTCTCTTAAATTAGAACAATTACCTCCTCAAGCTGTACCTGAAAATTTATGGGGTGATAAATGGCGTTTTGTGAGCTTTAAAGCAGGAGATTTTCTGGATTATTTTAGCGATCGCCCCATTCCAATTAAAGATTTATCTGAAGAGTTAAACCCGATTAATTTGGGGATTGCTTCTGCTATAAATATTCCTGGTGTGGTCATTTATGGGGGTAGAAAATCCATGTATTTAGCCCGTTGGTTGGCGGATAATCAACCATTTTCCTTGAATTATATTCCTACTGAGGTTGAAAAGTCTGGGGGATTAATTTTAGAATCAGGGTTAGTTGATCGTTGGGTTTTATTGACTTTTGAAGATGCGGAAATGGCTCAATCTGCACAAAAGTATGAGCAGCAAAAACAAAGTAGTCAAGGTCTTCATTTTCTATTAATAGAACCCGATGATTCAGGAATGACTGAGACAGGAATCTGGTTATTAAAGAAAGAGAATTTTTAAATTATTTGTTTATTTATTATGAAAGAAACAGCTAATATTATCTTGCAGCCTAATAGTTTATGGGAAAAAGTAAAACAACAAACGGAATACGCTTTAAATTGTGGTGCTTTAAAATCGATTGCAACAGAGTATGAATTAATAGAAGATGGAGAAATTGACTTTTTAGTGAGGATTGTTACTAATTTAGGAAGAAAAGATAAGACGAAAAAAGAACAGAAAAAATTGGGTAAAGATTTCAATCCTTTTTTACCTTACGAAAAAGATTTATTTGTGGCTGATATTTCAGATACTCATGTTTGTTTATTAAATAAATTTAATGTAGTAGAAAATCACTTATTAGTAATTACTAGGGAGTTTGAAGAACAAGAAACATTACTCAACTTAAATGATTTTGTTGCTTTATCTGCCTGTTTATTACAAGTGGATGGTTTAGGCTTTTATAATAGCGGTAAAATAGCCGGAGCAAGTCAACGTCATAAACATCTTCAATTAGTTCCTTTTCCTCTCATACCAGAATTATCTAAAACTCCCATTGATAATGTAATAGAAACAGCAAAATATAAAGATAAGATAGGTCAAGTTTCTTGTTTTAATTTTGTTCATGGTATAGCTAAAATATTAACTGAAGATAATAATGATGTTTTAGGATTAGCTCAACAAATTTTAGATAATTATCATTACTTATTAAACAGTCTAAAAATTGCTATTAACCAAGAAGGAAAACCCGAACCTTATAATCTTTTGATAACTAGAGAATGGATAATGATTGTCAGGCGATCGCAACCTAAATATGAATCAATTTCTGTTAATTCATTAGGATTTTGTGGAGCATTATTAGTTAAAAATGAAGAACAACTCAAGAGGTTAAAAGAGTTAAAGCCTTTAACAATTTTAGAACAAGTTGGTCAATTAAGAAATTAGATAATCTACTTAAATAGTAACAGGAGATTCCACATAGATTGTTGGTTCTTGAACAGAAAATTTGATCCCATAATCACTGAGTTGGTTTGTTATTGTTTCATTGGCTAATTCTAATAACCGTTTTCTTAATTGGATAGAATTTTCACTGGAACCCAGGATAAAAAAGGTAACTCTTGCTCGAATTCCTTTGCTTCCTTCTCTGGGTAACAAAGAAATTTTCGTACTACCTGGATCGATACCAAATAAAGCATTTGTACTTTCTTTTACCACTTGTTCAACTAAAGCTTGTTCTGAGTCTTCTAGGTTTTTAAGAAAGTCTAAATAGAGTAAAACCATAACTTTTTTACCACGGGTGACATTCTCGATTTCTAGGTTAGCCATGATGGAATTTGGAACTATAATCAAGGTACTTTTGGCTGCTGCACGGATTTTTGTTGACCGTAAACCGATGGATTCAACTCGACCAAATAAACCACTGGGAAGCCTTATATATTCCCCAGGAATGAAAGGGCGATCAAGATATAATACACAGGTTCCTAATAGTTGTTCGAGGGTTTTTTGTGCTGCAAAAGCAATAGCTAAACCCCCGACACCTAAACTAGCTAATAATCCCACAAAGTTAAATTCTTGACTTTGGGCAAAGGCTGAGAGTGCCACAAAACCAATAATAACATTAGCAATAGTTTCAAAAACTAATAATAATTCATCAGCTTGCCTACCTAGTTTTCTAATGATATCAATGCCATACGTGCGAATAAATTGACGAAAAAGCCGAGAAAAAAGCCAACTAAAACTACCAATTATAGCCAGATCGATAAAGAAGTTGAGAAATCGATAAAGCCCTCGATATCCAGCCATAAAATCGAGAGAAATAGCCACTAAAGTCAAAGTTCCTGCAATGCGAATTAAGTCCTCATTGGGTGTGATTAAATTTTGGTAAATACTAGCAACTTGCTTAGGAGAAAATCTTTTGATAATGAATCTAACTAAAAGGGGAGTATAGCGTCCAATCAAGAGAGATAAACAGAGAAAGATAAAAAAGTTTAGAAATCGCAAGCCAAATGTAATAAGAGACTGTTGGGTAGCTTCATCAAACTGGAATAAATTAGTTAAATAGTCGATAATAACTGTCATGATTAATGATTATTAAATAGTAATGGGTGAATCAACATTAATGGTGCTATTTTCTATCTCAAAATCAATTCCATATTCTTGTAGTTGTTGGCTAATTTGTTGATTAGCAATTTCTAAAAATTGACAGCGCAATTCCATAGAAATTTGTCCAGATCCTAAGACAAAAAAGTTGATTTGTGCTTGAGTTACGGGGTTATTTCCATTATGGTTAACTATTTCCTTAAAGATAACATCAGTAATGCGAGAATCGATGCCCAAAATCTCGCTGGTACTGTCTAATATTACTTTACGAATTAGGGCTTCTTCGTCTTTAGGAATTGAACGATAAAAGTTCAAATAAATGAGAGAAACAACTTTTTTGGCCCCAGTATAGTTCTCAATACTCATCTGGCTTAAGGAACTATTGGGTACTATCATTATGGTTCCTTTTCCTGATGTTCTAATTTTTGTTGATCTTAATCCGATGGATTCTACTTTGCCAAAAGTACCATCGGGTAAGCTAATGTAATCGTCTGTCATAAAAGGTTTATCTAAATAAAGAACAATTCCTCCTAATAGTTGTTCGAGGCTTTTTTGTGCAGCAAAAGCAATGGCTAATCCACCAATCCCTAAACTAGCTAGTAAACCAAATACATTGATTTCATGGGTTTCTGCAAAAATGAAAAGAACGATCACAATAACAGCAGTATTAGCTAGATATTTACCAATAATAATAAATTCACTATTCAGTTTACTACTATTGATGATCGCCAGTTGTAATAAATAGTCATCAAAGAAAGTTTGAGTGATTTTTGACCCTGTCCAAGCAACGGTAATAATAATTACCAAACTTAGAGGTATTTCTAGTAATTCTAACCAACTAGGTAGAGAAAAAAATGACAAACCGAGATCCGTAATACTTAATAATACTATGAATCCTAGCCAGTTTTGATAAGGGGGAATAATCTTCTCATAAATAATTTTAACTTCATCGGAGAAAAGATTATTAATAATGCTTCCTAAGATTCTCGGTAACAAAAATAAGCCAATACTAGCAATTATGAAGACTAGAGTAACAACAACGAAAGTAATAATGGTGTCTATATCGATACTGAAGGAAATACTATCACTCATTTTTTTTATTAGTTTAAAATATTAATAATTGAGTTAAAGTAAAAAAATTTAAGTTATCTTATACTAACACATTTCTTCTCAGAAAGGGTTGAGATTTCAGCAAGAGTATTACAAAAATTTCAACTTCTCCTAAATTACCTATTTCCTAATTATTAAGCTGTGACTTAAACCAAGTTTCTTTGAATTCTTGAAATCTAAGTTTCATGTCAATGGATACTATTTGTTCATTTAATTTTTCAGTTAAGGGATTATCTAGAGTCAGGGCAATACTATAATTTTGAGTACCAATATCAAAATCTACAACTCCATAAGGTAGTTGGGGATTTTGATATAAATAATATTCTAAGGCTAAACGAGAATATAAAATACCATCTACTTGATTTGATTCTAATTGCCTAATACCCTCCGATAAACTATCAACCTCAACTATTCTTGTTTGATAATATTGACCCCATTGAACTGCTTTGGAACCAGAAATAGTGGCTAAACGAACTCCTTTTAAATCACTGGGACTTTGTAAGTTTCGATAGGTTTGGGCAGAAAAAGCTAGGGCTAAAGTTGTGGCAATACCTGCGGTTAAAGTGGTTACAGCAACCAGGGAAATAAGCATCCAACTTCCAGCAACAAACCTGCCCAAATTAGTAACAGGATATCTATCGCCGTATCCTACTGTACTAAATGTTGTTAAAGCACACCATACCCCTTCTCTGACTCCTTTAACATAGTTTTTGGGGAATTGTTCACTGTTTCGACGATGTTCAGCTAACCATAATAGATTACCTACAACAAATAAACATAGCCCAATTAAAATGATAGACGATACAAAAGCCCATCCAAAAAAAGGTTTAATAATAGTCCACAAAGTAGGAGATTGAAGGGGGACAAGAACACTAATTTTATCTTCGTGAACAGGTTGAGTAAAATCAAAACGACGAATATTATTCTCTGTTACTGTGATACCACCAATGGCAATATCTATGTCTTGATTGGCTAATTTTTCCAGTGTTTGGGTAACAGAATCATTATAGATTAGTTCGTAGTCAAGGTTTAAAGTAGTTGCTAACTTATCCCATATATCAACTGATATTCCTGTTAGTCTTTTGTTTTGATTTGACCTATCTTGTGGTACAATCACTGCCGGGGCTTCTCCTGTTATCCCAACGCGCAATTTTTCACCGGCAAACGGTCGAGTTTTTTCTGTTGTTTCTTCTATATCAGATGTTTTATTGGGTAATTGCGCTTTACTGGAAATAGGTGTTAAAGTAACATTAACTAAAAATAAACTCATTAATAACAGATAAAGTTTTTTGAAATAAATCTGAATTAGTTGTTTTTTCAATTTTTTATCTCCTTATAAATTCATGTTAGAAGTTTTTTGTTGTAGTATCTTATTAGCTAGTATGGAAAGTTCCATACCAATTAATCAAAATTTCGATCAGTATAGCACAAACAAATTAAATCTATGGAATGAATCTTATGAGATAGCACAAATTTCCAGGCTTGAGCAAACTTTAGAAATGATTAATGAGATAGATGACTCACAAGCTAAAGTCATGCTGTTAAATGATCTAGCCTTATCTTATGCAAAATTAGGTGAAGTTGAACAGGCAAAGAAGATTTTAGCACAATCTTTATCAATTACTGAAAATTTTGAAGATGTTAGCTCAAAGATAACAACTATAACTGAGATTGCTGATGCTTATTACAAAATTCGGGAAATAGATAAAGCATCAACACTTTTAGAAAATACCATTGATTCAGTTAACAGTATTGACAATAAAATTTTACAGCAACAATTATTATTAAAAATTTCTTTAAAGTATGGAGAAATAGGGCAAGAAGAAAAATCGGAAATGTTGCTTACTCAGAGTCAAGAAACTATAATGAAGGCTTCCCAAACTACAGTAGAATTTCCCTTTCAACAAACGGGTAGTCGTCTTAATTTAGGGTTAACTGGAAATGTTGGTTCTTTCCGAGATACAACCGCTCGTCTTGGTGTTAGAACCAGTTTTTACCAACAATGGCCAGAACAGGATATTTATCTTGATGGCAATTTATCAGTTAGTTATGATAGCGATCGTTCTGTTAATAATTATCGTCCCAGTAGTTTTATTAAATCAGTTTATCGTCGCCATTTTAACCCTCAATGGAACTTTTTTACCGGTTTTTTCAACAGCACTAACCAAGATTTATTTGCTTCTGAAAATGATAGTGAGGATTTATCAATTATTAGTAACCTAATAGTAGGTGCAGGATTAAATTTATGGCGAGGTGATTCCATTCGTCAGTTTTTAGATATACAATTGGGGGTGGGACCTCGTTACGAATATGAGTATATTGACTTTCAAAAGCGTCGTGATGAAATTGATCCCACTGTAGCACTTCTTCTATTTGGTCGAGGTTTTGCTATTGATAGTGCTAGGATAAACCAGACCTTTGCTATTATTCCTTCAGTGGATGACTTCAATAACTATACTATTACCTCAGATACTGATCTTTCTATCCCAATAAGTGACCGATGGTCGTTAAGTAATCGTATATTTTTTCGCTATCGTAATGATGTTGTCGTTGACCAAAACCCTAACTTAGAATTTTTATTTACCACTGGAGTTAACTATCGATTTTAAAAAGATTGAAATGTTCAATAATGGATAATGGATAATTAAATCTTCTTTTTTAGTAAGAGGATTTTTCAAAAGAAAATAGATATTTTTTTGTGTTTAAATTTAGAGGTTTTCAAACGAATTAATTAATAATAAATTATCCATTTATAACAGATTATTGTTAATTTAAAGAACAAAAATGAAACTAATCAAATCAACTACTAACAACAAAATAATTCAAAGATTTTCAAAAAAACTAATTAAATGGCTCACAATTTTTAGTTTAAGTCTCACCTTAACT
Organism: Crocosphaera sp.; assembly: GCA_051439625.1. GTDB lineage: Bacteria > Cyanobacteriota > Cyanobacteriia > Cyanobacteriales > Microcystaceae > Crocosphaera. Next base: position 25,226 of record JBFRWO010000023.1, on the reverse strand, counting down.
TTAACATGGACACCAATAAGCTTAGGACAATTTCCTCTACTTAATGCTCCTGCTGATGCTAACCCTGCTCAAACACCCCCTTGGGATCTCAATCAAGCTTATGCTTGTGGTCGGTTTTGGTGTAGTAATGTTTATATTTACGATGATGACAGAAGAATTCAACGAGCATTATTAAATATTGAAAGGGCTTTATTAACCCCTGAACTAACTTTAGCAAGCTTTAAAGAATTGGATCAAACTAATGCTGAAGTTGCTCAAATTTTAGAGCAAAGATCAAGATTAGTTCAACAAGTATTTAATAAAATTATTCGTAGAGTTGCCGAAAATCAAAGCAATGTTGATCTTTCCGACATCTCTGATTGGAAATTTTGGGTACCAACATCCTTAAAAAATTTATTGGGTTCGACAATAATAAAACCTCTTCATCCTGGAACACCTGACATAGAAATTGGCACAAAAAATCAACAAACGGTAATTTTTATTCCCGACCAATTTGACTTAGGTATTGCCTCCCAATCTATTGTTACAGTAACTGATGTAGATGCCAGAGCAAATGGAACAACGGTACAAGAATTAGCTAAAAGATGGCAAGAAACTATTATAATTTCCTTGAGTAATGCTCTTTGGGGTCACGAATTTGATCGACAATATCCTTTTGGAAGATGGACAGTTTCTGTTATTGTAATGCTCATAGGATTAATTTTAATTTGGCTCATAGAATTAGTTCGTAATTATCAAAAGGACTGTAATAATAAATTAAGACAAACACTTCGCGATTTAACTGAGGATTTAACCGTTGATTCTGAAGCAAAAACAAGTTCATTGCTTGAAGAAGATATTAGTGAAGAGGAAAATGAATCAATATCTTTAGATGAAAAAGAAGTCTTAGAAAACAATGAGCTTGAGCCTGAAAATAAGAATAAGGAAAATCAAGAAAACAATAATTTTTCATGGGTTAAAAAATTATTTATTTTTATTAAAGAAAGAATCAAGAAAAATAAATGGCTGTATTCTAGATTTCATGATTCTCAGCAAAAACTTTATTTACAAAAACAAGCCATAATCAAACAAGAAATTAATATTTATCAATTATTACTAAGAATAGAGTTTATTTTACAACTATTAACTTTACTTCTAGTTTTAGTTGTTATTACTTTTACTTTTCGTCAAGCTCGTTTTTTGTCAGTTTATTTACTCACAGAAACCCTACGTTTAATGTTAGTTTGGATAGGGTTAACTCTTGTGGATAAGGTGGGTGATTTTGCTATTGATTATTATCTAAATCGTTGGGCAAAACAAGGACAAATTAATAATCCTACATCTAATCGTTATACTCTCAGGGTCAATACTTATTCAATTACCTTAAAACAAGCAACAACTGCTATATTTATTATCTTGGGAATTTATTTAAGTATTTGGATAGTTGGACTGAACATTTCAATCTTAGCAGGAGCAGGAGTTTTTGCCATTGCTATTGCTTTTCTTTCTCGTAATTTGCTCGAAGATATGCTCAATGGTATCTTAATTTTAGCCAGCGATCGCTATGCCATTGGAGATGCGATTGATGTGGGCAATGGAATGGCAGGATTAGTGGAAGATATTAACTTATTTGTCACCTCTTTACGTAATCTTGATGGACAAGTTATAGCTATTCCTAATAGTAAAATTTCTACTGTTATTAATAATACGAAAAATTGGTCAAGGGTTAATTTTGCTATCCGAATCGCTTGCAATGAAGACATTGAGAAAGCTATGGATATTATGATTCAAGTGGCTAATGAAATGGAAAGTGAACCAGAATGGGGTGAGAGATTTTTAGCTCCGGCTGAAGTTTTGGGGGTTGATGAAGTTTCTCATCAAGGTATTTTAATTCGTCTTCTAATTAGAACTAAAACTATGGAACAGTGGGCAATAGGGAGACAATTGCGATTGAGAATTAAGAAAGCATTTGATCAAGCAGGAATTTCTTTAGGAATTCCCTATCAAAAAATTATGGTAATTAATTCCACTGATAATAATGATGATCAATCCTCATTTTATGTTACGCCAGAACAAGATGATGAAAATACTGTATAATAGTTAAATTATAAGAAAAAATCCTTCGTAATATATTATTGATAAATAAACAAGATAATCAAAATATAGCAATCAGTAATGATATATGATAATCACTTAGGACGTAATAATATTTATGACTGTCAACTTAAGTAACGTTAAACTTTCATTGAGAGGAGGCAAAACTTTTACTGAATCTTAGTTTAAGACTTAATTCTGTTTACCCTAGTATGAAATTCTAAACGTTTAGATATGTTTAAATTATTGTCTCGTACCCCACCCACTCATCTCCAAATTGCTGCTAACTTACGCCGTTTAGGTTGGATTGGTTTTTGGTCTCAACTCATTTTAGGTTCTATTCCTGTTATTTTGTTAACGTTTCAATGGATATTTTCCAAGGAACAGACAATGGCAGGAATTGATATTACTAATATTTTTAGTTTTATTGATATTATGACCCTTTTATTTACTATTTTTTGGTGTTTGGGTTATACTCAACTAGGAAAGAAACTTGAAAAGGGCGAAAAGTCCCCGAAAAAAGCTAAGATTCTCCGAACTATATGGATTGGTATTACTGCTAATTTAGGGGTTATTTTATTGGCTGTTATAATTGGGATTATAACCCTTGGGAGACTACTCTATATCATTCTTTCATTACCTCAAGGGGCAACTACTATTTTGCAACCGGTACCAGGGGGAACTATGGTTAACCCTGGTTTGGTCATTGTACCGATGGATATTTTAGGCTTATTAGCAATCATGAATGTAATTTTAGCCGGATTAGTTGGAGTTACTATTAGTTTGTGGTTGTTGTCTCGTATTCATGTTTGGCAACCTTAATTTTGGGTAAGTTGTTAATTATCATTTCAAACAACAACTTTTAGCTTATTTACAAACTAAAACTAATTTTGGTAAATATGAATATCTCTTTGAGGGAAAGGGATACTAATATCGTGAACATCAAAGCTTTTTTTGATACCTTCAATTAAAGCATATTTAACAGGTAAATAATTAACAGATTCAACCCAAGGGTAAACATAAAAATTTACACTACTATCTGCTAATTCTCCTACAAGAATTTTTGGCTCAGGTTTATCTAAAACTCTTGATTCTTGTTCTAAAACATTGGCAATAATCTGCCTTACTTTATCAATATCATCTACATAACTAACCCCTACAACTAAATCAATTCTACGTTCAGGTTTAGCATAGTGGTTTATTATTTTATCTTCAATTAATCTATTATTAGGAATAATTACTTCTCGATTATCTAAAGTTCTGATTACTGTAGTAAAAATACGAATTCCTTCCACATAGCCCATTATATCTCCACTTTCAATTAAATCATTAACTTTAAAATAGCGAAAAATAACTAAGATTATTCCTGCGGCAAAATTAGATAAAGAACCTTGTAAAGCTAAACCTACTGCTATACCAGTAGCACCTAAAAGCGCAACAATGGATGTTGTTCTAACCCCCAAATTTCCTAAGCCAACTAAAACAACAATTGTATTCAAAGCTAGTTTACTGATATTCCTGATAAAAGAAATAACAGTATTATCAAGACGGCTTCTATTCAAAAATTTAACTATTAGTTTATGAATATTTTTACTCAGCCATAAACCAATAACTATAATTACAACTGTTACCACTAATCTTATAAAAAAGATTGTGAAAACTTGTATAAGACTTTCAATGTTTATTTGAAACATTTGATAATTGCTCTAAAAAAATGTGTTCGCCAACTAACACCAAATCCTCTTTACAAAGTAGAATAACAAACTACAGTAGCAACAAATGTTGACTAAAATTTTCTTCTACTATCATCAGTAGATTTAGGATCACACTCGATTAAATTATTATACCCCTTTTTAGATACGATCTCAAAAAATATTGATTGTAAATACTATAGTTATGTTTTGAATAAACCTGAAACCGCAACATAAGGTAAGACAATTAGAATAGATTTAGGATTAAGTAATTTTGGTTCTACCAGGATGTTTCTAAATTCGATAATCCTAATTGCTTACAATTATTTAGAGTAGTTTACTCACCAGTGAATTCTAATGAGGAATGGTGCAAAACAATGCGCAGTTGACCATTATCATCTTTAACAAATTTCCAACTTTTATCCACTGATGTTAAATTGCCATTTTTATCAGTAAGGTGAACTTTACCCATTGTGCTGGCACTATTTCCTATGATGAGAATGGCACGATTATCAATTTCACACTTAGTCCAACCATTCAGTGCAAAACCGTCGTCATCAGGATAGGCTGGGTTCCCACCAACAAAATAGGAAAGTGCGCCTTCTCTAGTAGTGCGGAAAGTATGTGGATTAACTGTTACTGTAGGCTTAAATAAAACAACACCCAGTTGGTAACCATAAGCGGAATCAATTATTTTTTCGGCAAGTTCTGAGGCCGCTGCTTGACCTTTCATACTGTTAGTAGTGCTGATATTTATTAGGGCATCACATCATGCTTTCTGTGCCGTTAATACCTGCTCTTCGCTAATTGCTCGATCAACAACAACATCAGCTGAAACTGAGGATGTTGTGGCTATGAAAACTGCCGTGGCTAATGTGGTAGTAATTTTCATAAAAGTCCTTTAAACTATTATTCTGATTGATGATAGCACTAATTACTTTTCATTTTCAATTAAACCTAAAAGCTTAAGTTAATGTTAACAAAAATAACGTGTATTAATTTAATTAAGAGACCAATATAGAAAAGAAGAAAGCTAATAAAGCTAGAGCAATAGCCAAAAAAAGTTATATCTTTAGTAGTACAATTTAATGATAATATTTTTATTTGAATTCTTAAGTAAAATCTAATAACTCTACAGCAAAAAATAAGTTTGTTATCCCTAAAAGTTTTGTTATAATCAAACTCATCTCTAATTAAATTCAGAATTAGTGACCAGTAAAGAGTTGCGGCTGCTTGTCCTGAAAAGAAAAAAATCAAGGTGAGTAAAATATTGACCCAAGTGCTTTGATACTTTCCTGTTAAACCAAGTGCTAAAGCGGTTAATGCGGTAGAAACAATTATTGTTACTGGTTCTGGTTGATATTTTATGCTCATGACCTTGAAAAAGTCAATATTTAGACCAATTTTTAAGTTAGAATATTGACCTAAATATGACTCTTTTTTTACTAACATTTATCACTAAACTTCTGGACTAAAATGCTCTTTTAGTTTGGCTTCTTCTTCATTTGATAAATTAGATTGAATAAGTTCAGCCTTGATGTCCCCAAGGGCTTCTTCTACTTTGTCCAGGGTTACATCACGGGTTAGTAAAAACAGGGCTGAGGTTCCTTCTGTGACTTTGTTTCTCACATCTTTGATAAAATCATCGTTGATGCCATAGTCCTTCATAGAACCCCCTAAAGCTCCCATACCTGCCCCAACAGCGATACCGAAAATTGGGCAGAAAAAGATTAATCCAAAGAGTAAGCCCCAAAAAGCTCCGTCTAAAGCCCCTAATCCCACTAAATTAATGGCTTGTTTTGTTTTAGGTTTCTTTTTACCTTCAGCCCAAGAAACAGTTGCTGCATCTCTGATTTCAATGATATGTTCTTTTTGTAAAGGAGCTAACTTGCTTAATGCTTCTTGGGCCCCTTTTGGGGTATCGAACTTCCAAACTGTGAGTGCTGCCATATTGTTCTATTTAATTAAATTTTTCAGATTTATTATAAAAGCTTTTTTTATTTTAGGGGTTAAGAAAAAATATAGTTTAGATTATCTTTATATTTTACTGATCTAGTCCATGTCAACCAAGATCAATTATTATAAATAACTAAATTTAATAATTAATCACTTAAAAATATATGAATTTGAAAACCCTTTTTAGAACAAATAGCAGAAAAAACAATCAAGAATTTCCGATTAAACCCGTATCCGATAATACCATCCTAAATATTATTACCTTTTATGCCATAACCTTTATTATCTTTGGTTTTGTGATGTCACCCCCAAAGGAAATTATTACTGGGTTGTTTCGTATTCTCACAGTGCGCGATACCCTAATTACTGATTATATCGGCATCGGAGGAATGGGGGCTACTTTTGTTAATGCTGGATTATTGAATCTGATGGTTTGCGCCCTCTATCGTATCACTAAAGCTAAAATTTCTGGTACGGCGGTAGCTTGCTTATTTTTGCTGCTAGGGTTTGGTCTTTTTGGGAAAAATATGGTCAATATTTGGTCCATTGTAGCAGGAGTCTATCTTTATGCTAGATTTCGCCAAGAAAAGTTTGCTAATTACATCAATGTTGCTTTTTTCGGTGGGGCTTTAGCTCCCATTTTTTCGGAAATTCTTTATAGCAGCACTCTTTCTCTACCTTTTAGAATACCATTGGCTGTGGGTACGTCCCTAATGCTTGGCTTGATTTTACCTCCCTTAGCAGCCCATCTTCCTAAAACCCATCTAGGTTTCAGTTTGTATAATATTGGGTTTACCGCCGGCTTAATGGGTAACTTAATTGTTGCGCTTTACAAAGCCTACGGTTTTGTTCCCGATCCGGTCATGATTTGGACTTCAGGTAACAATACTATTCTGGGGACATTTTTGATCGTGTTGATCATGTCGATGATTTTGACAGGTTTTTGGATAGATAGACGTGCATGGGCTAAGTTACCAACTATTCTAAGCTCATCGGGTCAAGCTCCCACAGATTTTATTGCTTTGGTAGGATTGGGTCCAACCTTGGTAAATATGGGTTTATGCGGAGTTATTGGTTTAATTTACATTCTATTGGTGAAAGCTGACCTCAATGGACCGACTATCGCTGGCTTATTCACTATTATAGGATTTGGTGCTTTTGGTAAACACCCTAAAAATATTATCCCTATTATGAAGGGTATTTTTCTGGGAACTCTAACGAGGTCGGTGAAAGCTAATGATGCACCTTTGATCTTAGCTGCTTTATTCGGCACAACTCTTGCTCCCATTGCAGGGAAGTTTGGCTGGTTTTTAGGGATTTTAGCTGGTTTGATTCACTCATCAGCCGTTTTATCAGTGGGTATCCCCAAGGCTGGACTTAATCTTTATAATAATGGTTTTGTTGCTGGTATTGTAGCGACTGTTATGGTTCCAGTGATTAGGTCTTTTAGGAACAATCTTGATCAGGAGAAAATCTAATCTTGGATTTTGACAGTATAAATCTGTAGTAGGGGTTAACGGCCGTTAACCCCTACTACATAAACTTATGTTGTCTAAGTTTATATTCTAGGTAAGTTTGTCCTGGGTGATTTGTTTAAAGTTATCAGAAAACTCTTCATAAGACAATTGTTGGTCGCTATTTTGAAAGACTGTTTGTAGCATTTTCTCAATTTCATTTTCAGACAAACCTAAATCTAAATCGTTTAGACACAACCGTAATTCTTCGGCACTTACTATCCCTGATTGGTCCATATCAAAGAAATCAAAATACTGCTTAATTGGACTCTCTTTAGTATCTGATAAACCCTTCTGGATGAAATTAATAAATACTTCAAAAGTTAAACCATTTTGACTAATTTTTTCGTCTATTGTTGCCATTAATTTATCCATTTTTTCCCCAGAGTAAGACCTTCCTACTGCTCTCAGTAAAGCTTGTAGTTCATCTAAAGATAAAAGGTTATCTCCATTTTTATCAAATTTCTTAAATGCTTGTTCATAAAACTCCCTTTGTTCAGAACTGAGTGTTGCCATATCATTATCTTGAGAAAGGGTATTTTGTTGTTCAGAAATAGTATTTATTCCTTGAAGCATACTCAAAGTATAAGCAATAGTTTTCCAAAGTTCTTCAGTACCTAAATGGGTAAGAATTTCCTCTTCTTCTTCTGTAGTAATAGAATAAGTTTCTCGAATATTTTTAATACTCTCTCTTTCTTCTACCGATAGTTTCTCTAAGATATCGTTAAAAGCTTCAACAGACTTTTTCCCTGCTGCAATATCAAACAAATCCAAAATAATTTTTTGATGGGGATGATTTTCTGATGATTTAATTAATGTATTTAATATCTCTTGATGATAACTTTCTTGTCTTAACCAATCTTCATGATTACTCTGTTTTTGGGTAGTAAATAAAGTAGGATTTTCTATTTCAATTTCGGTTAAAATAAGTTCATGCTCTTTCTCTGTAATATTAAGCTCTAATCGAGTATCTTTGAACATTTCACGACTATTAATAATATTGACATATCCTTCGGAAATAGACTCTTTAACCATTCCTTTATAAGCTTGTAAACGTTTTTCTTTGTCAAACCCTGGGAGAACTTTTGCTAAGACATAAATTTCATCTGCACTGAGGTCTTCTAAAGAACGATTTTCCAAAAATTGTGAAACATCAAGCTTTAATTTAATCAATTGTTTTTGCAGGCGACTTGCTAAACTTTCTCTTTCATAAATATGGGGATTTCTCTGCCAAGTTCTATGTAACCAAATACCACTACAAACTATAACTGAAATGGGTATAAATGGATCAAGAAAATCAGGCAGAAAACTCATAAAATTATTCCCTGCAAAGAAAAAGATGATATTAAAAATCAAGCAAGTTGATACAGTAAACATCCGATGACGCACAATTTCATTATTAACTAATTGATGATTACGAAGTAAAAAAGCTTTGTAAGATTTTTCTATTTGTTTACCTAACTGATAACCTATCCAACCAAAAGCTCCAATAACAAAAGGAACAACAAATAGTTTAGGAATAGCAACTGATTGACCAAACAAATATAAACCAGGAGCTAAAAGATTGGCTAGTTGATTATCTTCATGACTCCAACTACCGGAAAAGTAGTATTCCCAGTTTCCTGCATAAAGAAAATAAACTAAAAAATAACCAATAGCTAAACCAAAATAACCATAATAAAGCCATTGTTGTTCTGGGTTTGTAATATTTTCCCAATAGCTTCTTTCTGCATCAATATCAATACAAGGACTGTTACAAGCAACACAAGCACTTTGCTCTTTTCCTTCTGAATTAACAGTACGACACATGGACTGAGTAATTAATTTTCGTTCCCCTTCATGAGCTTTACTATTTAATAATGCTCTGGGTTCACTATAAATTTTCTGCACTGGTCCCATGGGACAAAAATATTGACACCAAGATTTTCCCCCATATAAATAACCCGTTAAAACAGCCGCGCAAATAATACAAACTAAAACAATTCCTAGTAAAAGTCTCTCAGAATTTAGAAATAAAATACGACTGGTAATTCCTAAGTAAAATAAGCCCAACTGCAAGTATAAATAATTACGACCTAGCCAAGAATCTCGTTTAACTTTAATTAACTCGTAGCGAGTTTTTCCTGTTTTTTCATTAACTCTTTTACGTTGTCTTTGTAATCCCAATGCGCGAGGGATTTGCGAAAGAAAAGAAAGAGGACAAATTCTACGCCAAAATTCATGTCCTACCATAAATAAAATAACAATGGCTAAAGGAATTACAAAGCCCCAAAATATTGATGTCCCCATCGCATAAGGGGTTTCTTTTAAGCATTCTCCTTGAAACTCTACACAATCTAATTGGGTTATTTTATCAATTGTAAATCGACTCCACTTCGTACCAGGTTGAGTGAGGAAAGGGGTGATAGGATCGTAGAATAATGATGCAATTAATAATAGCCAACTCAGGGTTGCTATCCAACGCAGGATATTCATTTGCCTTTCAGGGATGTTTGCAAACATAACTTTTTCTTATTCTTATAAATTGATGTTAAGGATGGTATTTCTTGTTTATAGTATAATAGCAGTTTTCAATTGGGTGCATCAAAATCTCGGTTTAGTGAGGGTGGGGAGTGTGGGAGGGGTGGGAAGTGTGGGGAGTATTTTTCTTTGAGTTTGTAATCTATGCAAATGAAAATTGCTATAATACTAAGTTCATAATAAAGTTATAGCACTACGCATTTTGATTAGGACGTTTTTGCTAATATTATTAATTATCAATTGCTAGAAGAAACTCCATTACAAATAGTCAAAGTTTCATCTTCTGGGCGTTGGTATTTAAGATAATTATGAGTCCAGCGACAACCTGCTTGAAGCACCTGATTAAAATCAACCACACGATCTAATTGCCATAAAATCACTGTGTGATCAGCACTGGCCGAAGCTAACATTTTACCATCACTACTAAACTCCACTGCATACACTTCCGCAGAATGGCCGTTTAGAGTGCTTAGTAACTTACCTTGGGTGTCCCAAAGTTTAATAGTTCCGTCTCGACTAGCAGAAACAATCATTTGACCATCGGGACTAAATACAACTCCTTCCACCTCACCACTATGATCATCTAGGGTGTATAACAACTCACCCTGAAGATTCCAAAGTTTTAAGGTATGGTCTCGACTAGCAGAAACAATCATTTGACCATCGGGACTAATAGCGACCCCTTCAACCATATTTTTATGTCCCTGACAGTTAGAATCATCTGTTTTACAGCCATCAAGAATCTGAAAGCGTTTATAGATGCCTTTCCATTGCCTTTCTCTGAGGTCAACAATATTGTCCCTAGATATAGCTAAAATTTCACCATCTTTACTAAAAGTCACATCAGAAACCTCAGTCCCTTTTTCAATAACAAAGGTTTTCAACAATTTTCCTTCTCGACTCCACACCTTTGCCGTTCTATCTTTACTGAGAGAGACAATGTTTTGCCCATCGGGACTAAAAGTGATCCCATGAACTTGATCTCTGTGTCCAGGACATTGATGGGTATAGGGATGTCTATGACAACTATCCAGGGTTTTGAACAATTTAAAGTTATGCTTGTCTTGATTTTGCTCGTCTTTTTTCCAGAGTTGAACTGTGTTATCCCAGCTTGCAGAGGCAATCATCTTACCATCAGGACTAAAAGTCACCTGCTCAACTTCCCCCTGATGGCCGACAAGAGTATTGAGCAAAGTTCCTTGAGTATTCCAGAGTTTAATGGTTCCATCTCGACTAGCAGAGGCAATAATTTGATCGTCAGGACTGAAAGCAACGTCATAAACACGACTGCTATGGCCGTAAAGGGTAGTCAGTAAGGGGTGATCAAGTTTCCAAAGTTTAATGGTTGCATCCCGACTGGCAGAAGCAATCATCCTGCCGTCAGGACTAAAAGCAAGATTATAAATCCTACCATGATGGCCATAAAAGTTGGTCAATAAAGTACCGTCTAACCGCCATAGTTTCAGGGTATGATCTCGACTGCCCGAAGCAATTATCTGGCCATCAGGACTAAAAACTACTGCTTCGACTTCATCAAGATGTCCTCGCAAAGTTCTGATTAAAGTCCCGTCTAACTTCCACAGTTTAACTGTCTTGTCTTCGCTGGCCGAAGCGATAAATTTACCATTGGGACTGAATGCCACACCATTAATCTCGTCTTGATGTCCTGGACAATCATCATTATCAACCTCACAACCCTCGATGGTTTTCAAGAGTTGGTACTTGCTTTGATCATCTCTTTGCCAAATTTTTATAGTTTTATCCTCACTCACTGAGGCTATTATTTTACCGTCATGATTAAAGGCAATGGCATTAACCTCGTCGAGATGGCCTAGACAATCATCATTATCAACTTTGCAACCATTAATGGTTTGTAAGATTTGAAAGCTTCCCTGCTTATCATTTTGCCAAAGTTTGATGCTATGATCCGCACTGGATGAGGCAATGATCTGATTATCAGGACTGATGGCAATGTCCTCAATGGCAGCAGAATGACCTGGACAAGTATGTTTATCGTTGTTGCCTTGACAGCCATCAATAGTTTGTAAAATATGGTAATTCTCTTCTTGATGTTTTTGCCAGATTTTAATGCTTTTGTCTTCACTACCCGAAACCAGAAACTGCCCATCGGAACTGAAGACTACTTGACTAACTGGGCCCTGATGGGTTGTTTCCTTATCTGGTTGAACCAAAGTTGTCAGCAAGCGACCATTTCTTCCCCATAGTTTAACGGTATTATCGGAACTGGCGGAGGCAATAAGATCACTGTTGGGACTGAAAGCAACGCCGTTAACAGCCCCTTGATGGTCTAATAAACGGTTATATTCTTTGACTTGGTAAACAGCTTGTCTTAATGCTTTTTCCAGTTGACGTTTCAAGTCTGGACTACTGTAACCTAACTGTTTGAATTTTTGCCAAGCTTTGAGGGCTTTTACTAATGCGTCTAGTTTATTATTGGAGGCAAACAGGGCCAGGGATGATTCATGAGTGGCTTCGAGTTCGTTAATGGCAGCTTGACGAGACTGACGAATGGCGTTATATCCAGCGACTGCTGCAACGGCAAGTACAAGACTTACCACCCCTAGTAAAAAGCTTTGTCGTCTGAAACTTTTTTTCTCTTGCCGGAGTTTGGCTTCTGCTGCTTGAGTACGTTCTGTTTGTAAGCGCAATATCTCTGCTTGTCGTTGTTTCTCGGCGGTAATTTCTGCATCAAGAGCTTTTTGACTGGCTTCAATAAATTCTTGTTGTAAAACTGTGGCAGGAGGTTGTTTATTGTTTTCTTGGGCTTGTTTTAACCAGTTTTTGGCGATCGCTAATTCATCACCCCGTAATAATCGATCCCGATGTTGGTTAGTTTGTTGCCATTCTCTGGCCCTTTGTAGACATTTAGTATGAAGATGAACATATTCTCTATCGCTATGAATGGTGCGAACAACTTCGGGAAAATTAGCGTTAAAGTCTCCACCATATTTTTGAAAATCAATCCACTGTATTTTAGCTAAAATAGGGTTTAAATCTTGAGTAGATACGGGTTGATAAAGAATGGTTATAATGCGTTTATTTAAGCTGTGGGCGTATTCTACTTCATCATCACAGTAAGGGGAATTAATAGAGTTAGGGGAAATTATAAATATAAAGTTGTCTGAGTTTTCAATGCCTTGATAAATTTCTTGTTGAAAATCAAACCCTGGGGGAATACTTTCTTGATCAAACCAGGTTATTTTTCCTAATTTTTGTAATGATTCATTTAATTGACGCGCAAAGTCAGAGTTACTTCTAGAATAGGAAATAAAGACTTCTAAGGATGATTCGATTGGGTTTTGACGACTGGCTTTAATAAATTCAATTTGTAAGGGTAAGGGAGCATATTGTTTTTTGTTTAGGGCAATTTTTAGCCAATTTTCATAATATTGAAGATTATGACCTCGTAGCAAAAGACTGGGATTATAATTTTGTCTTTGCCATTTTAGGGCTTTGACTAATAGGGTTTTATGTTGCTGGTAATAAGTTTCGTCTTCTTTGATTATTTTTAATATTTTATCTCTCCCAAGACTATATTTTTCTGCATTTTTATAGTCTGTTAAATCAATATATTGTAGCTTACTAATCTCGTGTGGAAGATTTCTAATATCGATATTTTCAACTAAAATAGGGATAATTCTTTTGTTAAGCTTAAGTGCATAATCTATTTCTTGCTGACAATATTTGGATTGTAGAGATTGTGGAGAAATTAAGTAAATAATATTATCTGCTTCTTCGATACCTTTATTGATTTCATCTTGGAAGGTTGTTCCTGTATCAATATCAAGTTTAGCTAACCATATAGTTAAACATTCTCTCCGCAGAGTTCTATTAATTTTATCGGTAATTTCCTCATCTTTTTCTCCATGAGCAATAAAAACATCACTCATTAAATTATTACCATTTTGGATGCTTTCTGTAATAAATTCACACTGTAAATCTGTGGGAATACAAGGGGGTTGCTCTTCTATAAATCTCTTTTTTAACCACCATTCTGCTTGGCGACTTTGTTGGTCAATTAATAAATAATTACTCCGTCTCTGATTATTTTCCCACTCTAAAGACTGAACTAAATATTGAGTGTGTTGTTGTACATAATTTCTGTTTTTTTCTATCGTTGTTACTAATGATTTTAAGGAAAATTCAAAATCATAGAGATTTTCTTGGAAATAAACCCAGTTAATTTTACTGATTTCTGGGTGCATATTTTCATAGCTCGAATGTAATCCTTGCTGTTGATATTCTTGCCATTCAATTTCTGTTTTACCTAGATTTCTTTGTTGCCAAGTTTCCCAAGCAATTTCTTCAACATGAAGCAAAGGAATTATCCGCTTATTATATTTCAATGCCCATTTAATTTCCTTTAAACAATAGGGAGAATTAACAGAATGAGGGGAAATAATAAACACAAAATTATCAGACTTTTCAATTCCTTCATTAATTTGTTCCTGAAAATCAACCGCCAAAGGAATATCATTTTGATCAAACCAAACCCGAAGATTTTCTGCTTTTAAACTCTCATAAAGCTTGATGGCAAATTCCTTACTATCTGCCCTACCATAAGAGATAAAAATATTAAAGTTTCTCTGTTGATTCATTGAACAATTATCACGACCCAGTTAAACATTTTTCTTAATTATAACAAATTTTATTTTGTAGATTATTAATTATTAATCAAAATAATGATTAGTTGCACGAGCAAAGGCTTCATAAATAGTAGGTAATTTTAATCGATATTGGTTCATTTTTGATTTTCTCATATAGAGAATATATTGTTTTCCTGTTTGCGGTTTTATGGATGCAAATTCCTGTTTTTCATCCAAAATATTTACTGCTATTTTTGCTGCTATTTCTCCTTGTTCATAGGGAGAAACACCTACTGCCAACATACCACCATCTTCGACGTAAAACCCCCAAGAACTAATACCTGGTATAGAAGAATTGTTTTCTGTCCATTCAATAATCTCTTGAGGAGTAACAATAGATTTATCTTCTGGGGAACGTCTCAAAGTATGATAATTAGTAATTAAAAGAATGTCCGCTTCTTGATTTGCTCTTTTGATCTGCTGTTTCCAGTCTTCAAAAGTTTTGTATTCAGCAGAATTAACCAAACTCAAGGGTTGCCAATCAAATGATGTAATTTCTTTTTTAACAAATCTCGAATAATTAGATGTATCAGATAAATGGAATATTTTTTCTATTTTAATACCTTGATTTTTATTTAATTCTATTAAGGTTTGTTTAATTCCCTCTACTGATACCTTCTCAAAAATACCAGTTACATTACTAGCATTTTCATAACCATATTTTGCAAAATCACCCTGAATACCTGTAAAAACTATTTTTATGTTAGGATCGTCAACAAAAAACTGACCAACTAATTTTTGAGCATCATCATCACAAGCAATAATGACATTAGGTTTCCAACGATTAATTAAATTTCTAGCTTCTTTTCCTGCTCTTCCCATATAGTCAGGATAAGGTTTATTTTTGGTGTCTAAATAATGCTCTTTAATCAGGTAAGTATTCTGATTTTTTAAAACCCGTTGCATACCTTCATTTTGACCAGTTACCCAGGAATAATCTAGGGCATAACTATGAAGAATTAATAAGCGAGGTTTATCTAAATTGTGTACAATCAGAAACCCACATAAAATGGTTAGGAAAATCATCGCTAAAGTTCTCTCATGATTGATAATGCTCATCAATCTTTTTCTTTGAGTTTGAGACAAAAACTCTTCATTAAACATTATTAGTATTTACCTCCATAAGATGAGTCAAAGTAATGATTAGTTGCACGAGTAAATGAATAGATTTATTTTTTATTTGATTCCTAGCCAGTGCCAATAGCTAAAAGAAGCATAAATTGCAAAAACACGAATAATATTCATTAAAATATTAGCCTGATTTAATAACTTCGTATTAATCAACTGTTGATTATTGGTAAGGGACAGAAATAAGAGCTTGGGAGAATATTGATAGGGAAAAAACCAGCCATCACTAATAATCAAAATAATAAAGGCAATCAACCAAGGATTAATGCCATTTGTTTCTGCTAAAGGAATAAAGATTGTGGCAAATAATGGTACAATCAAAGCCATAGGTAGTAATAATCTAGCTAGAAAAATAGCAAGAGAAAATAACAAAACAAATAGGGAAAAATTCGTTCTCATATATTCCCCCAACCATCCCAAATAGCTACTCAACCAATCATCAAATCCAATATAAGCAATGGATTTTGAGAGTCCAATCAAAGAACCCAATAGAATCAAAAAAGGCCAATCAATACTATTACGAAACTGCTTTTTAGCAATCACTTTTCCCGATAAAAGAAAGCAAAGAATCAATAAAGCGACCCAGGGAATGGCAATGCCATGTAAAGACGAAGTTAACACACCCACTAAAAAAATTATAATGCAGCCCAAGGCTGTCCATTCAGCATCACTCATTGGACCGAGCATCTGTAGTTGAATCTTCAGGGTTTCTCGGGATAACTCAGTAACCTCTTGATTGCGAAATAATAAGGTTGAAATGATCAAATATCCACCAATAACCACAGCACCAGCTACAGTGGCCGCTAACGTCCAATAGGGCAAACTAAACAATTCTCGGACTTGAGAAGGCAAAAATCCCACCAACACAAACTGAATGGGTTTACTACTCAAAAAGAGGAAGGACATAAAAGTGCTGCCTGTAAATGTGGCAAAGGCCAAACGAGTTGCCCCTTTACCTTGCTTCCGCAGTTGTAGAGCATCGATCATATCAATTAGCAGAGGAGTAACCAGTTGGGTTCTCCCATTAGCTGAGGGGAGAACTGGTGTTAAAAATAATCCAATCAAAAACAATGTTAATCCATAGGAAAATTGAGTTTGGGGAACCACTTTTAAAATTTTTAACACTAAACGGTAAGTTAGTCCTGATGTGGTTAAAACTGCCCCCAATGCAAAAATACTTAGGGCTAAGAAAAAACTACTGGAAGAAAAACCTGATAATACCACTGATGGTGGGGCAATGCTTAACACAAGCAGGGCAAATATAATAATAATTGCTGGAATAAATTCAGATACTAAATTGAATGTCCAAAGCACAAGAGCCGCGGAAAATACTGTTAAAAAAAGCTGAATGCTTTCTGCTATCTCCCATTGAAAAATTGGCGGAATAAATAAAACACAAATAGGTAATATAATAGCTAATAACCAGCCAATTGTTGTTTGCAGAGGTGTCTGGTAAATAGTTGTTTTCTTCTGATTAGTATCTTGATGTTTTAGTTTCTTATCGTCTAAATAATGGTTGATTAATGATTGATAAAATTCTTGAGTTATATCAGGAGATTCCTGCGAAATCTTAGTTAATGCCTCTCGCTCAATGGTTAAAACTACTGTAGATGATGTAGCGATCGCATTTAAAATGTAATTTTCTCGGCCAATGGCTGCTTCTTCACCAAAAAAACCTTGGGATATCTCATCAACAACTCTTTGCCCAGATAATAACTGAATGTTCCCTTCAACAATTAAATATAATTTCTCACTAGCTAATACCGTATTAAAAATCGTTTCATTCTTCTCAAAATGCTTTTCTGAAACATAGGGTATTAATCGTGATAAATTTTGTACTGAACAACTAGATAAGATAGGAGCCTTTTGTAGACATTGTATTTTGTCAATTGTTTCAACATCCATATATATAACGATTCACCTTAGCTGGAGACGATAATAACCTATTTTAGCAGTGAAATTTCAATATTTCACTATATTTTTATATACTTCTAGCAGTTTTCATTGGCAGAAAGTCAAGATTAAGAGGCTCAAGACGACAAGACAGGGAATTAAGAAAAAATAAAATTATACATTCTATAGGAATCAGTAATAATATCTGAGAACTAAATATTATCATGTCTCTACAAATATATTCTTATAGGAATTTAACAATGTGTTTTATCCTCTACCTAATTCTTTTATAACCGAAATATTGATATATCGAATTGTTTAAATGTTATCCATTGATACGGAATAGTCGAAACCTAGCTTGTACTATGGAGTTGAAGGAACTTAGAAAGAATTTTATCGTCTGGAATGCTTAGTTTAAAATTTTATGTTACAATTTGTAACGAATAAGGAACTAGGAGTAAAGCAGTGGAGAAACTAGAGCTATAGACGAAAAAACACTCATTATACCGATCCGATGTTATTTTATTAAATTTTTGGGGGTGAACCCATGCAAAGCTCATTAACAATTTTAAAGTATTTTTTAGTTATTTTAGACTTTATAGAATTTTTAGCTACACCCTTCGGACTCAGTGCAGGTATTATTCTCTTCTTGTGGAGTCGTTTTATTTGCTTGGGATGATATTTTGCGCTCCAGACTGGCCATTTTTCACCGAAAATGCTCGTCAAGTATCCATTAAAGCTTCTATATTTAATACACTAGAGGCAACCCAATAATCACTCTGGAAATAGTCTGGAGTTAATGAAATGAAACTAGACTTTTCCCAAGCTAAATACTTAAATCAACCTAAACTATGGACAATAACACGAGATACAGTAACGATCACAACTGAACCAAATACAGATTTTTGGCAACGGAGTTATTATGGATTTAGAAATGATAATGCTCCGGCCCTTCTAGTGGAAAGCGAAGTCAATTTTTCTTTTACTGCTAAAGTCTCATTTGAATATCAAACTCGCTTTGATCAATGTGGTCTAATCATTTATATTGATAGTGACAATTGGTTTAAAGCTTCCATAGAACATGAAAATAAGGAATTTTCTCGTTTAGGTAGCGTTGTTACTAATCTGGGTTACTCTGATTGGGCAACAACTGATATAGTTAGCACCAATGAGATGTGGTATCGTCTCAATCGTCGAGGGGCAGATTTTTTGATTGAATCTTCACTCAATGGAACTGATTTTCAACAAATGAGAATTTTTCATCTACATTGTTTGGGGGAAACATCAGCAGAAATGGGTAAACTTGACCCTCCCGCACCGCCAGAGAAACCTATACAATTTGGCTTATATGCTTGTAGTCCTCTTAATTCATCCTTTTCAGCCAGATTTGATAATTTTAAATTTGATCAATGTTTATGGATGGCACATAGAACTTAATAATTAAGAATTAAGAACGCAAATAAACTTAAATCCTATTTTTACCAATGATATTTTACTAAATATTCTAAGCCTAAGCGTGAGGAAAACATTAAATTCCACCGTTTTTGAGAGTCGGGTAATAACCCATATTTAAGAAGATTCTCCGCTTCAGTCTTATTATGAATACCCATTAAACGGGAATGTTCTTCCCACTGATCTGACTGGAAATGGCGATCGCTAATTTCGGTTTGCACCACAAAAACCAGATCAACTTCTCCTGTGAAGGGGTTACCTGATACACCAGCAAATCGAGTATTAGTGGTATCTAAAGTCATATTAACCTTCATTTCTTCCTCTAATTCCCGTTGACCATCTTGATAAAAATCAATCTCTTCAACTTTTGCCGAAAAAGTAGACCAACCTGCCACAAAATTGAGAATACCTGTATAGTCCGATGAGTTTAATCTTTGTCCAATATAAACATGACCTTCTGTTGTAATGGGAATTACCGCAACCCCAACTGCTCTAGCAAAGTAAACATAAGGGTCTTGGTCTGTTTTTAGTCCTTGTAGCATCAGTTTTAGGGTTTCTAAAGGACTACGAGTTAGATCCAAACGATAACGAGCATAGCTAGTAGGGCCAACTTCTACGGTGAGAGTATCTTCTTGACAAGACCAACATCCCGTAACACCAGGGCCAGACCAACGCACTTTGCGATCGTCATAAGTACCTTGTTGAGAGCCATCGGAAATAATACCTTGCTCAATCTGATGGTTAATTACACTTTCAAGATAAGCCTGAAATTTAGTATCAATGGGACTATCATCCATATTTTGTGGTCCTTGTCCTTCCCTGACTTTAATCTGGGTAATATTTACTGTTTGCTGGGGAGAAATCAAGCAAAAATAGTCGGAGTCTGCTAAAAGTGCTTGAGATAATAATTCACCTTCAGGTAAGTCAGCTAAAGCGTTAATAAGCTGTTCGCGACAAGTAAGATATTCTGAGGTTTGAGTTGGGGTAGATTTAGGCATTTTTTACTAGGATGGGGAGACAATACTGCGTAGGTTTTGAGTGAAAAGTTGATTAAATATAGTATTGGATAGGAAGATTGATACACTCAATTAAAAACTGCTATTCGACTTTTTCGGCTCCTTTTCCTGTTTTAGCTAAATAGATACCTAACATAATAATTACAAAAGCTAAACAATTAAAAATTCCCAATGTTTCAGCAAAGATAAACCAAGCTAAAACTCCTGTAATAAAGGGTTCTAAAAGCATAAATAAACTAACAAATCCAGAAGAAAAGTGTTTTAGACTATAGACAACTAAACCATGACCGATGGCCTCAGAAATTAAAGCTAAACCAATAACAGCACACCAACCTAAAGGGGAAATAGGAAAAATTTGAGTGTCAAAGGTTAAGACAACTGGGATAATAAAAATATTTCCTAAGAAACAACGCCAGGTTAAGATAGTTGAAGATGAAAATTGATTGCGTAGTTTTTCGATAAGGAGAAAACTAGCAGAATAAAACATAGCTGAACATAAAGCAGCCAGATCACCAATTAACCCATTAGTCGAGATTAAAAAATCATCATATCCTAAGGCAATTACTCCAATTAAGGCAAGCATTAAACCAGTTAAAAAACGGCGATCAAAATATTGTTTTAAAAATAGCCAACCTCCTAAGGTTGTGAAAAATGGGGTTATATTAGAAAGAACAGTCGCATTAGCCGCACTGGTTTGAGTTAAAGACCAAGTCCAAAGAAACCGACCTGCAATATGGACAACCGCAACCATAATTAAGAGAAATACACCTTTTTTTGTATAAGTAGATAAAGGTTTTATTTCTACTGAATATTGAGGGATTTTAGGTTTAATTTGTTGGATTCCATTCCATAAACTGAAAATAATTGTCGCAATCCAAAGACGGTTAAAGACCGTAGCATTGGCACTAATTTCGCTCACGGAAAATTTGATGAAAATCGCTGTAAAAGATAGAGCAATTAAAGCAATAATTAATAAAATAAAATTAATTGTTTTGGAAAAATTAGGAAATTTGGAAGCTGATAATTTAAGATTACTAATTGTCATTATGAGTTAGGAGTTCGGAGTTACCTCTATCTTAAGTTAGAGACTTGAATTAGGAAGATTTTAAGCAAAGATTCCCAAATAAATGAGTATTTTTACTTGTTTAAGACCAGGATTGAAAAAATGGATTCTGAATAGGGTTAACAAATAGTTAAACTTAGGTTAACATAGAATGACTTATTTTAGAAAAAGCCAAAAAAAGATGAAAAAGCCGAAAATTATTCAAATTGAACCTTGGATCGATAATAGTGAATTAGAGCAACTCAAACGGGTAATTGATTCCACGTTTCTCACCGAAAATAAACTGACAGCCGAATTTGAAGAAGGGATGAGAAACTTAACCGGTGCTAAATATGCGATCGCCACCTCCAATGGAACAACCGCACTATATTGTGGATTAAAAGCATTAGGTATTGGTTTTGGAGATGAAGTGATTGTTCCTGATTTAACCTTTGTTGCTTCTTCTAATGCAGTGATTATGACTGGAGCAACACCCATATTTTGTGATGTAGAAAAAGATAATTTAGGGATCGATGTTTTAAAAGCAGAATCTTTAATTACAGAAAAAACTAAAGCAATTATGCCCGTACATTTATATGGGCAAAGTTCTGATATGGTCAAAATTATCGAGTTTGCTAATCGCCATAATTTAAAAGTAGTTGAAGATGCTGCTCAATCCATTGGAGTCAATTTCAAAGGCGATCATGTCGGACTAAGAGGAGATGTCAGTGCCATATCTTTTTATGGGAATAAAACCATTACCTGTGGTGAGGGTGGAATTATTTTAACCAATGATGATAATATAGCTCAATCTTGCCGTCGTCTCAAAAATCATGGTAGAGATAAACGGGGTACTTTTGTCCATGAGCATATTGGGTTTAACTTTTCTATTACAGAAATGCAAGCCGCGATCGGAATTGCTCAATTGCAAAAATTACCAGCAATTATTAAACGCAAACAAGAGATACATGATAATTATCAACAAGGTTTAAAAGACATTTCCGAAATTAAAATTACGCCTATAGATTCTCGTTGTGAACCGGTTCATTGGTTTACCTCTTTTTATACCAACTATCGAGCAGAGTTAGCAGAATATTTAGCAGAAAATGGCATTCAAACTCGAAGATTTTTCTGTCCTTTACATTTACAACCCTGTTATCAAGATCAAGAATGGCATGATCCTCACAAAGAATATCCTGTTAGTACCGAAGCTTATGAAACAGCTATTTCTTTACCTTCAGCCTATGCTTTAAAACCCGAAGAACAAGACTATGTGATTGAAACAATCCGTCAGTTTTATACAAATCTGCACTCAAATAATAAGTCCGAAAACTCTTTGTTTTCCTCTCAGCAATCTCTCAAACAACCACAAGCTGTAACAGCAGGCTAATTCCGAATCTTGAAGGTGGGTTTTGCCCACCCTACTGGACTGTTTCAGCTAATGAGCGTGTATTAGATTTAATGGAGTGCAAGATACGAAGTTAGAATATAATATCTGTAAAACAGTTAATATAATCCTTAAACGATATGATCACCTTAGAACAAGTTTTAAATTCCGTTGAGCAACTTTCCTTAGAACAACAGGAAATGTTATTAAATATTTTACATCATCGCTTAATTGATTTGCGTCGCAAAGAAATTGCTAGAGATGCGAAAGACTCTATAACCGCTTTTCAGGAAGGACAGTTAAAACCTCAACCCATTGAGGAAATTTTGACTCAATTAAGAGCCACTTTAGACTAATTATAATGAGAGAACTGGTCTTAACCCCAAAATTTGAACGAGCTTTTCGTAAGTTTGTTTTACGAAACCCTAAGCTACAGCAAAGAATTGAGAAAACTTTAGGCAAAATGAGAGAGGATGTTTATTTACCCAATTTAGGTACTCATTCATTAAAAGGACAATTATCAGGATTAAAAGCTTGTTCTTGTGGTTATGATTGTCGTATCATTTTTTCAGTAGAAAGTGATCCAGAAACAAAACAGGAAGTTATCATCTTACTTGATATTGGTAATCATGATGAAGTTTATTAATTATAAGAATATGGATAAGTTTTGTCTTATTGTATGGGATTTTTAGCCACACTTTTTGATTGAGTGCAGCTATTATTCTCTTCTTGTGGAGTCGTTTTATTTGGTTAGGTTAAAATTCCAGGTCGACCATTTTTCACAGAAAATGATTGTAAAGTATCAATAGAAGCTTCTGGATCTAAAACACTAGAAACAAGCCTATAATCACTCTGGAAATAGTCTGGAGTTACTGTACAACGCACATATCCATGTTTCGTTCCGTCAAAAAACTTGACATGAGGGTTAGCTGTTCTCGCTAAGTTTACCGCAGCAACATATTGTTCAGGAAACAGAGACGAAATGGAAGTTCCCACAAACTCTGTTGCCACAGTAGGCGATCGCGGATCATCAAAGTCTAATTTTAGATCGTTAACCCAACTGGAATGGATATCCCCTGTAATTACTACTGGGTTAGAAATTTGATTATCGTGTAAAAACTTCAGCAGACGACGACGAGACTCAATATAACCATCCCATTGATCCATATTAAATAGTCCTGTTTGAGGACGGGGATCTAAATCGTATTGAGCCATCATCACTTGTTGCGCCATAATATTCCAAGAAGCGGAACTGTTGGTCAATTGTGACTGTAACCATTGTTCTTGTTCGGTTCCCAATAAAGTTGCTGTTTTGCTGCTAACTTCTGGACAACGGGGTTTTCCTCCATCTCCACAGGGTTGATCGCTACGATATTGTCTGGTATCCAAGACTATCAACTTTCCTAAGTTTCCCAGTTGAAAACTACGATAGATGGCCATATTTTCTGCTGCTTGGAAAGATATACGGATCGGAGTATGTTCGTAATAAGCTTGATAAGCTAGTTTGCGTCTTGTTTGAAACTGTTCTAAATTTTGATTATCTTCTGGGGTTAGGTTAGCGTAATTATTATCTACTTCGTGATCGTCCCAAGTCATGATCCAAGGAAAGCGATGATGGGCAGCTTGTAAGTTCGGATCACCTTTATATTCAGCATAACGGTTACGATAATCTTCTAGGGTGAAACAGTCGTCTCCTTGATGCTGACGAACCGTATTTTTGTTACCCGATCGCTCATAAATATAGTCTCCCAAGAACACAACAAAATCAAGGTCTTCTTCCGCGAGATGTTTATGGGCAACATAATAACCATTTTGCCAGTCTTGACAGGATGCAAAAGCAAACTTGACCTGATCAACCGAAGCATTAGGGTTGGGTAAGGTTTTTGTCCTAGCGATCGCACTTTCATAGTTCCCTACTTGAAACTGATACCAATAAACCTGGTTTGCTTCTAGTTGGGTGACATCCACATGAACGGAATGGCCTAACTCTGGAATGGCCATAACCGTCCCTTGACTGACTATTTCCCTCATTTTGGGGTCTTTTGCCATTTTCCATTGTACAGGAACCCTTATATTGGGCATTCCGCCCCCTTCTAACGGTTTAGGGGCTAATCTTGTCCAGATAATAACGCGATCGCTTTGGGGATCTCCCGAAGCAACTCCCAAGGTAAAAGGGGAGTCCGAAAATTCTGCGATCGAAGTAGCTTGACGTTTCCAGGAATCTGTGATGATTAAACCAGAAGTTAACAGGGTTGTTATTAAAAAATCTCTTCGTTTCATTAATATTTAAATAATTAAAATTGACTCAGATGGGTGATTATTAAATGTATTAATTTGTTCCTTAAATAGTAATTTCATAGGGAATAGTTGTTAAGCGTCGATCGCGATCAGCAGCAAAGGCAAAACAAGCTTGTATATCCTCAAGGGTTAGATCAGGAAAATCCTCTAATACTTCCTCGATAGTCATCCCTCCACCTAAATATTCGAAAATATCAGCTACAGCGATACGAGTATTTATAATACAAGGTTTTCCACTGCGAATAGTAGGATTAATGACGATGTGATCGCAATAATTCATGGCTGAAAATATATAGTATGGTCTTTATTGTATCAAAAGAATAATTAACTTAAAGTATTAAAATAAATCCTTTAAGTTAATTATATTTCGAGGTGAGTTCTTTCCAAAATAGTTTGCTTTGGAAGTTATAAGTTTAAAATCAAAACTAAGATACAAATTCATTGCAATAGTATTATGGGGTTCATTCGTGACAACTTAAGGCTGTAAGTCAGATGTCAAGCAAGTTTGGCATCACAAGTTTAATTCCAAAAGTTAGCCAGAAATGGAAAAAAAAGGTTAGCGTAGAATTTCCGCTAACAAAACTTTTAA
>JBFRWO010000022.1:0-7590 GCA_051439625.1 Crocosphaera sp. | reverse complement strand
ACTTTCCAAATTAGTTAATAATATAAAAACTGTTACTTCTCGTCGTTTACGTTCTGAATATGGAGAACATTTATCTCAGTTTTATTGGGGTTCTAAACCTCAATTTTGGTCAGGGAGTTATGCTATTATCAGTGTTGGCGCACAGGCTCCTTTAGAACGACTTATAGAATATGTACAAAATCAAGAAACCCCAGAATAAGGACGGCGAAGCTTTTATTTGCTGGTTTCGCTAACCCCATCTAAATCAAAGATTTTAGATGGGGACTGCGCTCAACAATTTTGTTCAAATATCTTTGTAATGTTCGGGGACTTAAATTTAAAATTTCCGCCGTTTGTTCAATCTTAAATACTTTTTGCTTTAATCCTATGAGAGATCGATGTTAGGAAAAAATCAATTGTTTCCCAGAGGATAATCGTTGTACAATCAAGAGAATTTCCTCACGAAAAGGACAATGAGTAGTTAATTCTACTAAAGTTCTTCTCACAGAAACAGTAACTTTAGCAGCTATTTTTATAATGGTTTCCCTCAAACGAGAAACTTGAGCCATCCCTAATCTTGTCCCTTCCGCAGAAGCTCGAAGTTCAAGCATTAAAATATAAGCTGCTTGGCATAAAAATAAGCGAAATTGATTAACAATAAATTTATGGCAACTGAGACGATCTGCTGATATTCCTAGTTTCAATTCCTTGATTCGATGCTCAGTAGTAATAGATAACAATTACAGACTGTTATTGGAGTCAAATCTCCATATTCCTGATGACATAAGGCTTTCAGGCTTTTTCTCAATTCTCTCATGAATAATGCAGGTTAGGTTAGTGAGCAAGATGCTCACACTCCCCACACTCCCCGTCTTCCCACACTCCCCGTCTCCCCACACTCCTCACACATTCCAAACACTTCCCATTTGTCCCCTACAGTCCTAAACTTTAGTGGAGAGGTGTAACAGGCAATCGCGAGGTTATCTTGTGAAGAAAGTTCTAGCAATCATACTCGGTGGTGGCGCAGGTACGCGCTTATATCCCTTAACCAAATTAAGGGCCAAACCTGCTGTCCCCTTAGCCGGGAAATACCGTTTAATTGATATTCCGATTAGTAATTGTATTAACGCAGAAATACTCAAAATCTACGTTTTAACTCAATTTAACTCTGCTTCTTTGAATCGACATCTGACACGAACCTATAACTTTAGCAGCTTTAGTGATGGGTTTGTGGAAGTTTTAGCCGCGCAACAGACAACGGAAAACCCCAGTTGGTTCCAAGGAACGGCCGATGCTGTGCGTCAGTATCTTTGGTTATTTGATGAGTGGGATGTTGACCAATACTTGATCTTGTCTGGTGATCATCTCTATCGTATGGACTATAGTGATTTTGTCAGACGACATCAGGAAACTGGTGCAGATATTACCTTATCTGTGGTTCCTATTGATGAAAAACGAGCATCCAGTTTTGGTTTAATGAAAATGGATGACAATGGCCGCATTGTTGACTTTTCAGAGAAACCCAAAGGGGACGCATTAAAGAAAATGCAGGTTGACACTTCAATTTTAGGATTGAATGCAGAACAGGCAAAAGAAAGCCCTTATATTGCATCCATGGGCATTTACGTCTTTAATAAAAAAGCGTTGCGTGATCTGCTCACAAATAACCCGGAACAAACGGACTTCGGTAAGGAGATTATTCCTGCTTCTGCTAAAGATTATAATCTCCAAGCTTATTTATTTAAAGGATACTGGGAAGATATCGGAACTATTGAAGCTTTCTATGAGGCTAATTTGGCTCTTAACCGCCAGCCAAGACCTCGTTTTAGCTTTTATGACGAAAAGGCTCCTATTTACACCCGTGCGCGCAATTTGCCCCCTACTAAGGTTCTCAATTGCAATGTTACCGAATCTATGATCAGTGAAGGGTGTATTATCAAAGATTGTCGCATCAATAACTCGGTTTTAGGCATTCGTAGTCGCATCGAAAGCGATTGTACGATCGAAGATTCTTTGTTGATGGGAGCAGATTTTTACGAGTCTCCTGAAACCCGACAATCTCTGGTAGATGAGGGTAAAACTCCTGTGGGTATTGGTAAAGGTAGCATCATCAGACGAGCTATTGTTGATAAGAATGCGCGCATTGGCCGTAATGTTATCATTGCCAATAAAGAAGGGATAGAAGAATCGAATCGTGAAGATGATGGTTTCTATATTCGCAATGGCATTGTTGTGGTTATCAAAAATGCTGTTATCCCGGATGGAACAGTCATTTAAAAGATAATTAAGGAGGCGAAGGGTCGCCTCTTTTTTTTTGTTTAACTAATTATTTTTTTGTTGATTAAATTATGGATATTCGTCTTTTAGTTTTGGATATTGATGATACGATCGCCGGTCGCTCTAATACAGTGAGTGATGAAGTTAAACAAGCGATTAAGTTAGTACAAAGTCAGGGTATTAGAGTGGCTTTGGCAACGGGAAGGATGTATTATTCTGCTAAGCGTTTTCATGATTTAATTGCTTCTGATTTACCTATTGTTGCCTATAATGGTGCTTGGATTCAATGTCCTTTAACGGGAGTGCGTCATCATCATTTTCCTGTTGATTCTCAGGTTGCTTATCAATTATTGGATTATTTTCAACAACCTGACTGGTCTGATAAACTGGAAGTTCATTGTTATATTGATGATCGTTTATATGTACAAGAAATAACGAAAAAAACCGAAATATATCGTCAAAGATCAGGTATAGAACCTGTTTTAGTTGAAGATTTAAGAGCTATTTTAGAACAAGAAACAACCAAAATTTTAGCAATTGGTGAACCTAAATCTATTGCTGATTTATTATCAAATTTACAACAAATTTACCCCCGTGAACAACTCTATTTAACCCAATCAACTCCTATCTATTTTGAAGCAACTCACCCCCAAGCAAGTAAAGGTTTCGGTGTACGTTTCCTGGCCGAAGAACTATTAGGAATAGAAGCTAATCAAGTAATGGCGATCGGCGATAATTTTAACGATTTAGAAATGTTAGAATATGCAGGAATCAGTATTTCTATGGGAAGCGCACCTGAAGCAGTAAAGAAAGCTAGTAAATGGGTTGCTCCCGACGTAGAAGAGCATGGAGTAGCCACAGCAATTAATAAGTTTTTGTTGAATTAGTGAAAAAGGGAAGTAACCTCTACCAAACACATTTTTCTTCCCTGAATGCAACTATAGCAGATATACCTAAAAAATGACAAGTCCTCGCCGAGAAAAATTTTCCCAACTCAGCATAATCAACGTCCCTCTCTTAACAAATCTATACTTATTGATAAATATCAATGATAATTAAAGATACAATAGTGAATATTCGTAGATTGTTTTGCTAGACCGAAAAGTGAAAGGCAGATCCCAGAATATAAGAAATGTCAACGTTTGATGAAAAAATAAATTTTTATATTACTTTTTGTAAATAAAAAGCCAAAAAACTTGACTTTGTGTCTTTTTCTATTGTTGCCATAACCAAGTATCCATCAAGAACGAGCCTAATTTTAATTATTGTTAAGCTGGCTCAACAGAAAAGAGGTATAAGACTTATCATCTATTACTGATGCTTCGCTCGAAACATAAATCAATCGGGCAAAATAAAGGCAATCACAAACAAAGCAAAAAATTCTATTTTTGCTAATGTTCTATTACAATGTCCTCAATAGGAAAACCCTAAAGTTTATTGTCGAGAGAGGAGAACACTCATGGCAGATGTTACTGAGGCAAAGGCTAAGGTAACAGTCGACAGTGATCCGGTACCTACTTCGTTTGAGAAGTGGGGAAAACCAGGACACTTCGACCGTACCCTGGCCAGAGGACCCAAAACCACAACCTGGATTTGGAATCTTCACGCCGATGCACACGATTTTGATAGTCAAACCAGTGACTTAGAAGATGTTTCGCGAAAAATCTTTAGCGCGCACTTCGGTCATTTAGCCGTTGTCTTCGTCTGGTTGAGCGGCATGTATTTTCATGGCGCCAAATTTTCTAATTATGAAGCTTGGTTAAGCAACCCAACTGCAATTAAACCCAGCGCCCAAGTAGTTTGGCCGATTGTCGGTCAAGGGATTTTAAACGGCGATGTGGGTGGCGGTTTCCACGGTATCCAGATCACCTCTGGTTTCTTTTACCTGTGGAGAGCTTCAGGCTACACCAACAGTTACCAGTTATACTGCACCGCTATCGGTGGCTTAGTAATGGCTGGTTTAATGTTGTTTGCTGGATGGTTCCATTATCACAAGAAAGCTCCTAAGTTGGAGTGGTTCCAGAACGTGGAATCCATGATGAACCATCACCTAGCAGGATTATTAGGATTAGGCTCCCTTTCTTGGGCAGGTCACCAAATCCATGTTTCCTTGCCAGTAAACAAACTGTTGGATGCTGGGGTTGCGCCTCAAGACATTCCTTTACCCCATGAATTTCTCGATGCCAGTAAAATGGCTGAGTTGTATCCCAGTTTTGCCCAAGGGTTAACCCCCTTCTTCACCTTGAACTGGGGAGTCTATTCAGACTTCTTAACCTTCAAAGGTGGATTAAACCCCGTAACCGGTGGTTTGTGGCTCTCTGATACAGCACACCATCACTTGGCGATCGCAGTTCTGTTCATTATTGCTGGTCATATGTACCGTACCAACTGGGGTATTGGCCACAGCATGAAAGAAATTCTAGAAGGTCACAAAGGAGACCCCGTTTTATTCGGGGGAGAAGGTCACAAAGGATTATATGAAATCTTGACCACTTCTTGGCACGCTCAGTTAGCTGTTAACTTAGCGTTGCTCGGGTCTTTAACCATCATTGTGGCTCACCATATGTATGCCATGCCACCCTATCCCTATCAGGCCATAGACTACGGAACCCAGTTATCCTTATTTACTCATCATATTTGGATTGGTGGATTCTTAATCGTTGGTGCTGGGGCTCATGCGGCTATCTTCATGGTGCGAGATTACGATCCTGCCAAGAATGTTAATAATGTCCTTGATCGCATGCTTCGTTCAAGAGATGCCATTATCTCCCATCTCAACTGGGTTTGTATTTTCCTTGGTTTCCATAGCTTCGGTCTTTACATCCACAATGACACCATGCGGGCCTTAGGTCGTCCCCAAGATATGTTCTCAGACCAAGCTATTCAGTTACAACCTGTTTTAGCTCAGTGGGTACAAAATCTTCATACTCTCGCCCCAGGTGCAACCGCTCCCAATGCGTTAGGCACAGCTAGTTATGTTTTTGGTGGAGACACCATAGCCGTAGCTGGGAAAGTGGCAATTATGCCCATTACCCTTGGAACGGCTGATTTCATGGTTCACCATATCCATGCTTTCACCATCCATGTAACTGCCTTAATTCTTCTCAAAGGAGTTCTCTACGCTCGTAGTTCTCGCCTGATTCCCGATAAGAGCGAATTAGGATTCCGTTTCCCCTGTGATGGTCCAGGACGGGGCGGTACTTGCCAAGTTTCCGGTTGGGATCATGTATTCCTCGGATTATTCTGGATGTACAACTCCTTATCCATTGTCATCTTCCACTTTAGTTGGAAAATGCAATCAGATGTCTGGGGAAGTGTCTCTCCTGATGGTGCCGTCAGCCATATTACAGGCGGAAATTTTGCCCAAAGTGCTATTACCATCAACGGTTGGTTAAGAGACTTCCTCTGGGCCCAGTCTGCTAACGTGATTAATTCCTACGGTTCTGCATTATCAGCCTATGGCATCATGTTCTTAGCAGGACACTTTGTCTTCGCCTTTAGTTTGATGTTCCTCTTTAGCGGACGTGGCTACTGGCAAGAACTGATTGAGTCTATTGTTTGGGCTCATAACAAGTTGAACGTTGCACCTTCTATTCAACCCCGCGCTTTGAGTATTATCCAAGGTCGGGCAGTAGGTGTCGCTCACTACCTGTTAGGGGGAATTGTGACCACCTGGGCATTCTTCCTGGCAAGAAGCCTTTCAATTGGCTAATCTATGGTAAAAGGATACCAAAGCATTTTTTGCTCTGGTTCCTTGAACCTAACCTTTGAAAGTTAAAGAGGGCATGAACACTGTTTTTCCCCTCTGTCGTTCGCGACAAACGCAAATCAGATTAAAAAATGAGCAGTTAGTCTCATTGTTTTAGAGAGGAGAATTTCCTAAAAAGCTATGGCAACTAAATTTCCAAAATTTAGCCAGGACCTCGCCCAAGATCCCACTACTCGTCGGATCTGGTACGGGATCGCCACGGCCCACGATTTTGAAACCCATGATGGGATGACCGAGGAAAATCTATATCAGAAGATTTTTGCCTCCCACTTTGGTCATATCGCCATCATCTTCCTGTGGACCTCCGGCACCCTCTTCCATGTGGCCTGGCAAGGTAACTTCGAGCAGTGGATTACTGATCCCCTCAACATTCGTCCCATCGCCCATGCGATTCAGGACCCTCACTTTGGTCAAGGGGCGATCGATGCCTTTACCCAAGCAGGTGCTTCTTATCCCGTAAACGTCGCTTATTCTGGGGTGTACCACTGGTTCTACACCATCGGCATGACAACAAATGGCGATCTTTATCAAGGGTCCATTTTCCTCTTGATTTTATCCGCCCTGTTCTTATTCGCCGGTTGGTTACACCTACAACCTAAGTTCCGTCCTAACTTGGCTTGGTTTAAAAATGCTGAGTCCCGTTTAAACCACCACTTAGCTGGTTTATTTGGGGTTAGCTCCTTAGCTTGGACTGGTCACTTAGTTCACGTTGCGATTCCCGAAGCTCGCGGACAGCACGTTGGTTGGGATAACTTCTTGTTTACTCCCCCTCATCCGGCTGGGTTATTACCCTTCTTCACCGGTAACTGGGGTGTGTACGCAGAAAACCCCGACACCGCTAGTCATGTGTTCGGAACCGCAGAAGGCGCGGGAACTGCAATTTTAACCTTTTTGGGTGGTTTCCATCCCCAAACTGAAGCGTTATGGCTGACTGATATTGCCCATCACCATTTGGCGATCGCTGTAATCTTCATCATCGCTGGTCATATGTACCGCACCAACTGGGGTATTGGTCACAGCATTAAGGAGATTCTTAATACTCATACTCCCCCCGAAGGTACTCCTTTTGGTGGAGCTATTGGTGCTGGTCACAAGGGTCTTTATGACACCATTAATAACTCTTTACACTTCCAACTCGGTTTAGCGTTGGCTTCTTTAGGGGTTATTACTTCCTTGGTGGCACAGCATATGTATTCTTTACCTTCCTACGCTTTCATTGCTAAGGACTACACCACCCAAGCTGCACTCTACACCCATCACCAGTACATTGCTGGGTTCTTGATGGTCGGTGCTTTTGCTCACGGTGCTATCTTCTTCGTTCGTGACTATGATCCCGAAGCGAATAAAGATAATGTTTTAGCACGGATGCTAGAACACAAAGAGGCGATTATTTCCCACTTAAGTTGGGTGTCTCTCTTCCTCGGTTTCCACACTCTCGGTTTATACGTTCATAACGACGTTGTGGTAGCTTTTGGAACCCCTGAAAAACAAATCTTAATTGAGCCTGTATTTGCTCAGTTTGTACAAGCTGCTTCTGGTAAAGCACTGTACGGGTTTGATGCTCT
>JBFRWO010000021.1:0-5090 GCA_051439625.1 Crocosphaera sp. | reverse complement strand
TGAAAAAATCATAGGTAACTGTATCGTTCCCCAATCCCCCATCAAGACTATCGGTGTTGAAACCACCATCGAGGAGATCGTCCCCATCTCCTCCAAATAAGCTATCGTCGCCATTCCCCCCTCTGAGAGTATCGTTCCCATTCCCACCAATAAGAGAATCGTCCCCATCCCCACCATTTAGGGTATCTTCGCCGCTTTCACCATTTAGGGTATCGTTGCCATCCCCACCATTCAGGCGATCGTTGTTATTGCGTCCGAGTAGTATATCATTACCAGTATCACCATTTAGGGTATCGTTGCCATTCCCCCCTCTGAGAGAATCATCGCCAGCACCACCATTTAGAGTATCTTCGCCGTTTTCGCCTCTGAGAGTATCGTTGCCATCCCCACCATTTAGGTGATCATTGTTATTGCCTCCAAGTAGACTATCATTACCAGTATCACCATTTAGGGTATCGTTGCCATCCCCACCAATAAGAGTGTCATTGCCGTCAAAACCATTAATCTCATCGTTACTAGGCTTTTCTACGGCATAAGAAACTTGCCATGATGAGCCAGTAGGTCGAAAAATATCAGTATTTCCATCACCGTTAAAATCACCAAATGCCAATTGATTTAGAGTGCGACCACTGTTAGCAATGGTTTGCCACGAACCCTGACCGTTATAAGCAACTTCCCATGATGAGCCAGTAGCGCGAAAAACATCCGTTTCTCCATCACCATTAAAATCACCAAATGCCAATTCATTTAGACCGGCACTATTACTGTTGAGTGTTTGCCACGAACCCGTACCACCATAAGAAACTTCCCATGATGAGCCAGTAGCGCGAAAAACATCCGTTTCTCCATCACCGTTAAAATCCCCAAATGCTAATTGATTTAGAGTGCTACTATTACTGTTGAGTGTTTGCCAACTAGTAGTCCCGCCATAAGAAACTTGCCATGATGAGCCGGTAGGTAGAAAAACATCCGTTTTTCCATCACCATTAAAATCACCAAATGCCAATTGATTTAGAGTGCTACCACTGCCATTAAGTGTTTGCCAGCTAGTAGTACCGCCATACGAAATGTTCCATTTACTCCCATCGGGTCGAAAAATATCCGTTTTTCCATCACCATTAAAATCACCAAATGCCAATTGATTTAGAGTGCTACCACTACCATTAAGTGTTTGCCAGTTGCTTGAAGTACCTGACCCCACGTCGCCATGTAGAAAATCATTACCTTGACG
This sequence comes from Crocosphaera sp., assembly GCA_051439625.1. GTDB lineage: Bacteria > Cyanobacteriota > Cyanobacteriia > Cyanobacteriales > Microcystaceae > Crocosphaera. Next base: position 3,859 of record JBFRWO010000021.1, on the reverse strand, counting down.
ACCATTTATGGTAATAATGTCATTATTTCCTTCAGAGTTAGTTTGCTGTTCGATCTCAATTTCTTGACCATCAATATTGACAATAACCTGATCGTTTTCTGCTTTTAACTGTTGTAATTCTCCCTCAGAAAAAGATTCACCTCGAACTAAACGAGAGAAAATATCCCCTTCATCACCGGCAGCATCCACAGTATTAATGCGAGCATCTATATAATGTCCGTATTCTTCGATAACTAAATCAGAAATGGCTTGAATATTATTAGCATTAGTTAGTAAGAATTCTTCTGAAATATAAATTCTGTTAGTATCAGCCGAATAAGCACCATTAGAACCGTTTATTTCAGCCGAGGAGCGAACTTCAATTTCAGGAAAACTATCAAAGTTGCCTGTTTGCCATTTTGTAACTAAGTTTGTTGCTACATCATTATCATATTCAGAACCGAAAGCAGTGGTTAAATCTCCTAAAAGTTCGTCGTTTAAAGAATATTGGGTTAATAACTCTTGAGAAGTTGCGATCGCGCTCTCTAAGATTGTAGAAATAGCTTGAGTTGTCATGATTGATATCCTTTGTATTAGTTCTGTAATTAATACGGAACTCGAACTAAAAACGGATCACAATCAAAAAAAGTTTTTACAGCTTAAACCTTATTTTTGAATATTTTTTGAGCTTATGTACTAACTCGTGTAAACTTTGTAAAGTGCTGCTCTTGACAAAAGAAAGATTATCTGAACACAAGAATTCAGATAAAAAGCAAATTATTGTACAGTTAACAAAAGTTTAACCTCCGAAAGCTCAGTTTAGAGTTCGGAGGTTATAATTGATATTACAAATAATCGATACTGTTAGAAGGGAAGACCAAAGGATTATTGATCCGATGCCTTCCTTTTCCAGACTTTAGTAAATCCTTACATTAAGCCTAATTGAGAGAGAATACCTTGTCCGGTGAAGTATTCGGTAGCTACACCGATTACAAATCCGAGCATGGCTAAACGACCGTTCCAGTTTTCAGCAAATGCGGTGAAGCCAAGTTTAGATTCTTGATTATCCATAGTGATATACCTCGTGTGTTCGGTAAATTCAATTAAGTCAAGTTCTTGATTACTATCTTAACAAAACTTAGTGAAACTTTGCAAGATATTTTTACATTTTCTTGAAAGTGTTAATTTCAAGACCCCTGTTATAACACCAAGGCGTTGAACAGTGGGAATTTAGATGAGAAGGATTCTTAATCCTATGGCTTCCCAGACTTTAGTAAAGCCTTACATTAAGCCTAACTGAGATAGGATACCTTGTCCGGTGAAGTATTCGGTAGCGATACCGATTACAAAGCCAAGCATGGCTAAACGACCGTTCCAGTTTTCAGCAAATGCGGTAAAGCCTAATTTAGATTCTTGGTTATCCATAGTAATGTACCTGTTTTTAACTACGCTGTTTTGAGATGTCTAGTTTGAGAATTATTCTCAATTGTTCGCTTACATTAATCCTAACTGAGATAGGATACCTTGTCCAGTCATGTATTCGGTAGCGATACCGATAACAAAGCCAAGCATGGCTAAACGACCGTTCCAGTTTTCAGCAAATGCGGTAAAGCCTAATTTAGATTCTTGGTTATCCATAGTAATATGCCTACTTATTCGGTAAGTGCAATTAAGTCAAGTGCTTGAATACAATCTTAACAAAACTCTTTGTAACATTGCAACATATCTTTACATTATCTTGAAAATATCAATCTGAAGATCCCCGTTATAACGCCACAGCGTTTAACTTTGGGAGTTTCAAGGAGATGGAGAATTTATTTTAGCGATGTTGTTAAGGATTTTTTGTTCTAGGAGAGCGTCTCCTCCCCTTTGAGCTATATATAAAGCTTCTTGGTAGTAATGTATAGCTTTATCCTTGTTACCCATCAAACTGTTTATTTCTCCAATATTATTCAATGTTTTGGCGATATCTGCTGGTTTATCTACTTTTTGGGTAATGGGCAAGGCTCGTTCATAATAAGTTAAGGCTTCTTGATGTTGTCCTAAACTTTGATAGGAAGCTCCCATATTATTAAGAGTAGCCCCTAACAGACGGCGATTGCCACTTTGTTGAGCGATGGGTAAAGCTTCTTGATAGTATTCTAAAGCAGTAGTGGGTTGTTGTAGTTCATGATAATTTAAGCCCAAACCCACTAAAGCAAAAGCTTGTAGGCTTTGTTTATCATGTTGTTCAGCAAGATCGAGAATTTTCTGCCAAGTTTCGATCGCCTGTTGAGATTGACCTTGTTTGGTTTGGGTTTTTGCCTCTTGTGTCAATTGTTGTATAGTAGTTTCAACACTTTCACTTTCTCCCCAACTGGGTTGGGATGTAGTGTTTAAAACAACAGGGGTGAGGCAAATAGAAAGAATCAAAAGACGAGAAATAAAAGGTTTCATGATGGAATAGTTTGAGGAATTATTGATCAGTAAAATTTACATTTTTTAGCAATATTTTCGGATAATTAGTAAGTTGGCATAATTAAGCGAATCAAAGCTGGTAATTTTTGGCTAAAGTTTATATAGAACTTCTCATACTCGTGATGTACATAGTTTTTTGTAGAGACTGTGCAAAGAAAGTTTCTAGAGGAAGGTGGAGTGTACTTCATAAGTCCAAGAAACCCTATAGGCTTTTTATTAGTCTTCCCACCTTTCTTTGATAACCATCTACTTAAGTAGTATTTTGTTGAGTTACTTAACTTTTTCCCTTAGACTTCAGTGATTTCTAGCAATGAGCAATAATCTGTTACAATTTAGCCTGACCCCAATTTTCTAAGGAAGTTTTATATCTGTGTTTAAAAAATTATTTTATGATGGTTCTTATCGTTGGTTATTGTCTTTATTTTTAGGAACATCTGTTATATTAACAGCGTGTAATTCTCAAGAAAATAATACTACCAGTTCTTCAAATGATAGTGATACCTTAAGATTACTATATTGGCAAGCACCAACTATTTTAAATCCTCATTTATCTACAGGATCAAAAGATTTAGAAGCGAGTAGAATCACCTTAGAACCATTAGCTAGTTATGACAAAAATGGGAAACTAATTACCTTTTTAGCTGCTGAAATTCCTTCCCGTGAAAATGGAGGAATTGCTGCGGATGGCAAGTCAGTAACTTGGAAGTTAAAACAGGATATAAAATGGTCAGATGGGACACCTTTTACAGCAGCAGATGTTATTTTTACTTATGAGTTTTTAAGTAATCCTGAAGTTGGGGCAACCAGCGCAGGAGATTACGAAATTATTGACAAAGTTGAAGCTATTGATGACTACACAGTTAAAATTACTTTTAAAACAGTAAATCCTGCTTGGAATCGCTTTTTTATTGGTGCATCAGGAATTATTTTACCTCGCCATGTTTACGAAGAATATAATGGAGAAAATGTTAGGGAAGCACCTGCAAATTTATTACCAATTGGTACTGGACCCTATAAAGTTGTTGAATTTAAGCCTGGGGATGTTGTTGTTTTTGAACCCAATACTCACTTTAGAAATGCTGATGAATTAGGCTTTAAACGCATTGAATTAAAAGGAGGAGGTGACGCAACTTCTGCTGCTCGTGCTGTGTTACAAACAGGGGATGCAGACTACGCTTTTAATCTACAAATAGAAGCCCCTGTTTTAAAACAATTAGAAACAGGAGGAAAAGGAAAAACTGTTTCACTTTTAGGTACATTAAGCGAGCGTATTTTATTAAATTTTTCTGATCCTAATAAAGCTACAGCAGAAGGGGAAAGAGCAAATATTGATAATCCTCATCCTTTTTTGGCGGATAAAAAAGTCAGAGAAGCATTTAGTTTAGCCATTGATAGAAAAACTATTAGTGAACAATTATATGGC
>JBFRWO010000020.1:0-8554 GCA_051439625.1 Crocosphaera sp. | reverse complement strand
CAATAAAACTTAGATTCCATGACTTTTGCCAATAACCCAATGACGACGAAAAAAGCGAGACAAAGAGGACTCTTCTAAGGATAAATAGATAGGTCTTCCGTGGGGACAAGTCCGAGGATTACGGGTTTTTTTCCAATTATCTAAAAGGTCTTGCATTTGGGCTAATTCTAATAGCATACCGTTACGAATGGCACTGCGACAAGCAACGGCTACCTGTGCGCTTTCTAAGTCTCCTCCTAGACTTAATTCTATCAAAGCATCTGAACAATCTTCTCGATTTTCTAATAATCTAGGAACATTCCGCACTGCCCAAGCATTGTCCCCAAAGGGTTCAATTTCTAAACCAATTCTTTCTAATTGTTCCACTTGTTTAAGAGATAATTGGGTTAAAATAATGGCTTGTTGTACAGGAATTAATTGCCATTCATCTTGTAACTGTTCATATAAGATTCTTTCGTGGGCAATATGTTGTTCTACTAACCATAAACCTTGAGAATGTTCTGCTACAATATAAGTTTTATTTACTTGTCCTACTGCTCGTAATTTCATTAATTCTAACTCAGTAGAAGTTGAAGGACTAACTTGATAAGTTCCCTTATTTTCTGACGCTTTTAACAACTTTTTAACACGCTGATTTTGCTCTCCTGTTGTAATAGTTATAGGAGATAATTTCAAAGCCTTTTCTATGACTTCTGCAACTTTTTCTTGCCAAAATTCCAAAGATTGTAAATAAATTTCTGTTTTAGCCGGATGACGATTCCAATCAATTTCTGACGGTGGTATAATAAGGTGGCAAAAGGCAACAGGAAAACGTCCTTTGGGTAAAGTTCGACTCAATGCCGCCAATATAGTTTGTTCTAATTGAGGCGATCGCACTACACGGCCATTAACTGCTATTTTTAACCAGTCTAAACGACCCCGTGAGGTGCGATCGGGTAATCCCAAAACCATCTCTATCTTAGCCTCTTCATGCTTAGGAGTTACTACAGTGTCACAGAGAAACTGTAAATCATGAAAATGGACTCGCTTCAATAATTGAGGTAAGATGTGTTGTGAAGTTTTTCCCGTACTGATACTCAACCAAGGTTTATGATTGTGGTGAACTTGCCAAGTAATTTGGGGATGACAGAGGGCTAGATTCTCAATTATTCCTTGTATCGCCTTTAATTGCTGCGAGAAGGTGGGTAGGCCTTGACGACGGACAGGAATAGAACCAAAAAGGTTAGAAGCTGTCACAATGGTTCCTGGTGCCATTGGTGCGGTTGATTCTTGGATAACTTCCCCTTGCTGATTATACTCAACCAACCATCCGTTACTATTATCCGTAGCACCACGACTTTGAATGCTCAACTGACCGACTTGAGCAATACTAAATAAAGCTTCTCCGCGAAACCCTAAACTGGTAATTTTCCAGAGATCATCTAAATCAAAAATTTTGCTGGTATGATGTGCCTGAGCGCAATGACGTAAATTCTCCAGTGACATTCCCCTCCCATTATCAGTCACCATCACTTGCCAAAGTTCAGGGAACACTGAAATGGTTAAACGGGTAGCTTGTGCGTCAATGGCATTTTCAACCAATTCACGAACCACAGCAGCTAAGGAGTCAATCACTTCTCCGGCTGCGATTAAATTAACAATCTCAGGGGAAAGAAGTTGAATGGGGGGCGACATAAAGGGAAAATATGATTCCTCGGACTTATCATCTTACTGCATTGTTCACTTTTTTCAAGTGAACCGATGTTTGAGATGTCCCCCCACTTCCACATCAATCAGGGATTGTGTCACGAATAAATCCCTATGTTTCGGAACCATTTACACTACTGCCGCATCGGTGGATAAAGGCATCTGTTCAGAACTTGGTAACTCTAAACAGTAACCTGCTCCGTAAACGGTTTTGATATAGCAAGGATGTCTGGGGTCTGGCTCGAGTTTTGTCCGTAAATGACGAATATGGACACGAATAGTCTCAATATCGTCATCAGGATCATATCCCCACACTTCCTTAAGAATTTCGCTGGGAGAAACAGTTTGACCGTGACGTTGTAATAAGCAGTGTAGTAACTCAAATTCTAGGTGAGTTAACTTAACCGTATCTTCAAACCAGATAGCTTCAAAACGCTCAGGAATTAAGGTCAATGGACCATAATTTAGTATTTCTGAATGTTTAGCTGCTTGGGGAATGCGATCGGTTCGTCTTAATAAAGCCCGTACCCTAGCCAGCATTTCTGCTAACTCAAAGGGTTTGGTCAAATAATCATCGGCCCCGGCATTAAATCCTTCTACTTTATCTTGGGTTTGACCCAAAGCTGATAACATCAACACGGGAATATCCGCAGTACGCTCATCCCGGCGAAGTCTTTGGCAAACGGTAAAACCGTCCACTTTGGGCAACATTAAATCAAGCATGATTAAATCGGGCTGTAATTGAACGGCTAACGCCTGTCCTTTAATGCCGTCTGGTGCTTGCTTGATGTCATAACCGGCCATCTCTAGATTGGTGGCAATCAGATCTCTGATGGCATCATCATCTTCAATTACGAGTATTCGAGGCATTGCAACAAATGATAACTAAATGTAAAGGTTAACTAAGAAGTATGTTCAGATCATAATGAATCCTGTACCGATTATAAGCGTGTTTTCTAAAATCGTTCTTAAATTGTTAAATTTCCCAGATAAAACCCTCTACTTAATGCTTATTGGTTAAGAATTGTTAAGAAAAAGTAAGGCTCTGCCATTTTCATCAACTGAGACTAAATAAGTTGATATTGTAGTGGTAAATTGGGCTAAGTTTTATCCCTAGCGGTTGGTAAATCCTCTAACTCCATTTAAGATAGAATGACAAGAAGAGTCGGATTTTGCTAGGATACCCTGGACCTAATCATTGATGAGCAAATCAAAATCGGTTTTAACACGACTACTGCAAATTTTTCCTCAATGGCGGCCTCAAATGTATTTTAAGGCTTCCTTAACGGCTTTATCTCATGCTATGGAAGATCAGGTATTAGCAGGATTAGAAGAGCCGTTGGTTATCGCTAGTTTTCAAAAAGAACGGTTTTATCGTCAAGAGGCTCAGCGATATCGACGGATCGCCCAAAAAAGCGATCAAGTTTATGTATTAGCTGCCCCTGAAACTGAGTTTAAAAACTGTTCCCTAGACTATGAAACTATTGCTTTTGACCCTGACGATACCTTAACCAAAGAATGGCATTTAGTTGTTCTAGGAGAAAGTTATGCCAGTTGTTTAATTTGTCAAGAAAAAAGGATCTCCAAAAGTCAAGGGATGACAGAAGCGATTGATAATAATCGTCGTTTTGAGGGTATCTGGACTTTTGACCGTCAAGTAACACAACAAGCTGCCCATATCCTTTTAAACACCATTGTTGAATATCGTCCGGAGTTACAAGAAAAGGCAGAATTTGCCCGTCAACAATATTTACCCTCTGATATCCTAACTCAAACCGTTGCCCAACCTAACAATATTGATAACACCACTTGGGATGTTACAAGCAATAATCCTGACCCCTTTGTACAACGATTAGTGACTTATCTTCAAGCAGGCCAGTATAAGCTAATCAAAGCGAATCGTTCTTTAGGGGACAAGGAACACAAAGAACGTTTAATTAACTCGGTTACCACTGCTATTCGTTTATCCCTCGACCCCGAAGAAATTTTGCAAATTGCGGTACAAAAGTTAGGGGAAGGTTTGGGAGTCTGTCGTTGTTTAGTTTATCGTTGCAAGGAAACAGACACCACAGCGACTATTGAACACGAATTTCTTAATCAAGGAATTGCTTCGATTAAAGGGCAGACTTGGCCTCTCAAACATAATCCTCTATTCCAAGAGGTGGTTGAATTACGAGATGCTTTAACTATTGATAACGCTATCCATGATCCTCGTTTAAGCAGTGAGGAAGAGGAAGGAAAATTATCAGGAAAATCTTTACAAATATTAGTCAATAGTTGTTCCATTTTATCCTGGATGTTAGTGCCGATTTTTTATCGAGGACGACTCTTAGGGATGTTGGAATTACATCATTGTGGGCCTAAACCGGTGACTTGGAAGGAGGAAGATGTAGGTTTAGTTAATGCGATCGCCACGCAAATTGGGGTAGCTTTAATTCAAGCGGAAGCCTATGCTAATCTTCAGGATCTCAATGAACAATTAGAAGCTCTCGATCGCACTCGTTCTAATTTAGTTGCGATTACTGGCCACGAGTTAAGAACTCCTTTATCCACCATTCAAGTCTGTTTAGAAAGTTTAGCTTCTGAACCAGATATGTCCCCGGAGTTGCGTCAAGTGATGCTCAATACGGCCTTACAAGATGCAGAAAGAATGCGAAAACTGGTGCAAGATTTCTTAACACTCTCCCAGTTGGAAAGTGGGCGAGTGGAATGGAACATTGAACCCTTAGATTTACACGAATGTGTGGATTTGTCCTTAAGTAATGTACGGGCCCGTCACCGAGAAACACCATTACCTAAAATTGAAAATAGGGTCAAGGATGAATTACCGTTAGTTAAAGCTGATGGGGAGTGGTTAGTAGAAGTTTTGGCCAAGTTATTGGATAATGCTTGTAAATTTACCAGCACAGAAGGCAAAATTACCATAGAAGTCAGTTGTAATAGTCCTTACCATTTAGAGGTCACTGTAAGCGATACAGGGCGAGGAATTGAACCGAAACGCTTAGAAACTGTCTTTGACCGTTTTTACCAGGAAGAAGGGGCATTACGTCGCAGTACAGGGGGAACTGGTTTAGGGTTGGCTATCTGTCGTCAAATTGTTCGAGGTTGGGGTGGAAAAATTTGGGCAGAGTCTCAAGGGAAAGATCATGGTAGTCAATTTCATTTTACGGTTCCTATTTATGCCGACCAAATGTCAACGGAACCCCCTAAACCAACTGTGACCCGTTCTCGTCAATCAAGATCAAAGACCAAAGGAAAAAGCAAAAAAATATCTTGAAACTCACAAACAAATATGTTATGATAGTAAGTCGGATAACAAAATGCGGACGTGGCGGAATTGGTAGACGCGCTAGATTTAGGTTCTAGTGTCTTTGGCGTGAGAGTTCGAGTCTCTCCGTCCGCATCAAAAAGAAAAACTAATATATTTAGTATAGGTAAACTGCACCGGTTCGTTGTAAATTAACGGAACGATGTCCTAAAAAACTGGGCTTATCTTTGATGACTGAAACATTGACAATATTATTATCTTCATCCATTTCTACTGTGTAACGTAGATTAAATTCACTGGTATCATTAACCAAGGGATAAATAACAATATTAGCAGAACTACCGAACCCTTTTAAATTTCCAGTTTGTTTTGGTTCTAACTTTTGAGGGTTCATTGCTTCGAGATCGGTTAAGTCATATTCTATGGGAATATCTGTGTTATTAATAATATTAACTTCTACAATTCTTTTGGTATCAAATCTAGCTACAGGTTGCCAATAACCGGGTTGATAGGTTTCGGCAGGTGGATCTTGTGCTTGAACTATAGAAATAGGAGAAATCCCTAAGATTAAGAATAGCATAAGTGATAGTGATTTCATGGAATTTTTTACTCAAAGTCATAATTTATTGTTCACATTCTATCAGTTAATTTTGCTCAGTAGATTTTCTATGGTCAGTTTTTCCAAGTGTCACTATAGTACTCGGACAAGTTTCAAAAGTTAATTAAAAGATGATGAGTAATTTTTGAAAGAATTATTTTTTATTTTTTCCATTCAATTTTGAACCTATTGGGAGCATCCCAAAGTTGCAAATCGTCCTTTATTTATAATAGTTGATCTGATAAATTTCCCCCCGTCTCCCCATCTCCCCATCTCCCCGTCAAACTCCAAGAATAAGTTTTTTGCAAAAATGGGATGCTCCCAACCTATTTTTGTTTTTCTCACCCTATTTTTAGATATTTGTCAACCTAAGTTTTACCAAACATTGAACATCTTTCGTCTTTCATTTTTGTTTCAAGCCTCTCCCTAAACGGAGAAAGAAGTTTGGGAGAGGTTTCAAGCCTACTTCCAAACGAATGTTAAATGATAAATGTTAAATGATAAATGACATGACCATCTTTCAGATTAAGATTAGTTTAACCTGCAATGTCTTACCGTATATTTACGAGATTGGGTGATTTTTTAAGGAATTATTTCTGAAATTTAAGAGGAAAAAATAATGATGAATAAGAAAAAATAGTGACTATTATAGCGATATAGTTTGAGGTAGTAAAAAGGAAAAAAGGAACGATAAAAAATTTTATTTTGATGATAACTGTTTAATAATTGATTTTATATTGTTTTTGGTTAAGTTTTGCTGTGCTGGTGCAAGATATTAGTTATTTGAAGAGGCAATATATTAGTTATACGTAACAATACTTAAGTTTCGATATTAAAGATCAGTAATTTTCAGTATATATAGAGAAGATTTTTTCAAATACATAAAAGATACTAAGTATAGCTAAGTAATTTTTAGTAGTTGTTGTATAGAGGTAAACACTTACAAGTCAGTGTTTGTTGCATCATCAATGACCTAGATTTTTTCTTTTAATAATGGAATTTATTAAAAGATTCGTTGTTTCCTAACCAAAAGTAATTTGTTTTATTTGTCACTAACGACTTTATCCCAAAGAGATTTTCATGGCTATTATTTACGTAAAATCTGGTTCGACTGGCAATGGTTCCTCATGGAATAATGCGTTTGGTACCTTACAAAGTGCGATCGCTGCTGCACAAGCAGGGGATCAAATTTGGGTTGCTGCGGGGACTTATACCCCAACCACAGGACTCGATCGCAATACCACCTTTTCCCTGAAAAATGATGTAGCAATTTATGGAGGTTTTGCAGGTACAGAAACCGGCTTAAATCAACGAAATATTAACAATAATGTCACCATTTTAAGCGGTGAAATTGGTAGTGCAGGGATTGCAGATAATTCCTATCATGTTGTTAGTGCTGTTGGTTCTATTGCTAGTCCCTTAAACACCAGTGCTATCCTGGATGGGTTTACTATTACTGGGGGTAATGCAGACGGAGCAGGAAGTCTCGGAAACGGTGGTGGAGTCTATGTTTCGGCAGGAAGTCCCACTCTAAATAATATTACTTTCAGTGAGAATAATGCTATTAATGGTGGGGCATTATATAACGAAAATAATAGCGATCCCATTCTCACTAATGTCTTATTTGAATATAATACGGCAACGCGAGGGGCTGCTATTTATAATGATTTCAGTAGTCCTGAGATTACTAATGGTACCTTTCGTCTCAATGCTGCTGTCAATGATGGTGGTGCAATTTATAACACCAGCAGCAGTAATCCTGATTTTGTCAATGCTGTTTTCAGTAGAAATTCAGCTAATACAGGAGAGGGAGGGGCTATTTTCAATGACTTTAGTAATAGTACCCTCACTAATAGTACCCTAAGCAATAACTCAGCCGTTGAAGGTGGAGGAGTTTTCAACTTATCTAGTACCACCACCCTGCGGAATAGTATTGTTTGGAATAACCAAGATAGTAGCGATACTGGGACACAGATTTTAAATGATGGGGGAACCATTAATGTCAGTAGCACTATTGTCCAAAATGGTGAGTTTAATGGGACAGATGCTAACCCCTTATTTGTTAATGCGAAAGGTGATGATTTACGCTTAAAATCTGGTTCTCCTGCTTTAAATGCAGGGAATCAAACCTTATTACCCTCCGACGATCAAGACTTAGATGGGGATGGTAATACCACAGAACCCATTCCCATAGATTTATCCGGTAATTCCCGTGTTCTCGGAGCAAACGTCGAGTTAGGAGCGTATGAAGGGTCAGAACTGTCTCCTGCACCCACTCCTGCTGCTTCTCGCATTCTTTATGTCCAAGCAACTGCTTTAGGGGATAATAATGGGACATCTTGGAGTAATGCGTTTACCGATCTACAAGATGCTTTAGCAGCATCCCGCAGTGGGGATCAAATTTGGGTTGCTGGAGGGACTTATAAACCCACAGATGGAACAGACAGAAATGCAACCTTTACCCTCAAAAATTATGTTGAACTCTATGGTGGGTTTGCAGGAACGGAAACCACTCTTTCTGAGCGGAATATTGCAGCTAATGCGACGGTATTAAGTGGGGATATCGGGGCGCAAAATTCTATTGCAGATAATTCCTATCATGTCGTTACTGCTAATTTTGTCACTAATACTGCCATTTTAGATGGGTTTGCTATTTCTAATGGTAATGCTAACGGAACAGGTGCTAATAGTGCAGGTGGGGGAATGACCATCGCTGATGGTAGCCCCACCCTCAATAATCTAATTTTCGAGAATAATAATGGAACCAGTGGTGGGGGACTATACCTTGTTGTAGGTGCTGCTCCTATAATCACCAATACTATTTTTAGTAACAACTCGGCAACATTGGATGGTGGGGCAATTTACAATAATACAGGTGCTAAACCCACTTTCAAGGATGTAATTTTTGCTAATAATACAGCTACCAGAAATGGGGGAGCTATTTACAACAAAAATGGTAGTAGTCCCATTGTTGATGATGTTACCTTTAGTAGCAATAATGC
>JBFRWO010000019.1:0-14134 GCA_051439625.1 Crocosphaera sp. | reverse complement strand
CATAATCATGTTAGACGAGGCTAATTTTATACTAAATAGGCAACCAATTTTCATCTAAAACCTTCTCTAAATTAGCCAAAGGTTGAAGAGGAAAAGTATTAGAAGAAAGTCTTGTCTTTTTATAAGCTAGTCTAACAGCATCTTAATAAGATTTATAAAAAATTTCTCTTAATTATTGGAGATGTCTAATAAAGTTGAAAACTAGGACTATATGTTAATAAATCATTGATCTGAATGCGAAAATTATCTATTATTGATCCACTCTAATTATCTAACACGATTGTATTATCTTCTCTACATTACCATTTTCTCATATCAATTGATTTACTGATTAGGTTAAGCTAGACTTAAAGTAGAATCATGCTTGAAACAAAAATGAATTATGATTAGTTCACAAAAAACAAGTAAAATCATGACTATAGAAGAAATACGTCATATTTATCCTAATCAATGGGTTATTATTGCAGATACAGAGTCTGATGAAGATTTTAACGTTATTGCAGGACAGGTAATTGCCCATTCTCCTAAACGGGATATAATTGATCAAGCTTTAATCAATTATGCTCAAATGCCATCTTTAGCCATTGAATATACAGGTTCAATCCCGGAAGATTATGCTGTAATGTTATGACAAGAGGTAAAATTTATCGATTATCTCGTTCTGGTAACTGTTTAGTAGTTAATGCAGCAGTCAGTAGCAATAATAATAAAGTTCGCAAAATTAAATTATTGCTGGATACTGGATCAAGTTATACAGTGATTCGTTCAAGTTTGTTACAGTCTCTGGGATATAATTGCCAACAAGCTTTAAATACCTTAAAAATCACTACAGCAAAGGGTGTTATTAATGTGCCTAAAATTACAGTATCTTCCTTTAGTTGTTTAGTATATCAAATTAATAACTTCTCTCTAGTTGCATATGATCTACCTGCTGTTACCTATGTCGAAGGTTTATTAGGGATTGATTTTTTCAATCGTTTTCCTTTGATGATTTATCCTCAAAAAGCTGAAGTTTGGAGTAATATTAACACTTAAATTACCCACTTTATTCTTCATATTTAACCTGAGTTAAAGGTTCTCCCAATAAACTTAAATTGAGAACATGACCCCCTGTTACTAAATAAGTTGTATCTACGATCGCTCCTAGTTGACGGGTTAAATGTCCCAAGCGATCGCGAAATAATCTCCCCAGAGGATAGGCCGGAACCACTCCCCAACCAGTTTCCTCAGCCACAAAAATGATATCCACCGATGCTTTTTGGACAGTGGTTAATAACTGTGAGGCGATCGCGTCCCAACTCTCCTCATCTTGCTCCAACTCATTAGCCACCCAAGTTCCCAAAGAATCAACCAATAAACAACATGGGGGTTTTGCCTGTTCAATGGTTATGGAGAGATCATGGGGAACAGATAAAGTTTGCCAATGAGAAGGACGACGGAGACGGTGTTTTTCAATACGCTGTTGCCACTCAGGATCATCCGGGTTTTCTTGGGCCGTGGCCACATAAATCACTGTTTGATTAACTTTTTGAGCCAAAGTTTCGGCCCATTCGCTTTTACCCGAACGACTCGGCCCCGTCACAAGAATATGTTTAGGCATTATTTTTCTAGGGGCATAATACGATTATGCCCATGATCGCATTAGTTAACTATTAGCCCGACGTTGATGATCTTGGATAAAAGACTCAACTAAACTAACATCTTCTTTAGACCCGATCACCACAGGGGATCTAGCATGGAGTTTATTGGGAACAACATCTAATATGGGTTTAACTCCATCACTAGCTTTCCCTCCTGCTTGTTCGATCAAAAAGGCTAACGGGGCAGTTTCATATAATAAACGTAATTTTCCTTCGGGTTTTTTCACGGTTCCAGGGTATAAAAAGACCCCTCCCTGCATCAAAATACGGTGAATATCTCCCACCAATGCGCCACTATAGCGCGCCGTATACCCTTCATGACGATGAACATAACGGGTATAGTCTCTAATAGCTTCATCCCACTGCCAGAAGTTCCCCTCGTTGGTACTATAAACCGGACCGTGATCGGGAATTTTTATATTTTCTTGCGCTAGAATAAACTCTCCTAAACTGGGGTCAAGAATAAAAGAATGAACCCCATGACCCATAGTATAGACCAACATAGTAGACGGTCCATAAACGATATAACCTGCGGCCAGTTGTCCTCTTCCATCTTGTAATAAATCACTGCCTTCCCCGTCCAAGTCTTCCCCATTTTGTTGACGAATAGCAAAAATTGACCCGACATTTAAGTTAATATCTACATTGGATGAACCGTCAATAGGGTCATAAAGCAATGTATAACGACCAATCGGGCAATTTTCAGGAATATAATAGGGTTTCTCCATCTCCTCAGAAGCCAAACGACAAACTAACCCACTTTGTTTAAACACAGAGATAAAAACATCATTGGCATAGACATCCATCTTTTTGACAGACTCTCCTTGCACATTGGTTTCTCCTGTAAATCCTAAAACATCTGCCATTAAACCGGCCCGACTGAGACGACGGGAGATCAGTTTGCCAGCTAAGGCAATGCGAGTCATAATCGCACTGAGATCCTGCGCTTCGGGTGAAAAACTTTGAAGTTGTTGTAATACGTGCCGTGAAAGGGTGGTACAGTCACGATCAAGACTATGTTCAGGAATTACAGGAATTTGTACACTGGTCATAATAAAAGTCAAAAATTTACAGTATTAATAAGCGAACTTGCTGAGGCTACTACTAATCTAAATCAATGATAGGGAGAGTCCCTGATAACTTTAGATGAATTTCAGGTTAGGATTATTCATGATCAACACTAGATAATTATCAGTTATTAGTTATTAATTCTGTTCAATAGAGAACAGTTTTTAGTAGTTGCATTAAAGGTTAAGATTTGTTCAGAAAAATTAATTTTAAATAAAGATTTAATCTAAAAATCCAAATATGGGTTTACTAAGATTAGTTAGATTACAATTAACCATGAAATACTACATTGACACATTTTTTGCTTTGAATACGCTTAATAATTATGAATAAAAAAATTACCATTACTTTAACCAGTATCACGTCCCTTACTATGGGGATTTTATTGCCTGTTAATGCGTTTGAATTTCGCAGTATAGATGGCAATGGTAATAATATGGATAATCCTAGCTATGGGTCAGCCGGAAGTGATCTAATTCGTCTTTCAGAAGTTGGCTATCAAGATGGCCTTTCTATCCCCAGAGGAGGAGATCCCAGTATTTTACGGAGTCCTCGTGCTATTAGTAACGCCGTTTCTGCTCAATCTAGTTTTATTCCTAATGCAGAAGGGGTAAGCGACTGGGTTTGGCAATGGGGACAGTTTCTTGACCATGATCTCAGTTTAAGTCCCAGTGGCACAGAAGCATTTAACATTCCAGTACCAGAAGGTGATTCCTTTTTTGACCCATTTAATACAGGTACGGCAGAAATTAGCTTTAATCGCTCACAGACCAATACCTCCAGTAATTTAGAGGTTCGTCAACAGTTTAACGAAATTACTGCCTATATCGATGCTTCTAATATTTATGGTTCCGATGTCAGTATTATCAACCAACTTCGGACTAATGATGGTACAGGAAAACTGAGTTCAACAACAGCAGACAATGGGGAAAAGTTGTTAGTCAAAGATACGGGAGGAAATTCCAACAATGAAGAGTTCTTTGTCTCAGGAGATGTACGGGCCAATGAACAAGTGGGACTTTTGGCCAGTCATATTCTATTTATGCGAGAACATAATCGTCTCGCTGATGACCTTAAAACCCGTCTCAATAATGGAGAAACTACGTTAGTTGACAAGCGCGATGCAGCGATGGCCGATACGAATAATAATGTAGAAGACGAAGGCGATTTTATCTTTGAATCAGCCCGTAAAATTGTGGGCGCACAGATGCAAGTCATCACTTATCAGGAATGGTTACCGATAGTATTAGGAGAAAATGCCTTAGCAAACTACACTGGTTATGATGACACAATCAATGCAGGAATCGCCAACGAATTCTCTACGGCGGCCTTTCGTTTTGGTCATACCATGTTGTCTTCTCAACTACAGAGGGTTGATAATGATAACAATCTTGTTGCATCCTTATCCTTGCAAGAAAGTTTCTTTAACCCTGATGAAGTACAACAAAATGGTATCGATACCTTATTAAAAGGTTTAGCCTCTCAAAAAGCTCAGGAAGTAGATACTTTTTTAATCGGTGATGTGCGTAACTTCCTCTTTGGACCACCTGGGGCCGGAGGATTTGATCTAGCTTCTCTTAATCTGCAACGGGGTCGAGATCATGGTATTCCTGATATTAATACGGTTCGTGTTGCCTTGGGACTAAGCCTTTATAATACCTTTTTGGACATTACTGGGGGTGATGAGCATTTAGCTAATGCCCTTGCTAGTGTTTATAATAATGTTAATGAGGTGGATCTCTGGATTGCTGGTTTAGCAGAACAGAAAGTTAATGGGGGTTTATTAGGAGAAACCTTTAGCCGTATTTTGATTGATCAATTTAGTCGCAGTCGAGACGGCGATCGCTTTTTCTATCTTAACGAAATCACTCACCTAAATATCTTAGATCCGACCCTGGAAACTGTTACTCTTTCTGAAATTATTCGTCGCAATAGCACCATTGAAAACATCCAAGATAACGCTTTTGTGACGGCTTCAGTTCCTGAGTCAGATAATAAATTAGGATTATTAATGTTTGTTATATTGACTTTAATCGGCTCTCATTTTGGGTTTACAAATAGGAACTAATTTACTTCCTCTCTAGCAGCTTTAAAAAGCCTGAAAATACTTAATGATTAGAGGCAGGGGGCAGGAGGCAAAAGGGAGTAAAAAACATCAAAAAATAGTTGATAAATTAAATAGGCAAGTCCAACGAAAGCTGATTATATCCATCTTTATTTTTTTGATCATCTTTAGTCTTTATTCCTTGTTGCTCCTTATGAATCATATTCAATTGATGTTGTTCTATTCTTGAATTTATTTTCTCAATATATTGATCTTCTTTTTCAATACCAATATAATAACGATCAAGATTTAAACAAGCGATCGCAGTTGAACCTGAACCCATAAAAGGATCTAAAACTATCATATTTTCATGACTACTTGCTCTAATAATTCTCTCTATTAATTTAACAGGTTTTTGGGTAGGATGTAATCTTTTTTCTTCATAAAAATCGATATCATTCCAAACATCGGTTACTCCCATTTCTATATTAAATATAGCTGAAATATCTTCATAAGGATAATTAAATTCTAGAATTTTTTGTAACTTTTTCCACATTTCTCTAGTGGGAATTTGAGCTAATATATTATTACCTGTATATAGTGACCACATCCCCCCACCATTAGATTTAACACCCAATCTTTTGTTAATTTCTAGTGCAGTTAATCCTAATTCTTTTTGTCTTCGTTTAAGAAATTGTTTAATAAAGGGGCGACTATCATAGATAAAAAATAATAAACTTTCTGTCACATTAGGGAACATTTTATAATTTTTAGTTGCACGTCCTCCAATGGCTTTCATTCCTTTATCAATAATAATTTGTTGTCGAAAATTAAACCCCAAATTAATAATCGGTTCATACAAATAAAATAAGTTTCTTAAGTATCCAAATAAATATAAACTACCCGATAATTTAATAACTCTAGCAATTTCAGTCAGCCATTGTAAACACCATTGTTTATAATCTTCTTCAGTACGCCATTGATAATCCCATTTTTGTTGTACAACTTTCCAATAAGGAGGATCAAGAATAATTAAATCAATACTTTTATCGGGTAATTCCTGTAATTTTTCCAAACAATCACCCTCTATAATCTTATTAAGATATTTCATTGTTGATCAACATTACTTTTACAGAATAAAATATTGTAGGGTGGGCAAAGTATGAAAATTTTATCTACAAATCAAGAAAAATTAATTGATTTATCCACCAAACTAATTAATTAGTTTCACTTTTAGGTAAAGAAGGACGAAAACATAAATAAACCAAAGTTCCCAAGAAAGGAATCAAACTAATTACCCAAAATAAAGTATTATTGTCAACATTTCTCCGTAACATATCATCCCTGATAATAAGAGGAAAAATCAAACAAAGACACAATAAATCTAAACTCATCACATTAATAAACCTTCTGTTTTGCCACTCATAAAAAAAGTCTGACCAATTTCCATAAATAGCACCCCAAAAAATAAAAACTAGCAAACTTATAGTTAAAATAAGATGAACAAAGCGCGAGTCACTAAATTTAATAAAGAGATTTTTTTCACCGCTAAACTTTGGGTTAGGTTCTCGCAAAATAAAATAAGGTAAAATAGCAAAAGTTCCCAGTGCTAAACCAGCGATCGCAAACGGCCAAGCAACAATTTTTTGTTCTCTACCATCGATGAATAAAAGATTAGCATAAATAACAGTAACCAAACCAATACTATTAAAAACACTAATAATCAAAGGATTAATATTATCCCAGTTTCCTGTTGACATATTTTTGATTAATTCTATAGTATCCGGTTGGCCAGGAGGTGCAAATAAAAAACCATAAATAAGAAATCCCAACCAAAATAAACTCAGAAAAATTTTGTTAATCATTACCATACTCTCGCTTAAATATATATGAGAAAAAACCAGTTTGTTGTATGATTATACTAAATCAGGCTTTACTAATTGCTATATCATTGCTGTAATTGATCAATAATTGCCTGGGAATAACCAATTAGTTCCCTAACCTTTCCTTGTACCTTCTCAAGCCTTTTTTTGCTCGTCTCCTTCCGACGAGAGGACGTTAAAAATAATAACTCCGTTCCCAATAATCTTAAATTTTTATAAATTTCTGTTTGTGCCGATCGCAGCAAGGGTATTGCGTTACAATCTAATTCATCTAAGCTTACACTGAGAATCTGCTGCTCAAAAATGGTTTGTACCTGCTCATAAGTGGTTTTGATCTCGTTTCTCTCTGTATCCTCAGCTATAACCAGTGTTTGCAGTTTGACAAGGTTAGCCAAAAGCTCTTGATAAGACTGATGATAGAATTTCAGTAACATAGGACACCATATTGCGTTAGAATTTGTAAATTAATATTAAACTTTCTCGGGGACTTTAACGAATCTGAATCTGTCCTTAAACTGAAATTGTTAAAATATATCCTTTCTTTAAACAATTAGGGTATAACTGATGGTAAAAACAGGGTAGAACTAAGCATAACTAACGGTTTGACCCCTTAGACTTTGCCATCAGAGAAGCATCAGCCTTAAAGCAACCTTAGTTACTGTTTCCTTATCCATCCTCCCTCCTTCGACTTCAAGCTCGATCCTCCTATGAACGCAGTTACTTTTCCTGACACGACACCCCAAAAATTAACCCTTCCCAACTGGTTAAAAGACTATTTACTCTCCCTAGAGTTAGACCAAACCAACCCCGATGTAGACTTAATTTGTCGCGCCTTTAATTTTGCTTACCAACTCCACGAAGGACAAACCCGGAAGTCGGGAGAACCTTATATCGCCCATCCTGTAGCCGTTGCCACTATTTTGAGAGACTTAGGAGGAGACAAAGCCATGATCGCGGCCGGTTTCCTCCACGATGTAGTAGAAGATACCGATGTCACCGTAGAAGAAATAGAACAGAGGTTTGGTCAAGAAGTCGCCTTATTAGTAGAAGGGGTAACCAAACTCTCAAAATTTAACTTTTCCAACAAAACCGAACAACAGGCCGAAAACTTTCGACGGATGTTTTTAGCCATGGCCAAAGATATTCGCGTTATTGTGGTCAAATTAAGCGATCGCCTCCACAATATGCGTACCCTCGAACCCCTCAGACCAGAAAAACAGAGACGCATTGCCCTCGAAACCAAAGAAATATTTGCACCCTTAGCCAACCGTTTAGGAATTTGGCGCGTAAAATGGGAATTAGAAGACTTATCCTTTAAATATCTAGAACCAGAAGACTATCGGCAAATTCAAAACTTCGTCTCAGAAAAACGGATCGATCGCGAAACCCGTATTGAAACCGTTAAAAAACTGCTGCAAAAGCGACTGGATACTATGAATATCCAAGTAGAGGAATTACAGGGAAGACCCAAACATCTCTACGGCATCTATTCCAAAATGCAGCGTCAAAACAAAGGATTTCATGAAATCTACGACCTCGCAGCCTTACGGATCATAGTCCAAAGCAATGAAGAATGTTATCGCTCCCTAGCAGTAGTTCATGACCTCTTTAAGCCAATGCCGGGACGGTTTAAGGACTATATCGGACTCCCCAAACCTAACCTTTATCAATCCTTACACACAACCGTAGTCGGACTCAATGGCCGCCCCCTAGAAATTCAAATTCGCACCCTAGAAATGCACCATATCGCCGAATATGGAATTGCCGCCCACTGGAAATATAAGGAAACCGGAGGTTCCCATGATACCCAGTTCTCCGATGAAGACGAAAAATTCACCTGGTTACGGCAACTTCTTGACTGGCAAAATGACCTCAAAGACGACCAAGAATACGTAGACAACCTCAAAGACAACCTTTTTGACGACGATGTTTATGTATTTACCCCCAATGGAGATGTGATCGCCCTAGCAAGAGGGGCAACCGCTGTAGACTTCGCCTATCGCATCCACACAGAAGTAGGCAACCACATGAAAGGGGCCAGAATTAATGGTAAATGGTCTGTTTTAGACCAACCCTTACAAAATGGGGATATTGTCGAAATTATTACCCAAAATAACTGTCATCCCAGTTTAGACTGGTTAAACTTCGTCGTTACCCCCACAGCCCGCAACCGTATCCGTCAGTGGTTTAAGCGATCGCGTCGAGAAGAAAATATGGGCAGAGGTCGGGAAATATTAGAAAAAGAATTGGGCAAAAATGGCTTTGAAGCCTTATTAAAGTCTGATCCCATGCTAACCGTCGCCCACAAGTGTAACTACCAATCAGTGGATGATTTATTAGCCGGTTTAGGTTATGGAGGTGTGACCCTCAACCAAGTGGTTAACCGAGTACGAGAAGTTACAGTAACTCAGCAAAAAGAAGATGCCTCAGAAATGAGCTTACCCAGCGCATCTCCTTCTCCGGCCTGTCCCGCTAAACCCAATAAATCCCCCATTTTAGGGGTAGAAGGGCTAGTCTATCATATTGCAGGGTGCTGTAAACCCTTACCCGGAGACCCCATTATTGGCGTAGTAACCAGAGGAAACCGAGGTATTTCTATCCATAACCAAAGTTGTTCTAACCTCGAAAATATCCCAGGAGAACAATTTATTCCCGTGCGCTGGAATACTTTAGATAGCAAAGATTGTGTAGCCACTTATCCCGTAGATTTACAAATCGAAGCCTTAGACCGTGTTGGGGTTCTCAAAGATATTTTATTACGCTTGAGTGACCATCATGTTAACGTTTGTGACGCAGGGGTAAAAACCGGACGAAATAAACCAGCTATCATTAATTTACAGATTGAAATTCGCAATCGCCAACAGTTAGAATACATCATTAATCGTATTAGTAATATGAGCGATGTTCTCCATATTCACCGAGTTAATGGCGTTGATTTTTAAATATTTAGAATGCAGAATGTAGAATGATAAAAAAATCAATTCTACATTCTTATTGATAATTTAATGGATTTAGAGATAATAGTTATGGTTAACTCTTTAGAAATAAAATTTGAATCTTTTACACTAACAGACGAACAATTTTATCAACTCTGTCAAGATAATCGGGAGCTTAGGTTTGAAAGAAATATCAATGGAGATATGGTAATTATGCCACCAACGGGAGGAGAAACAAGCAATAGAAACCTAAGAATTATACAACAATTAGGAATATGGACAGATGAAAATAAAACAGGGATAGCTTTTGATTCGTCAGGA
The DNA here is from genome assembly GCA_051439625.1 of Crocosphaera sp. Classification (GTDB taxonomy): domain Bacteria; phylum Cyanobacteriota; class Cyanobacteriia; order Cyanobacteriales; family Microcystaceae; genus Crocosphaera. The sequence continues at coordinate 4,242 of JBFRWO010000019.1, read as the reverse complement.
GGATTTAAGCTTCCCAACGGTGCCGATAGATCCCCCGATGCTGCTTGGATACCTAAAGAAAAGTGGGAAAATTTAAGCCAAGAACAACGTCAAAAATTTTTACCTTTATGTCCTGATTTTGTCGTAGAATTACGTTCACCTAGTGATAATTTAAAGTCCTTGCAAAAAAAGATGGAAGAATACATAGAGAATGGTACAAAATTAGCATGGTTAATTAATCGTCAAGAGCAACAAGTCGAAATTTATAGACCAGGAAAACAAGTAGAAATATTAAATAATCCTCAAACATTATCAGGAGAAGATGTGTTAGTTGATTTTGTCTTAGAATTGGAGAAAATCTGGTAACATATAGCAGTCAGTAATGATATGTGAGAAGTGAGAAATCAAACTAAAAATTATGATGTCTACAGCCCTAATAATGCCATGAAAAAGGTACAAATTTATACAGATGGTGCTTGTTCTGGCAACCCAGGAAAAGGCGGTTACGGGATTATTTTAAGCTACAATGAACACAAAAAAGAACTCTCAGGGGGTTATCGTTTAACCACCAATAACCGCATGGAAATGATTGCTGCTATTATTGGCCTCGAAGCCCTAAATACACCCTGTGATGTTACTTTATATACTGATTCCCGTTACTTAGTCGATGCCATAACCAAAGGATGGGCAAAAAAATGGCAAGCCAATGATTGGCAACGAAACACAAAAGAACAAGCCAAAAATCCTGATTTATGGCAAAAATTATTAGACCTCTGTGAACAACATCAGGTACAATTTGTCTGGGTTAAAGGTCACGCCGGACACCCAGAAAACGAACAATGCGATCGCTTAGCAGTGGCCGCTTGTCAACAACTAGAATTATCTATTGATGTAGTTTATGAGGAGCAAGATTAATTAATTTAAAATTTTTTAAGATCAATCGATCAACGAAAAAAAGGAATTCCCTTGCTTGTACAATTAGAATGGAGAAGATTGGAAAAAAATTATGAACGATAATGCGACCTCTACTCAGCGAAACGCTGATAAAGTGGAAATCTCTATTAACATTGATGCAGAAGTTCTAGAACAAATCAAACACCTGACCAATGATCCTAGTCGCATTATTGAAACAGCGATTAAGCAATGGTTAAACGGGGAACGAAATAGAGACGATGACTTGACTAGAACCTTTCGTCGTAACCCCCCTTTACCACCGCGAGGAGAATGGAACGATTAACAGTTCAGGACGCAAACCTTGCGTCCCGCTTTGATCTTAATTGGGGTTTCCAATAGTATGAATATCAAGGAAACTGGTACTTCTGGCTTGTCTAAAAGGTAAACCGCCCAAAATCAAAACTTGATCCCCTTGACTGACGAAATTTCGCCCTAATAATAAGGCTTCCATCTGTTTAAGTAATTCTTCTAAGGTTAGGTCATCGTATTCATACAGAACCGGACGTACACCCCAAACTAAGTTAAGACGGTGATAAACTTCTATGCTAGGGGTCAAAGCCACCACAGGAACTTTGGGACGCTCAGCAGCAGCAAGTTTAGCGGAATATCCAGTTTCTGTAAAGGCGACAATACATTGTAGGTCCAGCACCTTATCAATGGAGTTGAGGGACTCGGCTAAGGCATGAGCTTTATCTCGATTTCGTGGAGAATAATTACTAAAGGTAATTTCCGGCTCAATATCACGAGCAATACTCGCTAACATGGTCACTGCTTGCACAGGAAAGTCCCCCACAGCAGACTCTCCTGACAGCATAACTGCATCAGTTCCATCAATGATAGCATTAGCCACATCGCTGGCCTCAGCGCGGGTAGGGCGAGGGTTACGAATCATACTATCTAGCATTTGTGTTGCAGTAATCACAGGAATACCCTTTTGATTACACATCCGAATAATGCGTTTTTGCAGTAGGGGAACCTTTTCGGGGCGCATCTCCACCCCTAAGTCTCCACGGGCCACCATGATGGCATTACATTGATCAACGATCGCTTCTAAATGTTCGATGGCCTGGGGTTTTTCGATTTTCGCTAACACGGGAATGTCGACATTTCTCGCAGCTAAAAAGGCTTTGAGTGCTTGAATATCGGCTGCTTGACGAACAAAACTCAAGGAAATGATATCTACACCCTGAGAGATACCAAATTCCAAGTCTTTTTTATCCTTTTCTGTCATGGAAGGCAGCCGTAAATTCAGAGAGGGAAAGTTGACCCCTTTATGACTTTTGAGAATGCCCCCTTCAACCACTTTACAAGTGACTGCTTTACCCTCGACGGTTTCCACGGTTAACTCTAGTAGGCCATCGTCTAACAAAACTTGTGTCCCGGGTTGCGCTTCTTCAGCTACATAAGGATAATCGATACCTACGGTGTTTTCTTGACTTTTCCATTCTTCTAAAGGAACAATGGTTAAAGAGGAACCTTCGGTTAAAGTCATGCCGTTATTAGGAATTTCTCCCACCCGAATTTTTGGCCCTTGTAAGTCTTGTAAAATGGTTAAGGGAAGGTCTAATTCTTGGGACAATTGACGCAGTAATTTGACCATTTTGCCATGATCTTCGTAGCTTCCGTGAGAAAAGTTTAACCTAGCTACGTTCATTCCTGCCAAGATCATTTGACGCAATACATCGGCAGAATAACAAGCTGGTCCAATAGTGGCAACAATTTTGGTGCGAAAAGTTAACGGTTTCATAAGTTTCCTGATTTTTGGTTAAATTCTTTTTGTTTTGTGGTTTAAATTTTCTCACATAAATAAATAATTCTGTTGAAATACTTTGTTTTTCTTTTTTAGAGGAAAGTCAGAATTAAGAATTAAATTTCATTATCCATTATCCATTGTTAATTGTCCATTACTAAACTAACTTCTATTGAGACATTTTTTGGAAAACTTACTTAAAATAATATTAATTTTTTCTTGGTTTGGCAATAGAAAACTAGGATTTTAGTTATAAATTAATTGATTATTAATATATTCTTAATAAAAGTATAAAACCAAAGATTAAGATTATTGAAATTTTTAAATGGTTAATGACAAACAATTTTATAATCGGGTAAATATAAAGACTTATCATCTCCTAAATTTAAGGAGCAACGGAGGGAAAATGATTAAAAAAAATACTGTCAAAGTTGAAGATGATCGTACAGGTTTAGAGATTCCAACTTTACGACGAGCAATCTTAGATAATCTCTTTTATATTCAAGGTAAATTTCCAGAAATTGCTACCAAGAATGATTTTTATTTAGCATTAGCTTACACCGTCAGAGATCGCCTCCAACAACGATGGTTAAACACCATACAAACTCAACTAGAAAAAGATGTAAAAAAAGTTTGTTACTTATCAGCAGAATTTTTAGTAGGACCGCATTTAGAAAACAATTTAATTAATTTAGGCATTGCTGAAAAAGTCAAAGAAGCTGTAACAGAATCGGGTTTAAACATCAAAGAATTGATCGAAGCAGAAGAAGAACCAGGACTAGGGAATGGCGGTTTAGGGCGTTTAGCTGCTTGTTATATGGACTCTTTATCTAGTTTAGAAGTACCGGCCATTGGTTATGGAATTCGCTACGAATTCGGGATTTTTGATCAGGAAATTAGAGACGGTTGGCAAGTAGAAATAACCGATAAATGGCTACAATATGGAAACCCTTGGGAAATCTGTCGTCCTGAAGCTTCTGTTACTGTTAATTTTGGCGGTCATACTGAACCTTATACCGATGGATATAATCAGTTTCATATACGTTGGGTTCCTGAATATATAGTTAAAGGAATTCCTTATGATACCCCTATTACTGGTTATAAAGTTAACACAGTTAACACTATGAGATTATGGCGTTCAGAAGCTTGTGAATCTTTCGATTTTCAACGCTTTAATGTGGGAGATTATTATGGGGCAGTGGATGATAAAGTAAGTTCAGAAAACCTGACAAAAGTTCTTTATCCTAACGATGAACAAATCGAAGGTAAAGAATTAAGATTAAAACAACAATACTTTTTTGTCTCTTGTTCTTTACAAGATATGATTCGCATTCACTTATTGAATAATCCCAATTTAGATAATTTTCATGAACAATGGGCAGTACAATTAAATGATACTCATCCGGCGGTTGCTGTAGCTGAGTTGATGCGCTTATTGGTGGATATTTATGAGTACGAATGGGGTAAAGCTTGGAATATTGTTGAGAAGACTTTTGCTTATACCAATCATACTTTATTACCAGAAGCATTGGAAAAATGGCCAATCGAAATTTTTGGTA
>JBFRWO010000018.1:0-3080 GCA_051439625.1 Crocosphaera sp. | reverse complement strand
TTTATGTATAAGGTAGTGGATCTGCTACCTCCAAATACCCGTGAGGAGATATTTAATCATTGGCTGACCAAAGATAGGGAACTCACGGGGTGACAAGTAGGTTGAAAAGTAAGTCCAGAGGGGTTTTTCCCTGTTACTCTACCCTAAACAATTGTCGGCAACCAGAAAGCTTCTTGAGAATGAACGATAATGATAATCATTTGCAAAGGGGGGAAAGAGGTGGCAAATGCCACCTCTTTCCCCCAAACTGTGTTGACGCGCGAGATTCAACTCCGAAAAGAGAGAAAACAATCCGATTTTATGCTAAGAATAATCAGACTGTTCTTAATCGTTTTATAACTTAAATTATGACCTTGTTAGCCGTTTATGAATCCCATTTTACCAAACATTTAACCCAAACACAGTTTGAAGCTTTAAGAATTTTGCTGTGGTTGCTAACAGTGCATAAACAGGTCAGAATAGAGAGACTAGCAGCTTGTTTTCCTTTACCAATCCTTTACCAAAGTCGTCGTAAACATATCCAGAGATTCCTAGTTTTGTCGGCTTTAGCCATTCCCAGATTCTGGTTTCCTGTGATTAAAGCTATTATTTGTAAAGAGTTTAAAAGTGGCTCTCGTCTCATTATAACAATTGACCGAACCCAATGGAAAGATAAAAATGTTTTCATGGTTGCTGTCCTACAGGAAGAAACGAGCATTACCCATCTATTGGACACTTTTAGATAAAAAAGGAGCTAGTAGATTGTCTGAACAACAAGCCTTAATTCAACCAGTTCTTTGTTTATTAAAACAGTATGAATTAGTCATTCTTGGCGACCGAGAATTCCATAGCGTAAAATTGGCTTATTGGTTAAAACAAAAAAGTAAAAAACAAAGGTTATTTTTTGCTTTTCGTCAGAAACAAGGTACGAACCACAAAAAAGATGATGAAGATTATCAAACTTTTTTCCAGTTAGGCATGAAACCTGGAATGAGGACGTTTTTGACTGGGGTTTCAGTCACTAAAAATAAAGGATTTGGACAGTTTAATGTCGGAGCTTATTGGAAAAGAAAGTATAAGGGAAAACAAGAAAAAGAGCCTTGGTTTATTCTTACAAATTTAGACAGTTTATCAGAAGTATTAAAAGCCTATCGAGCCAGAGCAGGTATTGAAGCTATGTTCAAAGATTGTAAAACAGGTGGCTATAATTTAGAGGGTAGTAAGGCTAATAATGAACGATTAACTTCTTTGATCTTGTTAATAGCAATCGCTTACACAGCTGCCTGTTTGAGAGGCAAAAAATTTCGACAAACACACTACTCCAAATATATTGCTCGTTTAACTGAAAAATCAAGACGTGACAGAAGACATAGTAATTTTTGGATAGGTCTTTATGGTAGCCTTTGGATTTATGCCTGGGAATTTTGCTCGGATTTTATCAGGATTATGATGCTCAATAATACCCAGAAATTAAGGAATTATCAAAGAGGTTTACGAGCTATGTCTATAATAGATAAGGCTTCTTAATTCCTCCTTTTTATCTTAACATAAGATAACTCTATGCCTGAGTTTTTTTAGATGTAACTATCCCCAATAAACCAATCTTTATGATTTTCTAAAAACCACTACTAAAGGGTTGTCTTAAAAATCAACCCTTTGGGGGAGGACGGTGTTACCGTCCCCCCCCCACAACAATAATGATTATCATTATTATCTATTCTCAATAAGCCTTCTAGTTGCTGATAATTTTTCTAGGGAACGTAACGGCTGAAACTTCGTTTAAATCAGGGTTTCAACGGGCTTGTCACCCCGTGAGGCAAGTTGGGCTTCATATTGCGCTTTTTGCCAGGCTAGTGCAGCCTAGCGGAAATAACCCACCAGTTACTCATTAATTTTTAAACCCCTTAAATTTCCAAACGAATGGCTTGGCAAAATGTTGATTAAAGTAATCAATAAAATTGAGAATTTTTTGTGATAGCTCTTCAGTTGAACGGAAACTACTTCTTTTTAGTAAACGTCTAACTAATATAGAAAACCAACACTCAATTTGGTTAAGCCAGGATGTATGTTTCGGAATATAAACAAAGCGAATTCGATGAGATTCATCTGATAAAAACTCTGCCCGACTGTCCATAGATTTTAAAATCCCTTCTTTTCCTTTTCTGCCTAAATCCGTCATTATTCCACAACTTGCTGCTACTAATTTTACCAAACTCTCTGACTTATGAGTATTGAGTTGATCAACAATAAAAATCCATTTTCCTTTTTCATCAGTTTTCATGGTTTCCTGAATATGAACCGCAAAATCTTCTTCGGTTCTTGTGGCTCCAATGGATGGAGTAAGAACTTTTCCTCTTGCCACATCCCAGTTAGCAATTAAGCTTAAAGTTCCGTGGCGTTCATATTCAAATTCGATTTTTTCTACCTGTTTTAGTTTGGCAGGTTTAGTGGGAAATAATCTCTCCAAAGCTTGAATCCCAGTCATTTCATCTGTACTAATTAAATGAACTCCTTGTTTTAATAATGTCAAAGCATTTTGATGAAGTTCACAGATATATTTAACTTGCTCTTTAAATTTTAGAGGATCATCAATTTTTGGATTTAACCAATAACGATGCCGATGTGGTTTGAGTGTGGCTTCTTTTTAAAAAACGTCCCACACTTCGTGGGGAAATCTTGTCAACAATTCCTCTTTTTCTCGCTTCATCCGCTAATTCCTTTGGAGTCCAATGACTTATTGGCCTGTCCGATTTTTCCGGGGATTCACAGGCGATCGCTACAATCTGGACTACTTGTTCGACAGTAAAGGATTTTGTTGTCCCTGGTCTTTGGCGATCGCTTAAAATTTCAAAGATCAAGACCATTAATTTTTTGTCTGTAACCTGTTGTTGTTCGGCTGCACTCAGTTGCTCGCTCGCCTCTCGCCATCTTTCTCGCCACAAACGTACTTGCTCTCGGTCTAATTCTAATCTTCGACTAATCCAACTATTGCTTTCTCCAGATGCTGCTCCTAAGATCAACTTGGCTCTTCTTACGAGACGATATGGGTTGGTTGTCCCTCTAACTATCTGTTGGAGTAGTTGTTCAGTTCGGCCTGAGAG
>JBFRWO010000017.1:0-4892 GCA_051439625.1 Crocosphaera sp. | reverse complement strand
GTTTGGCAAGCAAAAACTGAAACCTGGCTATCGGTTTCAGAACGATTAAATGCTGTAATTAATAACTTATCTGAAAACAAACAACAAGAAATCTTAAACTTTGCTCGCTTTCTTCATCAAGTTTATTAGAAATCCCTACAAAATCTTATTCTAAACGGCGTACCAGTCCCGTAAACCCTGCTAAACCCAGAGTAGTTAGAATCCATCCCATCGCAATATGAAACCATAAATACCAGCGTAATAGACTGCCTATGCAAGCGTTTTTGTAATGAATTATATTGCTGTAATTTAAAGGAATTTCAAGATCATCTTTTATATTAGCATTAGGAAGCCAATAAGATTCTTGATGGAAGTCAATAACGGGAACCAAAGCATCAACAGAGTACATAAAAGCATGAAATTTAGGATAATCATCCGATATAGTTTGCTGTTGATTTGTATTAGAGTTTTTCTCAGACTTATTATAAGCTCGAATTTTAGATGGAGACATTAAGTTGTGTGATTCTCCCCAGGAAAAAATAAGCGATCCTACAATAATAAGTAATAATAAATAACGAAAAATCTTTTGTGGTCGATATCCATGATCAATCGTTAAACCTAAGACATAATTTAAAACCCAACTAAAACCTTTTAATTCCCCGTAACGACGGCGATCATTTTGTTTAGCAATTAATATGTCTTTTGCTGCTTCTTCATGTCCACTCATACGAAGAACTTTTGCCAACTGTTCATAAGGTTGAGGGGAAAAATTCTCTTCTAGATTTTGAAGACGTATCCATTTTAGTCGTGATTGACTATCAACTGGGGACGGTTTTTGTTCATTTGAAGACTCGTTTGGATCAGTTGAATCTGGATCACTTGAAATTGAATTGTAAACTAATCCTTCGAGATATAGTTTGTTTTTTTTAGGCCAACTATTTTCTTTATCATCAAGCGTTTCTATTGTTGTAAATCTTAGATCGAGGATCATATTCTCACAACTTTGCACCTCCGATAAAATCAACCTTTTACTAATTGTTGCGTGAATTAAGTTTACTTTTCCGTCAGCTTGAAAATTTTTGTTTAAAAATACACTACCTTGAATATTAGCATTTTGGATACTAATAGCATCCCCTTTTTTAGCTTTATTAAATGAGCCATTATCGCATCTAAAACCTCCCCCAATAGTAGCAGCATAAAAAGAAACTTCTCCCTCAGCTTGAAAATCATTATTTAAGTAAACATCACCTTTAATATCAGCACTTTGAGCAAAAATTGTATATCCACTTGAAGTAATATAAGACCCTGAAAAGTCAAGTAACTTAACCTTTGCCGATTTAAGTCTGATGCCTTCTGAAAAATAACAACAATGAAAAATCAAAGGAACATCAAGATCAATAAAATCTAAATCAAGACAACCATCAATTTTTGCTCCAGTAATACTAATTCCTTTGTGAGTTAAACATTCAATAGCTTCTTTATCTGTACAAAGCCAAATAATAACATTAATATCAGGACTTCTTTTTTGACCCCAAGAATATCCTTCTTTTGGGTCATTTTCTGTCTGATCGCTAGAACGATAATCTGCTCCTTCACCTTCTGCGACCTTTCTAAGAAGTTTAAGTTCAGCTTCAGATAAATATCGATAATTTTTTCTAGCTAATTTTATTAATTCTTCTGCTTTGGTTCCCATTTTTTCGCATTTTTTAAAACGTTATTTTTATATTATATGACATCAGTTTAATTAGTTATTGTTAAATTTTGTAGCAATTTTGCGTGGTGGGCAAGTATTTTATTTACTTTATCAGTTTAAATAATTCTTGAACTTGCCCACCCTACGATAGTTATAGGAAAAGATGTAGAATTTAGAAACATCAAAATCCTAAATTCTACATTCTCTCTATTTCTTTTTTTCTCCTTTTTCCGCTTTTTCCTCTTCGTTTTCATCTCCCTGGGAAATAGCAAAACTCAAAGATCCCAACTCTAATTTTTCACGCACTTGTTGTTCAATAGTTTCAGCAATTTTGGGATTTTCTTCTAAATATTTGACCGCATTATCTCTCCCTTGAGAAATATTGTCCCCGTTGTAACTATACCAAGCACCTTTACGAATAACCACATCACATTGTTCTGCTAAATCTAACATACAGCCCATTTGAGAGATTCCGCTACCGAAAATGATATCAAATTCAGAAATACGGAACGGAGGAGCAACTTTATTTTTAGCTACTTTCACCTTGGCACGGATTCCATATTCTCCTTCACTGCCTTTTTTCAGGGTTTGAATACGACGAATATCTAAACGCACCGAAGCATAAAATTTCAGTGCCGTTCCCCCAGTTGTAACTTCCGGACTACCATAAGTTACCCCAATTTTTTGCCGTAACTGGTTGAGGAAAATGACCACACAGCCTGATTTACCGATGTTTCCAGCAATTTTACGCAATGCTTTACTCATTAAACGAGCTTGCAAACCCACTTGAGTATCCCCCATTTCCCCTTCAATTTCTGCACGGGGAACCAAAGCAGCAACAGAGTCAATCACCACTACATCCACCGCAGCCGATCGCACTAATTGATCAACAATTTCTAAAGCAGATTCCCCCGTATCTGGTTGGGCGACTAATAAGTTATCAATATCTACTCCCAAAGCCGAGGAATAGGTAGGATCTAAAGCGTGTTCCGCATCCACAAAGGCAGCCACACCCCCTGCTTTTTGTACCTCTGCGATCGCATGAAGGGCTAAAGTAGTTTTCCCAGAACTTTCTGGCCCGTAAATTTCGACAATTCTTCCCATAGGCAGCCCACCACCCAAGGCCAAATCTAAGGTTAAAGCCCCAGTAGAGATGGTTTCCACCTTCATCCTCGCTGCGTCTCCCAGACGCATGATGGAACCTTTCCCGAAATTTCGCTCAATTTGGTTGAGAACTAAGCCTAATGCCTTTTCTTTATCTGGATTGTTCGTAATTGCAGCCATTAATCCCTCTATCTAATTCTTATACAACAATAGTAGTACAAAAGTATTAAGTTTATTATAGCCTGTTTTGCTGATAATAACTATTATGGTGAGATTTTTTTTGATACACCTTGTCGTCTAGGGTAACATTTAGATTAGGATTAGTAAGGGGGAATATTTACGGTTATTTTTGCCTATTATTACTCAATTAGCTAAAATTAACAACAATTTGCCCAGTTATCTGTTTAATAAAACGTGACAATAATTATTGCTGGCGATCGCAGTGGCACAGGAAAAACCACTATTACCTTAGCATTACTGGCTTTTTTGAGACAAAAATCTGCCAAGGTGCAATCTTTTAAAGTGGGGCCTGATTATATTGACCCCATGTTTCATAGTTATATCACAGGTCGTCCCTGCCGTAATTTAGACCCCATTCTTACCTCTATTAGCTATGTTAAATCCTGTTTTGCTAAACACTGTCAAGGTGTTGATTATGCCGTTATTGAAGGGGTGATGGGTTTATTTGATGGGGTTCCTTTTAAGGAGGCAGAAGATAGAAGGCAGGAGGCAGGAGGCAGGAGGCAGGAGATAGAAGGCAGGAGGCAGGAGATAGAAGGCAGGAGGCAGGAGGCAGAAGGTGCGAAAGAAAGTTTATGCCAAGATTATGGAAGTACGGCGCATATTGCAAGAATTTTAAAGATTCCTGTGGTGCTAGTCATTGATTGTAGTCGTTTATCGGGATCTGTAGCTGCGATCGCTTATGGATACAAATTTCTTGATCCCAATATTAATATTGTGGGAGTGATTTTAAATCGGGTGGGGAGCGATCGCCATCTAACCTTACTAAAAAACGCTCTTAAACGCCTTAATATACCAATTTTCGGAGTAATTAATCGTCAAGAAGCCTTAAGCATTCCCGATCGCCATTTAGGGTTAGTACCCACCCAGGAACTCCCAGAATTAGATCATTTCTTTGATAGATTAGCCCATTTAGCCCAAACTTGTTTTAACTGGGAACAACTCCTCCCCTACCTCACCCAGTCACCCAGTCACCCAGTCTCCCCGTCCCCCCGTCCCCCCGTCACCCCGTCACCCAGTCACCCAGTCTCCCCGTCCCCCCGTCACCCCGTCTCCCCGTCTCCCAGTCCCACATCTTCTCCCAAAATAGCGATCGCCAAAGATAAAGCCTTTAATTTTTATTACCCTGATAATCTAGAGATTTTGCAACAGTTAGGGGCCAAACTGTGTTACTGGAGTCCTCTAGAAGATGAGAACTTACCCAAAGATACTGCTGGTTTATATTTTGGGGGTGGGTTTCCCGAAATGTTTGGCGAAGCTTTATCTAGCAACAAAAAAGCTTTAGATACAGTTAAACAAGTAATTATAAAAGGAATGCCTACCTATGCCGAATGTGGGGGCTTAATGTATCTGTGTGAAAAAATTGTTGATTTTGAGGGCAAAACTTGGCCAATGGTTGGTATTTTGCCCACTACCGCTAAAATGGGCAAAAAATTAACATTAGGATATAGACAAGCGATCGCCACTCGTCCTAATTTTCTGTTGAATGAAGGGGAAACCGTTTGGGGTCATGAGTTTCATCGTTCTGAGTTAACCATTTTGCCTTCTCAACCTTTATATAATCTATCCAGTTGGCAGGAAAATAGCCTCAGTTATGGGGAAGGATGGCACTGTTATAATCTTCATGCTTCCTATCTACATCTACATTTTGGGGGTTGTCCGCAGATAGCTGAAAAATTTTTTCATTCTACCCTTGATTTTTTTCGGAACCTTGCGTTAGACTAAGCACAGTTAAACATAAAGTAATATCCGTTCAGGAAAAACAGGAGGTGATGCCCATGTCAGATAGTAGTAGTAAAATCGTGGGTCTCTTGGTTGAAGTTAGCCGGCTGTGTGCCGGGGCTGTACTCTAGAAGTTAAGTCCCCTTGGATCTAA
>JBFRWO010000016.1:0-4612 GCA_051439625.1 Crocosphaera sp. | reverse complement strand
TCTTCAGCAAAAATGTAACGATATAACTCCTTAGGATCGGGTTCAGGACTTTCTTCAGCAAATTTTACGGCATCATCAACAGATGCTTGAACCTTTTGCGTAATTTCATCCAACTCACTTTGATTAGCTAAGTTATGCTCAATTAAATAAGCTTCCAAACGTTGAATGGGATCTTTGTTACCCCAAAACTGCTTTTCATCAGTCGATCGCAGTTCATCGGGATCAGCGAGGGAGTGACCTCGAAAACGATAGGTTAACGCTTCGATCAAGGTCGGGCCTTCTCCAGCACGGGCGCGGGCGATCGCCTCTTGGGCAACTTTTCTCACAGCCAGAACGTCCATACCGTCCACTTCTACCCCTACCATATCAAAGACACTGGCTTTTTTGTAAATTTCCTGTTGGGAAGTAGCGCGATCATGGGCCATCCCGATCGCCCATTTATTATTTTCCACCACATAAATAATAGGTAACTTCCACAAAGCGGCCATATTCAAACATTCAAAAAATTGACCGTTATTGCTGGCCCCATCTCCAAAGAAACAGGCCGTCACCTGATCGGCACTATTATCTCCCATCATTTCTCGTCTATACTTACTTTGAAAGGCTGCACCTGTTGCCACAGGAATACCCTCAGCCACAAAAGCATAACCCCCTAACAGACGGTGTTTTTCCGAAAACAAGTGCATCGACCCCCCACGGCCTTTACTACAACCGGTTTCTTTGCCAAACAACTCGGCCATAACTTCTCGGGGTGGAACCCCACAACTAAGAGCATGAACGTGGTCCCGATAGGTACTGGATACATAGTCTTCATCGGGGCGTAAGGCTTTAATAATACCAGTAGAAACCGCTTCCTGTCCGTTGTAGAGATGGACAAAGCCAAACATTCGACCCCGATAATACATCTCAGCACATTTATCCTCGAATAAGCGTCCTAAGGTCATATCTTCATACAACATTAACCCTTCTGCTTTGGTCAGTTGAATCGATACTGTATTAAATTCAGGCAAAGTACGTTCGGAAACCATAACAATTCTAACCGTATTTAAGAACAATTGAACTAAAAACTAAAGGAAGCTAACCAAGAATTAAAAATGTCGCTACAATGATAGATCGAGGTAAGCTTTTTGACCCTTTTGCGGAAAAAGCAATTTCCTTCTGTTCTAGTTTAAACTGAATGGGTATTCTCCGGTGAGGTGTATCAAGTTACCACAAATAAAAAAAATTTTTACTAAAATGAATCTTTAAGTTACAATCTTGCCAAACCTATTTTTGATTTTATAATCAAATCCTTTAAATATCATAGATGATTTTCTATAATCATCTTTGTTAATTATAAATAAATAAAGTTAAGTCACCCTGCTCTGAGGAAGTCAACCGTGCGCATACCGCTAGACTACTACAGGATATTAGGAATTTTTCCCCAAGCAACAGATGAGCAACTCCAGCAAGCTTATCGCGATCGTGGTGTTCAGTTACCCCGTCGCGAGTACAGTAACCAGGCTATAGAAGGCCGCAGACAGTTGCTCGAGCAAGCCTATAGTGTGTTATCGAATCCTACCCAAAAAGCTAAATATGAAGCCCAATTTTGGCAAGCCCAATCTACTTACCACGAGCAAGAGGAGGAAGCCTCTTCAGGGTCAGAGACAGAAGCCATAGAGGAAAGTTCCTTAGCAAAGACTTGGGAAATTGACATTGATTCAGAGCAATTACCTGGTAGTCTCCTGATTTTCCATGAATTAGGGGAATACGAGCTAGTTATTAACTATGGTGAAAGTTATTTATCAACACTCCCCACCTCCCCCTTATCCCTAGATATCGATGATACAGCCACAAAGCAGCGAACTGACACATTCTTAAGCATTGCTTTAGCTTATCTGGAAATTAGTCGCGAACAATGGCATCAACAGGACTACGAGGGGGCGGACTCAGCAGGAAGACAAGGATTAGCCCTACTGGAAAAAAATAACCTGTTTCCCTCCATACAAACAGAAATTCGGACAGAACTAAATAAACTTCGCCCCTATCGAATTTTAGAATTATTAGCACTGCCCCTGAAAAATAAAAAGCCTCGTCAAACAGGGATTGAATTATTACAATCCATGTTAGAAGAGCGTCAGGGAATCGATGGCAAAGGAGACGATGGCTCTGGGTTAGGAATCGACGATTTTTTACGCTTTATCCAGCAAATCCGTACTTATTTAACAGCAAAAGAACAAAAAGATATTTTTATGGAAGAGGCGCAGCGTCCCTCTTCTGTGGCAGCTTATTTAGGGGTATATGCCCTCATTGCTCAGGGTTTTGCCCATAAGCAACCCTCTTTAATCTTAGAAGCAAAAACAGTGCTTGAGGGACTAGAACCCCGTCAAGATGTGTCCATCGAACAATCCATTGTCGCTTTATTACTGGGACAAACCGAAGCTGCCGCACAAGCATTAGAGAGATGTCAAGACCAAGAGGCTTTAACTTTTATTCAGGAAAAATCGAAAGGGTCTCCTGATCTCTTGCCAGGATTGTGTTATTACGGTGAGCATTGGCTACAAACAGAGGTTTTTGGACATTTTCGGGATTTAGAAGCCAAAAAAGCCTCCTTAAAAGATTATTTTGCCGATCAATCCGTTCAAACCTATCTTGATCGCCTACTCACTCCCATTGCGCCAAAACCTCGGCCAGTGAACAAAAAAGAGCAGTTCCAACCAGCCCGTCATAATACTTATAATCATGGAACTGCTGTTCCTGTTTCAGACCCCTTTCCCCCCTTACCAGTTCGCTCTCCTTCCCCTATCGATATTCGGGATGCCCGTCGTCGTAAGCGTTTGAGAAACTCCCAAAGACCTAAACCGGAACCTATACCAGAAACAGTTTCCGAACAATCCTCAAACCTCAAGCCAGCTAAGGCCGAAAACACTCCAGCAACTCAACCCTTAGCCAAAGAATCTCCAAGACGGCATCCTTCTCGAGTTAATCTGTTACGCCCGAAACTCGGTTTAATGGCCGTTGCGGTTTTAGGAGGAGTGGGATTGATCGGAATGGGAATAACTTGGCTCAATCAAACTAATGCTCCTTTATCCGCCCTAGAAGAAGGACAATACTCTGTTGCTCTCCATCGACCTTTGATCGATATTCCGGCCGCTAATGCTCAAATGGTAACGGTGACAGGTATGTTAACCCAAGAAGGGGCGCAACAAGTTGTAGAAACCTGGTTAGCCACTAAATCACAAGCCCTCGGCAAAGATCATGAGATAGAATCCCTCAAGAAAATTTTAGCCAATCCTGTACTGACTCGATGGCAAAAAGAGGCACAAAAATTAAAACAAAATCAAGATTACTGGACTTATCAACACAAGGTTGAGGTTAATTCTTTCAATCCTAGTCCTAATAATCCCAATCAAGCGGTAGTAGATGCCAATGTTAGAGAGGCCGCCCGATATTATCAAGGAGGTCGAGAGACTCGCTCCTATAACGAGAATTTACGGGTTCGCTATGATTTGGTTCGTCAAGGCGATCGCTGGTTAATTCAAGCAATCAATCTTATTAATTAAGATGTTTCAAAGTAAGTTACAATTGATAGGTTGGGGGAATATACCTTAACAACCTTGTTGGTGTCCTGCCGACGAGGATTGAACATAACACAAATAAAACAGGAGGTGTAAAGTTAAATAATGACCCAAGTTGTTGTTGGTCAAAACGAACCCATCGAATCCGCGTTACGTCGATTTAAACGACAGGTTGCTAAAGCTGGAATTTATACAGACTATAAAAAGCACCAATTTTTTGAAACGCCACAAGAAAAACGCAAGCGCAAGGAAGCGACTCGGCGGAGACAGCGATCCCGTCGCCACTAAACTAAACAATATTGTTTGCTAATCACACTTCCCATACTATTTTAGGGAAGTAAAATGGCCCTAACCACCCAACTCAAGTTAGGGCTTTTCAATATTGAGAAATAATCCCATTTTCTAGAATGTTGCCAGCAAGCAAAATATGGTAAAATCAGTACGGTCAGTACAAGACTTTAAAACCTACCGAAAGACTTTCGGAAAGTTTACGCCCAACACCTGAATCAGCAGGGTTTAAGGAAATATCACTGCGCCTAAACAGGCAAACGTGGTGAGCCTGGGAACTTGTGAAAACAAGATAATAATCATCCCTGTTGGGATACGTTATGAATCTCCTTACTAGAATTAAGGAGAGTGTCAATTTTCAGTGACTGCTTATGCCTACAATTCTAGTAGCCGATGATAGCCCTACTCAACTTCAAATAATTTCTGATTTACTCAAAGCAAATAACTTTTCTGTTACCACCGCCGTAAATGGCGATGAAGCACTAGATAAGGTGAAATCTCTAGCTTTTGATTTGATTATTCTAGATGTGGTAATGCCTAAAAAGAATGGTTATCAGGCTTGTCGTAGTATTAAAAGCGATCCTAAAACGGAAAATATTCCCGTAATTCTTTGTTCCACCAAGGATACACAGGTGGATAGTTATTGGGGTTTAAAACAGGGGGCTGATGCTTATATTATCAAGCCTTTTGATCATGATGAATTCTTAGGAACTGTGAAACAATTATTACGCAATTCTTAGTGAAAATTCACATTATCAAAGTGTTAC
>JBFRWO010000015.1:0-5503 GCA_051439625.1 Crocosphaera sp. | reverse complement strand
AAATCTACAATCTACCCTCAAAAATCTACAATAAATCAAAAATCTACAATCTACCCTCCCAAGCCCCTGTCTTTTAAGCAGGGGTCAATCTACAATCTGCCCTCTGCAATCTGCAATCCTTTGACTTCGTTAAGTCCCTACAAGGCTTTATTTTCTCACAACTGAAATCTGATGGCTATAGTCTTAATAGATAAAAATAAACAAAATAAACCTCGCATTTAAGGAAGCAATTGGTTTATAATAAAAGTAAAAATTACTGTTAACTATGACTATATCTGATGCTTCTCAAAACGGAGAAAATCTACCTTTACTAAAGCAAGCATGGCGACAACTTATTAAAACAGTTGCAGACCTTCGCTTAGCTATTATTTTATTATTAGCGATCGCAGTATTTAGTATTAGCGGAACTGTAATTGAACAGGGAGAAAGTATCCCTTTTTATCAAGAAAACTATCCCGAAGATCCAGCTTTGTTTGGCTTTTTAACCTGGAAAGTTCTGTTAATATTAGGATTAAACCATGTATATACAACCTGGTGGTTTTTGTCTATCTTAGTTCTCTTCGGTACTAGCTTAACTGCTTGTACCTTTACCCGTCAGTTTCCGGCCTTAAAAGCAGCGAGAAAGTGGAAATTTTACCAGAAACCTAAACAGTTTCAAAAGTTGGCTTTAAGTACACAATTAGATGTTGAAAATCTTAGTTCTGTAGACAGTATTTTACAACAAAAAGGCTATAAAACTTTTCAAGAGAATCAAGCTATTTATGCTAGAAAAGGTATTGTCGGTAGAATTGGTCCCATTGTAGTTCATGCTGCGATGTTAATCATCTTAGGTGGTGCTATCTGGGGTGCATTAACAGGATTTTTAGCCCAAGCGATGGTTCCTGGTGGTTCCGAATTTAGGGTTAATAATATTATCGAAGCAGGTATATTATCTAAACCGCAAATTCCTCAAGATTGGGGTATTCGGGTAAATCGTTTTTGGATTGATTACACCCCAGACGGAACAATTGATCAGTTTTATTCTGACCTTTCTGTGATTGATAACGATGGGGAAGAATTAAAGCATAAAAAAATATATGTTAATGAACCTTTACGCTATGATGGGGTTACTTTTTATCAAACTGATTGGGGAATTGCAGGGGTTAAAGCGCAGGTTAATAATAGTCCTATTTTTCAACTACCCATGGCCCCTTTAAATACCAATGGAAATGGGAGAATTTGGGGAACTTGGATACCCACAAAAACCGATTTAAGTGAAGGAGTTTCTCTATTAGCTAAAGACTTACAAGGAACCATGATGGTTTACGATCAAAAAGGGGATCTTTATAGTGCAGTTAGACCTGGAATGATCTTAGATATCAACGGGGTAAGACTAAAAATTCACCAATTAGTTGGCAGCACAGGGTTACAAATTAAAGCTGATCCAGGTATTCCTTTTGTTTATGCTGGTTTTGGTTTATTGATGATTGGTGTGATCATGAGTTATGTCTCTCATTCTCAAATTTGGGTCTTAAAAGACGATGAAAATTGTTATATTGGTGGTAAAACTAATAGATCACAAGTCACTTTTGAACGGGAATTATTAGGGATTATCGAATCATTAGAAACAACCAAAAGTTAAATGTCAATCATCTTTAACTGAACCAAATCAACCCACCAATAACCACAATAAATAACCCTAAAGCTAGACCAATAAATCCGTTATCTTTGGTATCTATTTGACTAATATCTTCTAAGCTTAAGGATTGTTTTTCTATAGGTTTAGTTGCTGGTTTAGCTTGAATATAACGGGGGGTTGGGTTATCTTCAGAGTTAGTTGTAGGAATTTTTGTCATCCATGCTTCAGGACGTTTTAATTGAGGGGCTTTAAGGATGTATAATATACGTTGACTTTGTTGACGTATTGCTAAGTTAGGGTGACGGGTTAACTCTTCACAAATAGCGATCGCATCTTCTAATTTATTGATTCCTTGATAAGCAGTTACTAAAGATAGTTGAACCTCTCCTCCTAACTTTGAAGATGGGTTAACCAATGATTTAGCTTCTTCGAGGGTTTTCACACTACTACGATATTGTCCTCTGTCTAATAATTCTTGACCTTGTTGATATTTTAGTTGAAATTGTTCTAGTTTAGAATCCATTTTTTAATAACTGATTTTTCTTATATTTTAACAGGTTTAGAAAGAGAATCAGAAACAGTTTTTAGTAGTTGGTGATGTGTAACCATTTGTCTATGAATTAAAACAGGTAATTGAATTTCTTCTCCTATTCCCATTTTAGAACTAGATGGTGGAAAAATCATCAAATCGTATGGAGTCCAGATCACGGTAACATCAATCTGATTTAATGTTGTTTCTACATCTTTATTTAACTCCTGTAAAAATTGACTATTAGGACGCATTTGTTTAATCCCTGGATTGGGTAATAAGTAAGCAGTCCTTGTTCCGTTATTAGGGGAAGAAATATTAATATAACGTTGAACTTTTTCAACTCCTCCAAGACGTTGTAAATAATAGCGAGTTACTAATCCTCCCATACTAAACCCAACTAAATCAATAGGTTGTTTAGGGTCAAAATTGTTATCAATATAATTATCAACTTGTTGCGCTAATGTTTCAAGATGAGCATTGCCATTATTAGGTTTAAGAGATAAACAATGAACTAACCAACCTAGATTAGTAAGATATTTTTTCATTGCCTTAAATCTAGCCGATGTGTTGTAAATTCCGTAAATTAATAGAACTGGATTACGGTTATTTTGATTCATATTTAACTTGTTATTCTGGTTATTTATAGGTAGCCACAAGAATCGATTGTGCTGTTAACATTTCCTTTGCTAATTCAATAAAACATTAGCTATCGTAAGTCTTGTTCGGACAGATTAGCAATTTTCATTAATGATTTGAGTGTCCCAAGTTTTAAGTCTTGGTCACGATGAACTGGAATGGATAGAATTTGTTGATTATCAGGCTTTTGATAGATATGATGGCTTCCCGTCACTCGTTTAAGTATCCATCCCCGTTTTTCAACAATTTTGCAGAGTTTTTTGCCTGAAATGGATTTCATAGGACAACTTCTATGAGTTGATCTTCAGCATGGGGTTCATAGGATTCATTAGCAACTGCTAACCATCCCTCAATGGCATCTTTTAAGTTATGGGTGACTTCTTCTAGACTGTCACCTTCTGTGATGCAACCGGGGAGGGCAGGAACTTCTGCCCAATAACCACCTTCTTCGGCAGGATGAATAATCGCTTTGATTTTCATGGCTGGTGTGAGTTATAAAAGGGTTTTTAATCTTCTTCTAATGTATCCTGAATTTCTGCTAAAAGTTCCTCACAGTCTTTAACCAGAGGAATACCCAATTCTTTGCTTAATTCTAAGGCTTCTTGGCAACGGGTAAGGGCAAGTTGGGGGCGATCGGTTTTGTGGGCGATTTGAGCAAGGGTTTTTAAATTATGGGCGGTTAAATCTTTAAAATTAATTTCTTGAGACATAACTAAGGAGTCTTGAATTTTGCTTTCTGCTTGCCTGTAGTTTTCAAGTTGGATCAATGTCTGTCCTATATTATGTAAAGAATCTGCAACTCCTAGCTGATCGCCAATTTCCTCACTGATTTGGTGATGTTGCTTATGACTCATAATTGCCTCTTCATACTGTCCTAAAGAATAATAACACCCACCTAAATTGCCTATTGATCTTGCTATCCCAATGCGATCTCCAATTTCTTGACTGATATCATGATGTTGCTTATGATAAGCGATCGCTTTTTCATACTGTCCTAACGAATGATAACAACAGCCTAGATTAGACAAGGATCTTGCCACCCCTTGTTGATCACCGATTTCTTCCGTCATTTCCAGAGATTTTTCCTGATAGGAGATCGCTTCGTCATAATTCCCTAATGACCAGTAACATAATCCCAGATTGCAAAGAGTAATAGCTACTCTTTGCCGATTCCCAATTTCCTTTCTAATTTCTAGGGATTGCTGGTGGTAGGTAATAGCTTGATCATATTGACCCAAGTAATAATAACAAAGTCCTAGATTACTTAATGAGTCTGTAAGTGTTGTCTGATCTTTCATTATTTTACTTATATCGCGAAGTTTTTGCTGGCGAGTGATTGCTTCGTCAAACTGACCCAACATACCGTAACAAATACCTGAACGGTTTAATGAGTTCCGATAACAATCTTGTTCCTTTTCACTGCCTACGATCACTTGATCATAAAACTCTGCTCTGCGACGATAAAACCCTTGAAAATCCAAAAATTGATCAACTGATTTATCCTTCCCTTCTCCTCCTCGCTCATCATTCAAAATATCATAAGCGAACTGCCAGTTTCCCAATTCTCCTGCATGGTAAAACGCTTCTAAATATTCCGTCACATCCTCTAAAGTTTCCCACGGAGGTGCAACTAAATGATCCTGATAGTAATCTAACGCTGACTGATGGGCCGATCGCAATGTTTTAGCATCTGCTTGCTGTTGCACCACCATTGAAATTAAAGGCAAAAACTGAAACCATAGTGTTTTTGACGGTTCACGACGAAATTGCTGTAATAAACACAAACGGGCTAAATAGCGTAACTCTTTTTCTGTTACCTCTGCTGCTACCCCTTGGGCTAATTCTAGGTCAAAATTCTCTCGCAATACGGACAACCGCGTTAACACCTCTCTTAATTTATCTGATAATCTAGCTAAACTGGCGGTTAAAACTTCTCTGACACAGGTTTCTGTATCACGGTGAAACCCTTCCACGTCAAACATATCTAAGCCTAAGTTTTTCGACTCGCTAACACAAACCCCTTCCCCAAACTCATCTATCATCAAACTACACACCAGATTGATTAAGAGGGGATGTCTTGCCATTTGGTCGACAAATTTGGCTAATTGTTCCTCTGTTCCCGTTAATTCGTAATCTTTCACCAAAGATATGGCATCTTCTTCTTTTAACCCCTCTAAACTTTGCCAATAAAAATAAGATCGCAAATTATTGGGAAATTTTGGCTGTTCCCGACTGGTGAGCAAAACCTTACTATTGCTTCCCTTGCCTAACCAATTCCTCAAAAATCGATAATAAACAGAGTCATCTTCTGCTGTTAGTACCGTTTCTAAATTATTCAACACCAACAAACAAGGTTTAGCAATTAACCCCTGTATCATTTGCAGAATTAATGTTTCTTCATTCCATTTTTCATCATAAGGTTGGTTTAACTTTTCTAATAACCAACGCCCAAATTGTGCTAAGGAGTAAGGTTGATTAAAATTGACCCAAAATATTTCTAATTTTTCTGTTACTTTCACCGCTAATGCTGTTTTCCCATAACCTCCTGCTGCGGTGATTCCGATTAATCGGATATTATCATTTTTTAAGGCTGTTTCTAACTCTTTTATTTCCTCTTTTCGTCCTTGCCATTTATCAATAGGAGGAAGTATGGTATCAATAACCGCAGTGGTTGTATTAGGGGGTTTTGAGGGTTGAGTTTGAGGTTGTCGCTGTTG
>JBFRWO010000014.1:0-4503 GCA_051439625.1 Crocosphaera sp. | reverse complement strand
GTTAATAATACTGTGAAAATAGAACAAATTAAACAGCAAGTTGAGACAGTAAGAAAACAAGGGTTTGATGGTGTTTCTTTCTTTTATTGGGAGTCTTTATGGGGTTATTTAACTCCTGAGTCTCCTTATAAACGTCGTCGTATTTTTGATGAACTATTTTCTGAGTAGGAAAAGATTTTTGATCATATTATTGTAGCGCAAAAGTTAGAAATAGTTTTCAACAATGGATAATAAATAATAGATAATTGATAATTAGTTAAGATTAACTCGATATAAACTCTTCAATGGTTAAATAATCTCCTGTTTGATATGCTTTTTTAGCTGCTTCAACTTCAGCAATGATTTCTGGATTTTTTTCCCATTCTTCTTCTACTTCAAAAAGTTTATCTTCTAATATTTCTAACAGTTGTTGCTGTTTTTGTAAATCAAGGTATTTAATCGTTTTCACCAATATTTCAAAAGGAATAGAAAAATTCATATTGCTCATTTTTAAAACTTTAGTCCATGTTTCTCTAACTTATTATGAGATATCTTTATAGATATCATCCTCTACATTATCCCAAACAGCATTCAAGGAAATTTGACTACTATTTGCCCAAAATTGATGCTCATCCTCAGAAGTTGCTTCTGTGTCTTCTCTTTCTACCAAATAAGCCAAAAAATCAGCAGCAACTAACAGTTTTTCTGGTGACAATTGCTCAATATAAGATTGGACTTTTTGACGAACTTCTAAATTACTCATAACCCAAGCACATGATACTTTAATGATATGATATCACACAGTTATAAGCAGTTATAATAAGAGCGATCGCTGTTTACTAATCTCGATAAACATCTCTACGACGACGACAACTTACCAGGATAATAATTAGTTTTGTACAGGTTGACGAATTACGTTAGTTGTTAATAAGCAATCCTATTAATCCAATCTTCTGCTTGTGACAACTTCCAAATAGTAATTAATTGATTAATAACCTCACTAACAGGAAGACAGTGAACCAAACTTACTATAAAAATCAGGATCTTTGTCTTTTTCTTGTTGTAATTGTATTTTATAAAGCTTTTCCCCCTCTTTTAAATAAGTATCAATCATCTCTCGATTCGCTAAATAAAAGGTAATTGCTCCATAAATTTCCTCTAAGGTTAAAACAGGAAAAGAAGAGTTAATTGTTTCTGGAGATTCTCCCCTCAAAAAACCATAAATAATTGAATCTAGAGAAATTCTTTTACCCATGATGCGGTAACTTCCTTCTTTTTTTTCAATATATTGTTTTGGTGTAACAATGATAGAAGTCATTAAAGTTATACAAATGGAATTAATTTATTATGACACAAAATCAAAACCCGTAGGGGCATAATATTATTATGCCCTCACACCAATAGGAATTAACCCCGTTTAACTCGTTTACTCAACAATAAACTACCACCAACCATTGCTAAAGAAATAATGGTACTGGGTTCAGGAACAGATTCTACAGATTTTGCTGTTAAAGACCAATTGGCCGGGTTATAGACTTCATTAGCATCACCGTAAGATGCGCCACTAAAATAAATAGAAAATCCAGGGGCAAATGTTTGTAACCCATCAAAGGAAAAGCCGTCAAAACAATCAGGATCAACACAAGCAGCAATATCCATACTGGTTACTGTTCCCGTCAGAGAAACAGTGGGTGGAAAACCCGATGCTTCCGCGAAGTTGCTCACAGAATCAATAAAGTTAACATCGGGTGCCGGAGAACCATTGAACATGGGCATGGTGATAGCAGAGACAATGACGGTATCATTATCTCCTTGTACCTCTCCTTCGAGCATCCCAGAGACTATATCTCCACTCTCTGAGGTATAGGAGAAGTTGAATAAGGCCGCCTCAGCAACTTGGGTAAACGCACCGATTCCAACGGTAGCAACCGCTAAAGCAGTGGATAAAGAAAGTTTTTTAATCATGATAATTGTGAAAAATGACTAATTTTTGTAAGCAATTCTACCCCCCCCGATGATTTTGTCAAGTTAATTCTTGATTAAGACTATTTTGGCTTATTTTGTGGGTTTTTTAGCTTAATTTATCAGCATCACTGTATTGAAACTAAAACCCTAGTGCTAGAGTTTTGAGGTGGTTACTATTGCGCAACAGTTATGAGCAGTTATAAAGGCGATCGCTTGCTAGACACAGAACTAAGGGTGTGTTTAGTTTGGAGGTGGTTACTAGAGCGCAACAGTTATAATGTAAGCAAATTATCTCCTTATTAATCTTTGAGCGATGTTAATGTCAAAAATTCTCGAAGAAATCGAAAATATCCCTAAAGAGCAATTACCACAACTGTACGAAATTATTCATGATTTTCGTCTAAGTGTTGATCTCACCTCTCAATCTCCTCGTACACCGGGTAGACTCAAAGGAAAGTTAGGGGAAGGTTTTTTTGACCCTCTACCCGAAGAAGAATTACAACAATGGGAAAAACATATCTAATCGATACCCATATTTTGTTATGGTGGGTTTTTAATGACCCTAAACTGGACAAAGTCAGCCGTAAAATTATGGCCAATCCTGAAAATATCATTTTTGTTAGTAGTGCTTCTGCTTGGGAAATTGCCACTAAATATCGTATTGGGAAACTTCCTGAAGCACAAGAATTAATTGAACATTACTCTGAAATCCTGCAACAAGAAAAGTTTACTGAATTGGCAATTACTAACGCTCATGCACTACGAGCAGGTATTTTACCTATTAATCATCGAGATCCCTTTGATAGAATGATCATGGCTCAAGCTGAACTAGAAAACCTTCCTGTTATTACTTTTGACTCAGCTTTTAATACAGGGTTAATTACCGTTATTACAAAAGAAAACAAGCATTAAGAACCCGAAAAAAATAGCGCAACAGTTATGAACGGTTATAAAGCCGATCGCTTCCTAGACACAGAACTAAGATTGTGTTTAGTTTGGAAGTGCTTACTATTGCGCAACAGTTATCAGGAGTTATAAAAATACTAGAGCGCAATAGTTATTAAGGCCAGGGTCACTGTTATACTAGGGATAGATGTAATTCGGGAATCATTAACTGTATCCAACTAATAAAAAGACGAGATTTAATTAAACATTTAGAAAAGAATGGATGTGAGTTTCTTAGGGAAGGAGGAAATCATAAAATTTATATCAATAGAAAAGTGCAGAAAGTATCAGCTATTCCTAGACATCGAGAAATTAATGACTATTTAGCTAGAAGAAACTCAATTAACCATTGACGCACAACTCACCTTAATTCATAATGATCGAGATTTTGAGATGATTCAAAGAGTGCGTTCATTTCAGGGGATTCACTTTCAACCCTAGTGCTAGGGTTTTAAGACTATTACTAGAAGGCAACAGTTATTAGCAGTTAAAAAATGCGATCGCTTCATATAAATCCTGTTGTCAAACGAATCTTATTTTTGAGAAGAGGCAGGAGGTTTTTCTAGTTTTCAGCTATCAATATGTAATTAAGATCACAGCGATGAGAGTAATTAACTAATACTATAGTCATAAAACTGTTTTTCTATGAAGATGAAGTCTAATATAATCATTTCTGCTCCTCATATTGTTGTTCCTCAAAATTATTGGAAACCCTTATTGGGAGAAATTTTACGGGATGCTGATTTAATTACAGAAGCACAACTACAAACTGTTTTAAGGGATCAACAAGAATATAAAGATCAAAAAATTGGTGAAATTTTAGCCTTACGAGGATGGTTAAAACAAGAAACAGTGGATTTTTTTGCCGAAGAATGGACAAATTGTTTACAACAGGGGCCGAAATATCCTATTGGTGAATATTTAAAACAAGCTGCTTTATTAAAACAAGAAGATATTGAATATATTTTAGAGTTACAACAAAAAATACCAGTTAAGTTTGGGCAAATAGCTGTTCATCAAGAATTAATCAGAGAAACAACTTTGAATTTTTTTATTGATAATCTATTTTGTCAAGCTTCTGTTGACAGTATATTTTTAAGCTGATTTATAGTAGAAGAAGCATTGCCACAGCCTATACTACCCACCCCCCAATACTGCTCGGTTAAGCTCGAAACGCTCCAGTTGAGGGAGGCAGAGGAGGGGTCGGGGGCGGAGGGAGCAGAGGAGGAAGTCCCATTTTCTCCCTCTGCTGCCCCTGCTTGTCTCAACAGACAATTTTCCTTAACCGAGCAGTATTGACCCACCCCCAAACCCTCCCAGGAGGGGAGCAGAAGGGGAAGTCAGCAGTTATTGACATACTCCACTGCCTAAAGGCGAGCGAATTCTGATTCTACAATTACTTGTTGAAACCTACTCTCATAAGAGGTTTACTAGGCTGACTGGTACTTACCTTACTAGGTCATACATCCATCTGTTTCCAGACACCCTGCCAATTCAGGGTTAGTCGTCACTTTCTGGGGGACCCCCAGTAGGTAGCTGAATATTGCTACAGTGTAATCCTAACACAATTACGCCCTAAAGGGCGGGGTTTTAGACCCATGATTTTTCGATAAT
>JBFRWO010000013.1:0-18164 GCA_051439625.1 Crocosphaera sp. | reverse complement strand
GTTATTAGTTGTGAAGACTTAAATATTAAAGGGATGGTGAAAAATCGCAAACTAGCTAAGCAAATTAGTGATGTAGCTTGGGGACAATTCCTAACTCTTTTAGAGTACAAAGGCGATATCTATGGCTGTGAAATTAAACGAGTAGATAGATTTTTTCCTAGCTCTAAAAGATGTTCTAATTGAGGGTATATCAAAGAAGATTTAACTCTAAAAGATAGAGAATGGACTTGCCCAGAATGTGGTATGCATCACGATAGGGACATTAATGCCTGTTGGAATTTGCTTCAATTCTCTGATTCAACAATACCGTTGGAAGAACGGAAATCTACGCCTAACCAGACGGCTGAAATACCGTGTACCAAGAGTGTTAATTCTTGGGGGTAGGAAGCCAAGGTCGCGCATTCTGAGGTGTCCTCAGAATGATTTGAGCGACCGTCCAACTATATTGCTTGCAATTAGTTGGGGTACTTCACCCTAAAATGGCTTTGGAATCATATATATCTAGAAACTTCCGGATATAATTATTGGCCGGTTGGCTAATAATTTCCTTGGGTGTCCCTAACTGAACGATGTTTCCGTCTTTCATGACAGCAATGCGATCGCCAATTTTAAATGCTTCGTGGATATCATGACTAATAAAAAGGATGGTTTTGTGCAGTTCTTTTTGCAGTCCCAGTAATTGGTCTTGTATTTCTCGGCGAATCAGGGGATCAAGCGCGCTAAATGGTTCATCCATGAGCAAAATTTCTGCATCTGTAGCTAAGGCCCTAGCTAAACCGACTCTTTGCTGCATTCCCCCACTCAAAGAAGAAGGCAAATAATCGCCCCATTTTTCTAAACGAACTAGGGCTAAGGTTTCTTCTGCTTTCTCACGGCGCAAATCAGGTTTAATGCCTCGTACTTTCAGACCATATTCTACATTATCTCTGACAGTTTTATGGGGAAATAGTCCAAATTGTTGAAACACCATAGAGATTTTACTTAAACGAAGTTGTCGCATTCTTTTTTCATCGACGTGAGCAACATCTTCCCCATCAATATAAATATGTCCACTGGTGGGTTTAATCAAACGGTTAATACAACGGACTAGGGTTGATTTTCCTGAACCAGATGACCCCATAATTACAAATAATTCCCCTTGATTAATTTTGAGAGAAATATCGGCAATACTAACAACTTGATTGGTTGATTCTAAAATCTCATCTCTGGTTTTGCCTTCTCGAAATAAGTTGAGTCCAATATAAGGGTTTTTTCCATAAACTTTAATCAGATGTTGAAGTTCAATTTTAGTTTCCAACTCTTTCTTGATTGGTTCAGACATTATTTTTATTGAATAAAATTTAATTTTAAATTCTAAATTCTTATTTCTTCTGCCAAAGATAGATTTTCAAACGAGTTAATTATCCATTATCCATTAATAAGACCGCAATTATTTTACAACTTAACGAGGTTAAAATTGTATTTTCCTTGCGGTCTAAACATAAAATTATCTACTATTCTGTGGCAGTAGCAGCAGTAGCAGTAGTCTCAGTGTCAGCAGTAGCTTCAGTATCAGCAGTGGCTTCAGTATCAGCAGTGGCTGCTAATTCTTCTTGAGGTTCATCTGTATCAGAAGCAGAGGGAACATCCTCTAAAACTTCCTCAGTTGGTGCTTCTTTGCCTTCTGCTTCAGCTAAAAGCTTCTGACGGTATTTCTCAGCCATTTCTTCGGCTTTCTCGAAGACTAAATCCCGATTTTTCAACATATCACCGGCTTCCGGTTCTAGTTGTTTGGTGGATAAAGAAATACGTCCTCTTTCGGCATCGAGATCGATGATCATCACTTTTAGTTGATCATTGACTCCAAAGACGCTGTGAGGGGTATCAATATGGTCGTGGGATATCTCTGAAATGTGTAGTAGTCCACTGACTCCACCAATATCGATAAACGCCCCATAAGGTTTGATTCCTCTAACAGAACCAATGACCACTTGACCCACTTCTAAACCGTTCATCTTCCGTTCTACTAACGCACGACGATGGCTGAGAACCAGACGGTTGCGCTCTTCATCCACTTCTAAAAATTTTAAGGGCAACACTTCCCCAACTAAATCTTCTTTAGCTTCACGGGTGCTAATATGAGATCCAGGAATAAAGCCTCGTAACCCTTCTATTCTCACCAAGGCACCGCCTCGGTTGGTGGCAAAGACATCAGACCGCACGGTGGCATCTTCTGCCTGTAGTTGACGCACCCGCTCCCAAGCTCGCATATACTCAATACGACGAATGGATAGGGTTAACTGCCCATCTTCGTTTTCATCGGTGAGGATGAAAAATTCTCTGGTTTCATTGGCTTGGAGAACCTCATCTGGGTCTTCCACTCGGTTAATGGACATTTCTTGGATGGGTATATAGGCAGCAGTTTTTGCGCCAATATCAATCAATGCGCCTCTCGGTTCCATACTGAAAACCGTCCCTGGAACAATATCCCCAGGACTAAAATGATAATCGTACTTGTCGAGCAGGGCTGCGAAGTCTTCGTGGGTGAAACCAATGTCTTTTGTTGTTGTGTTCTGAGTTACCATGTACTTTTGTTTTCCTATATCTGAATCTCCAATGGTTGGCGGTGCCTCCTGTTAACGTACAGTTTCCAATTTTAGGGGGTCAGACAGCGAAAGCCTTTCCCTAAGCAAATTAACTGCCATGAAGAATATCCTTCTCACTCAAGGTGACAAGGACGGTCTAGCTAAGATTGAGGGTAATTTTTTCAATCAGTTTTCAGGATACAGATTCTTGATCATATCACCCCCTAATTATACTTGATCATTGTCAATTTTGAGATATTATTTATTATTTGTCTTATAGTGCAAAAATACCATTGATTATATTATCAAGGGTCGGTTAACTCAAAAGATTTAATAATTTGCTTATATCATAAATAGAGAGAGTATAAAAAAGTTTGATAAGTTTAGTAATGAAAACAATTCCCAGTCCGAAAACCCCTAAGTTCATACAACAATTACATTTAATTTTCAACCCAACCAGCTATTTAGAAAGTAACCATTCTCGTTATCCCGATCTATTTAGGGGTCAAGGGAATGGGTTTGCTAATAACGTTATTATCAACAGTAATCCGAAGATTTCTCAATATATATTGACTCGCGATCGCCAACAGTTTAATTCTCCGGGTGAATTTAATCATATTTTGCATCCTCTGGTGGGAGACTATTCTGTATTTATGATAGACGGCGATCGCCATCGTCAACGTCGTCAGTTAGTTATGCCATCGTTTCATGGAGAACGTCTCAAAGCTTATGGTGAGTTAACTTGTCGGATCACCGAAGAGGCCATGAAAAAATTGCCGAAAAATGAGCCTTTTCTCGCCAGGAATCTCATGGGAGACATTTCCTTACAAGTTATGATGCAAGCTGTGTTTGGCATCACCGAAGGAGAGAGATATGAGCAGTTACAGCAACTCCTAAAACAGTTACTCGACAATTTTAACTCTATTGTGACTTCAGCGTTGTTATTCTTTCCTTTTTTACAAAAAGATTGGGGAAAATGGAGTCCTTGGGGGCGGTTTATTCGTGAACGACAGAAGATCAATGACTTACTCTATGCAGAAATTAGCGATCGCCGTAGCAAACCCGATCCCAAACGCACTGATATTCTTTCATTATTAATGGCTGCAAGGGATGAAAATGGGGAAGCGATGACTGATGAGGAATTAAGGGATGAATTGATGACATTGTTACTAGCGGGTTATGAAACCACGGCCACATCTATGGCTTGGGTGTTATATTGGCTTCATCGTACCCCCAAGGTCAAAGAAAGGTTACTGGAGGAGTTAAATACCCTTTCACCTGATGCTGAGGGGATGGAAATATTCCGTTTACCCTATTTAACCGCAGTTTGCAATGAAACCTTAAGACTAACCCCTGTGGGGATGTTTACCTTCGCTAGAATTGCGGAAGAAAAGGTTGAAATTGAAGGTTATGAATTTGAAGCTGGAGATATTGTGATGAGTTCTATTTATTTAACCCATAAACGTGAGGATATATATCCTGAACCCCACGAATTTAAGCCTGAAAGGTTTTTAGAGCGTCAATATACTCCTTATGAATTTATTCCTTTTGGTGGGGGTTCCCGTCGTTGTATGGGGGAAGCGTTGGCACAGTTTGAGATGAAGTTGGTCATTGCCACCATTATGTCCCATTATCAATTAAAATTAGCAGATAGCCAACCCGAAATCCAGAAAAGACGCGGTGTTACTCTAGCACCGGCCAGGGGTGTGAAAATGATTTTAGAAGGCAAACGTCAACCGAAAATTGCTCCAGAATTGCAATTATCAAGACGATAAAAATATCTTCTCTTCAACAATGTACAATTAACAATCTCTCAATGTATAATGATCTCTCCCGTAAAGTGAGAGCATTTACATTGAGAATATCTTGGAATTTTACCCTTGAACTAGGAGGTTTTAAAGCTTAAATCAATCAATTGTTAATTGTTAATTATTAATTATTAATTGAAAACCCAATCATGTCTAAAATTTTGAACTCTTACCTAACTAAATTCCTCACTTTTTTATTGGGCATTGGCTTAATATTAGAATTAGTCTCTCATGTTATTGTGGAGAAACTTTGGTTTCAAGAAGTTGGTTATCTAGATATCTTTGTCAAACAATTATTATGGCAGTTGGGTTTATGGGGGATTATTAGTAGTCTTTCTTGGTGGTTCTTATGGGGAAATTTGCGTCAAGCAAAAAGTCATCAATGGCATTTTATTCCCCAAATTACTACTAAGAATAAAAAAAGACGTAAACCACTAAAAAAAACAACACCACAATTAATTCCTGAATCTCGTTCTTTTGGTCTTTTCTGGTTAATTATTTTTATTGTTAGTTTAGGCTGTTTAATGGGATTCATGCTACTTTATTATAGTGAAGTAGCTTATAGTGTTTGGACACCAGATTTTACCTTACCTAATATTACTCCTCCTCTACCCACTCCCTTCTTTTTAGATTCTGTTGCTGAAATTTTTTCTCAAGTCAGAAATCAATTATGGAAAGCAGGAGTCATTGGAGGAATTATTATATTTATTTTTGTTAATAGTCAATTATGTTTAAGGATAATATCTTTAGCTTTTAGTATTATATTTGGTTTAGTTTTATCAGGAAACTGGACAAGAATTTTACAGTATTTTTACCCCACCAGTTTTGGTGAAATTGATCCCCAATTTAGTCTAGATGTCGGTTTTTATATTTTTACTCTTTCTTTTTGGCGGTTAGTAAATTTTTGGTTAGGTGGATTATTTTTACTGGGATTTATTGTAGTAAGTCTCACTTATTTATTATCAGCTAATAGTTTATCTCAGGGTAAATTTCCAGGATTTTCTCGTGTTCAACTCCGCCATTTATATATTTTGGGTGGCCTTCTTCTGTCTGTTGTTGCACTCTATCATTGGTTAGCAAGGTATCAGCTATTATATTCTACAAAAGGAGTTGTTTTTGGGGCAAGTTATACAGATATTCACTTTCTTTTGCCTATTTATAGTATCGCTGCTATTCTCGCTATTCTCATTTCATTATGGTTGCTAATTAAGGGGATAACAGGATGGGGACGCTATACTCAAATTGGTTTATTACAACGACCTAAATTCAGGACTATTCCTTTTTCTCCTTTACCATTTTTAATCTATTTAACTGTTATAGTTATATCATTTTTTGGTCAACAAACAGTACAAAGTTTGATCGTAGAACCCAATGAATTAGCTAGAGAAACTCCTTATATTGAACGTAGTATAGAATTAACTCGTCACGCTTTTGGTTTAGACAAAATTTCTGTAGAAACCCTTAAAGGAACAGGGAATTTAACAGAAGAATCTTTAGATAAAAATAGTTTTACTATTAATAATATTAGACTTTGGGATTCCCGTCCACTGCTACAAACTAACCGTCAATTACAACAATTACGCCTCTACTATAAGTTTAATGATGCAGATATTGACCGTTATAGAATTGCCGTTAAAAATGATGCAAAATCACTGAGTAAAGCAAAGCAACAGGTATTAATTGCTGCCAGAGAGTTAGATTATAACGAAGTACCAGAACAAGCAAAAACTTGGGTTAATCAACACTTAGTTTATACTCACGGTTATGGGTTTACTTTATCACCAGTTAACCGAGTTGATCAAGGTGGTTTACCTTTCTATTTTGTGCAGAATATTGGCACAGAAAATAATTCAGGAGAGTTACAAACTTCTAGTGATAATATTCGAGATACCATTCCTATTGATAATCCTAGAATTTACTTTGGAGAGTCAACTGATACTTATATTATGACCAATACAAAAGTTAAAGAATTAGACTATCCCAGTGGTCAAGAGAATGTATATAATGTTTATGATGGTAGAGGAGGGATTAAATTAAAAAATTGGACAAGAAGACTACTATTTGCTAATTATTTAAAAGATTGGCAAATGATTTTTACTCGTAATTTTACACCTGATACTAGATTAATTATTCGCCGTAATATTAATCGGAGAATGAGAATGATTGCGCCTTTTTTACGGTTTGATCGTGATCCTTATTTAGTAACAGCTAAAGTTAAAGATAAACCAGAAGAAACCAGTTTATATTGGATAATTGATGCTTATACCACCAGCAATCGCTATCCCTATTCTGAACCAGGCGATCGCCCGTTTAATTATATTCGTAATTCGGTAAAAATTGTTATTGATGCTTATAATGGTGACGTTAATTTCTATATTGTTGATCCTAGTGATCCCCTAATTCAAACCTGGCAGAAAATTTTTCCTACTCTCTTCAAACCTTTGTCAGAAATGCCAATTTCTCTTAAGGTTCATATTCGTTATCCAAAAGACTTATATAATACTCAATCAGAACGTTTATTAACCTATCACATGACCGATACTCAAGTATTTTATAATAGAGAAGATCAATGGCGTATTCCACAAGAAATTTATGGAGAAAATCAACAACCAATTGAACCTTATTACTTATTAATGAGTGTTACCAATGAAGCACAAGAATTTATCTTATTTAGTGTTTATACACCCACAAGTCGTAATAACTTAATTGCTGGTTTATTTGCCCGTTCTGATGGAGATAACTATGGTAAGATGTTATTGCTTGAATTACCTAAACAAAGGGTTATTTATGGACCAGAACAAATCGAAGCATTAATTAATCAAGATCCCGTTATTTCTCAACAAATTTCTCTTTGGAATCGTCAAGGATCACGAGTAATTCAAGGTAACTTATTAGTTATACCTTTCTTTGCAGAACAATCTTTACTTTATGTGGAACCTTTATATTTAGAAGCGGAACAGAATAGTTTACCTACTTTAGCAAGGGTTATTGTTGCTTATGAAAATCAAATTGTGATGTCAGAAACCCTAGATGAAGCATTAACTTCTATTTTTGAACCGGAAAAAGTCGATTCTTCTACTATTATTCGAGAACTCGATCCAGATGAAGAGATTATTATTCCTAATTAAAATGATGACACTTGACGGATAACGTTATACGTCAAATGGACAGATCAAACAAGTACACTGTTAATTACATTTCTACAGTACCATACTTTTATAATGGGACTTAATACAATATGTTTTTTAATAAGAATAATTGTTACAAAAAGGGCTTAATATTATTAAGCCCCTACAAACTTTCAATTTGCTAACTGTTGCAACTGTTGCAGTTGACGACTTTCCTGTTCAATAACGTTACGGGCAAAGCGTTTGTCCTGTTCTATTAATTCGTTGAGAATTGCGCCTTCGATGACCAAAAAACAAGCTTTAGGAGAGGTAACAATAACCGTTGTAATGGCTTCTAAATTACCCAAAATTTCTAATTTATTTAAGAAATCTACAGGTTCAACTTGATCAACAATTACTGTATCATCTTCTAGAATTTGTTGATGTTCAACTGTTCCATCTAACAGTAAAAACAAGTCTTTAGTGATATCTCCTTGTTCCCAAATAATTTCTGATTGAGCATATTCTTTAATAGGAACTTGATAAGATAATTCCATCAAACTTTCTGCTTTTAATCCCTTTAACAAATCACAACTTGATAGATATAAAAGTCTTTCCAAAGGAGTAATAACTTTACTATCTTGTTCTCCCGTATCATTAATAATTTGTTGTGCAGTTTCTTTTAAAGAAGGATTCAACATTAAATAAGAATCTAATAGTTGACTCGCTTGTTGTTTACCCCGTTGTTTGTCTAGTTTATTTAAGAGATAAAGACTGACAGTTTTGGTTAAAGAATCCGGTTCTGATAGTAAGGTTTCTAAATAAGCGATCATCAAATTGGCAGAAACTTTAGGAGGAATTGATTCCGCTAATTTTAACTGTTGTTGCAGACGAGATAAGTAAACATCACTTAATTTTTCAGACCATTTTTGCTCATTCTTGTCTAAGATACTAGGTAACACATTGGGGGTTAATGTTGCCAAAGCTAATGCT
Source organism: Crocosphaera sp. (assembly GCA_051439625.1). GTDB lineage: Bacteria > Cyanobacteriota > Cyanobacteriia > Cyanobacteriales > Microcystaceae > Crocosphaera. Next base: position 9,692 of record JBFRWO010000013.1, on the reverse strand, counting down.
AAACGAGTTCCTTCTGTTCCCGAGTCCCATTGTTCCAAAATTGTCAGTACACCCTTAGCAATAACTTGCTGTTTTTGAGCAACAGTATTGCGTAAAATTTCTAAACCTTTCCGTAAATGAGGTATGTTTAAAACGTCAGGAGGATACAATAAAGCGAGTTCAATATCATACAAATCTTGTAATTGTTGTAACAGAAGCTGACTACGACGTTTTAGTTGAGAATCTTCGTCTAGATTAGCAATAATTTGCTTTTCTTCTTCTAAAGTTATCCCATATTCCCGTGATAAAGATTCAACGCTTCCCCCTTCCTTATCTAAAACATCACTTATTGCTTTTTCTTTTTTAACTACCTTTAATAATTCTCTTCCCAACCCTTTTGCACCCCGTCTGCGTTTACTACCAACCATCCCCCGAATGCGTTGACGGAAACTTTGTAAACGCAATTGATTTTCACGGGAACGTTGTTGATTAGGATCTAATAAATCGGGATCTTCTACTCCTAATTCGGTTAAAATAGTCAAGTGTTCTTGTTCACTAATACCTAATTCTCCCCGCATTTGTTGCAACACTTCTAAACTACTGGCAGAGTTAACATAACCTTCTTCCAATGAATCTCGTAAAATTCCTTTATAGGCTTCCAGACGTTTATCACCAGTAAAACCAGGAAGAATTTTAGCTAAAACATAAACCTCATCTGCACTTAATAAGTCCAAAGAACGACCTTCTAAGAAGCGAGAAACATCAACTTGTAAGCGATTCAACTGTTTTCTTAATCGGTTAGCCAAACTTTCCCGAGAATAGCGTTCAGAACTTCTTGACCAAGTACGATATAACCATAGACTACTCGCCAATACTAACCCCAAATTAAACAAATATTGAACTTGAATAGGAAACTTAGAAATGTAAGAACGTCCTGCAAAAATAAAGAAAAAATTGAACACCCAAAAAGTAGTTAAAGTGAAAAATTGGTGCTGTATTTGTTGATTATTTAATTTCGGATTACGCTTTAACTGATAGCTTTTATAAATTTTTTCTAATTGTATTCCCAGAAAATAACCCAAAGCCATAGAAATAGCAACCGTTAAAGGTGCTGCAATTAATCGAGGAATAGGAATAGCCGTATTAAAAATATAAAATCCTGGAGAAAATAACAACTCTAACTGATTTTCCTGGTGAGTCCAAGCCCCAGACAAGAGATAAGCCCAACTTCCTGAATAAAGATAGTAATATAGGAAAAAACCGACTACTAAACCAGCATAACTATAGTATAATAATTTGTAGTCAGGCTTTTTCATAGCATCCCAATAAGAGCGTTCAGCATCGATATCAACACAAGGACTATGACAAGCAACACAAGCACTATTTTCCGTCCCATCAGTATTAGTACGACGACACATTGATTGTGTAATTAAGGTTTTTTGTCCTTCGTGAGCAACACTATTTAAAAGTCCTCTCGGTTCCCCATAAAATGCCTGTACCGGGGCCATGGGACAAAAATATTGACACCAAGTTTTACCGGCATAAAGATAGCCCACTAAAATAGCAGAAGCAATAGTAAATAAGAGGAAAGAACCTAAAATAATACGATGGGAATCATAAAATAAAAGACGACCACAAACCCCAACATAAAGTAACCCTATTTGCAATTTTAAATAATTTTTACCTAACCAAGAATTACTTTTAATTTTCACTAACTCATAATGAGTTTTTCCTGTTTTTTTATCAACCCGTTTTTTTTGTCGCTGCTTTCCTAAAAAGCGAAATGTTTGGGACATAAACCCCAATGGACAAATTCTCCGCCAAAATTCATGACCAAAAATTAACAACATAAACACGCCACTAGGAACAATTAAACCCCAAAAAAAAGAAGCCCCTAAACCATAGGGTTGTTCTTCTAAACAAACCCCTTGAACCTTAATACAGCTATCAATATGATTAATATCCGAACTTAATTGAAAGGGACTCCAAGTTGTATTAAAATGGGTTAACCAAGGAGAAATAGGATCATAAAAGAGGGAAAAAATGAGAATTAGCCAACCAGAAGCTAAGACCAATCTTACCCGGTGCATTACTTTTTCGGGAATATTAGCTAACATGGGATTTTAAATAAATGAAATACTAAATTATGAATCAGTTGAGTTTTCTGAAGACGCTTGTTTAGCCTTTTTTTTATCGGCCAACTTTTTAAACAGAGATTTGCCTTTTTTGGGGGGATAAGTGACGCGATAATGGCGTTCTTCTTCCACAATAGTTTCCTGGACAAATCCCTTTTCTAATAAAGGTTGCAAGGCGTTTAAGGCCGTTTCTTCATCTTGACAAAGATGGATCGCAATATCGAGTAAACTGGGTTGAGTTTGCCGACGAATCCAATTAATTAAATGCTGTTCTTCCTTTGGCAACTTTTGCAACTCACGGAAAGATAAACCAGAGGAAGCAGAGGACTTATCTTTTGAAAATTTAGCCATAATAATGTCCTCTAGAATTAACCTTGAATATTGGAAACAATGCGTTGCACTTCCTTTGTTAGTGGATGGTCCGGATGTTGTAAACAAAACAACCCTTGACTTCCTAACCGTAACATCTCCGTAGATAAGGGTAAAATACCCACTACAGGCAATTGATAGGTTTCATGAACCTTATCCTTCAAAACACCAAAATCGATGTCAGGTAAAACTTTATTCACCACTAACAACATTTTCGGCACTTCTAATTCCCTGGCCACCTCGACAATAACCGCTGTTCCTAAATAGTCTTGTTGGTCCGGTCGTAAAATAATCACCAAGGCACTAGATAAACCAATGGAAAGTAAGGTTTCCTCGTTTAAACCTGGGTGAGTATCCACAAAGAGATAATCTAACTCTAAGGTATCTCCCACCTCATAAAACCCTTGTTGCAGCAACTCTACGTCGTACCCTTCGCTGAGAATAGTGGCAATATCTTCACTTTTCATACTCGAAGGAATCAAAAAGATTTTCCCGTTAGGGTTAGCCGCAACCCCACTGGGATGATCTAGGACATAACTAACATCATAAGCAATTTGTTCTGCCGAGCAATCATCATCCCAAAGATAATCATTGAGAGTCTTGTTAATTTTTGTTTCATCTAGGCGAAAAAGAATGTGAATTCCTGGAGATTGGATATCGGTATCAACAATACCCACGCGCTTACCTAACATGGCCATGGTGGTAGCTAGGTTAGCCGTCATATTAGATTTTCCTGTTCCACCGCGATAGGAATGGATAGAAACAATTTGGGTCATAATAAGGTGTTTTAATCAGATTAAATAAGTGATTGAAGTGATTGGGTGCAGGTTAAGAAGCCAGGCAGACTATTTCCTAGATTCAGTAGATCACTACCTGAGAGAAGAGAATATAGCCTGAATTTTGGGACTACCTAGTTTCTTCTTGATCTAGCCCACCGCTTGATTGGCTAACACTCTGGCTCTATTGTGTCTAGGATTACACGCTTCCAGTGATCGCCCTAACATTAATAGTCTTCCCAAAAATGCGGCACAAACTATCATCTCCTAGTTAAACAACCCTTTAAGTAAAAATTAACACCTTACCAACTTTCATTAATCGTGGGGAAAATTCAGCAGAGGTAAGCGATCGCCTCTAAATATTTCTTCACTTTCTTGCCCCCACTCTAACAAATCTTGGCCAACGGTTTTCATCATCATTAACCCTACCAAGACAGGAAGGGTTGCGACACTGAGTCCGATTGTTGTTAAATGAGAACACTGATTTTGATTTTGATTATTCATGGATTTTCCTTTTTTTGTTCAACAGAATTAGGAGTAACAAGTAATTAGCTTGGATAAATCTGAATTTTACCAATACTTGTTGATAAACTCTTATCATAAAGATAATATATTAATTCTTACTTATGGCACGTCGCAATTCTTCCCCAAACACTTCTATAAATCCTCAACATAACAACACCAGTTCTTCTAGAGAGGCTGATTTTGACATTCAACAAGAATTGTCTCGCCTCCAGGAGGTCATTTATGAGAGTTTCCATATTCCAGTTTCAAGATGGACAATTATTGATGAGGATAAAGTATTAGAACAACTAGAATTTATTGGGACCAAGATTCCTGAGGCCATAACAAAAGCATTACAGGTTCTTCAACAAAAACAAGAAATTATGGCCAATGCAGAAGCTTATGCACAACGTATTATCCAACAAGCGCAACAAGAAGCAGCAGAAATTTTAGACGAATCAGGAATTATTCAACAAGCGCAACATGAAGCCAATCAAATTCGCCAACAAGTACAAAGCGAATGTGAAGCTATCCAAGCTCAAACCATGGCTGAAATTGAGCAACAACGACAGATGGCCAATGGAGAGATGGAACAGCTATATCATAAAAGTGTCGGAGAAGCACAACAAATTCAAGAAGGTGCTGACGAATACGCAGATGCAGTTCTTACTCGTCTAGAACAGGAATTAGGTGAAATGTTAGGAGTGGTTCGCAATGGCCGCCAACAACTCTATAATCATTCTGCTCAACGTCAAACTAATAATTCCGGAAAACAACTATCTGAGGGCAAGAAATAAAGTTCCTAGTCTTCCTAAAATTTTGTCTGGGGAGACTGGGAGACTGGGAGACTGGGAGATGGGGGAGCAAAATATTATTATTATTTACTTCCCACACCCCCCACACTCCCCACACTTCTGATCTATTTTCTACCAGCAGGTGGTGCAACTGCCCCATCTAATTTAGGAGTTGAAGGAGAATTTGCATTAGGGTTGCTTTCTGCTGGGGTATTAGGTTGATTTTTAGGTTGAGGGGTTTTATTTTCCGTTGGAGAACTTGTGGGTTGGGGTTGAGGTTGAGGGGTCTTATTTTCCGCTGGAGAAGTTGTCGGTTGGGGTTGAGGTTGAGGAGTTTTATTTTCTGTTGGAGAAGTTGTCGGTTGAGGTTGAGGTTGAGGGGTTTTATTTTCTGTTGGAGAAGTTGTCGGTTGGGGTTGAGGTTGAGGGTTCCTTTCCCTTTCAACAACACCAGTGCCACAGATTTTGGGATCGTATTGGAAGGAGACTCTAACCCTTGTTGGTTGAGTAAAACTGAGGGATCTTACTTGTTGTAATCCCTGATTATTCAAAAGGCCATAACCTGAACTTTGAGTCAGAAAAGGGGGTTTTATTAATTGTCCATTACCATTAACAGCAACATTGTAAATGGCAGTTCCTTCTAATTTCAGGTTACAAGCAGCTTTTGGATAGGTTCCTTTAATATCCATCGTCTGATTTTTTAAAGTAACTCCGGTTTGCTGCATCCATTCGAGATCCCTGCGTCTCGCTTCTTGCCTGGTGGTTCCTTGAGAATTGTAGGTTAAATTCTCGGCTCCTCTTAAAGTATCTTGTACAAGATTCCTAATAATTTGTTCCTCTCGGTTGGTGGTGTTATTGGAATTACGGGATATGGGAGGGTTATTAGGTTGAACCGGTAATCGAGGGTTGGTAGCTACAGGATCTTGCGTATTAGGGCGATTTTGTCCAAATACTGGATTATTGGGTTTAGGGGGAGTCGGATCACCAAAATCAATATTTTGACGTGGATCAAGGGTTTCCGTATTCTCTATGTTAGGAACTGAAGGAGTTTTTGGTGTTGGGGTTTGTAAGGAAGGAGGAGGTGAAGGAATCCGAGAAATAGGTGCAGGAGGAGGGGTAAAAGAACGTCGTGGAGGCAGAGCAATAGGAATTCTATTATAGTTATTTTGAGAATTGAGGGGAGGTAAAGGGGGTAAAGCCGGAGGTGCGGGTAAGTTATTAAAATTGTTGGGTAAAGAAGATCCTAAAGAGGGAGAATCGAGCATAGGCAGATCCCCTAAACTGGAATTAGGAAACTCTGGCATGGTTGATAAACCTGCGTTTTGATCAGGGAGTCGATTTTGTTCGTTCGGGTTTAATTCAATTAGGGGAACATTAATCGGTCCTGATTCTGATACTTCCGGTTCAGATTTGGGTAAATTAGTAGCATAGGGAAGTAGCAAAAATAAAGCTAGGCCATGAAGCCCTACAGAAACTACAGTAGAAATAAGATTAGAATTAATGATGCCAAGGGGCGCACTTTTAAAATAGGATGATGCCATAGTGGTTATACTTAGGTTTTTATAAAGTAGTTGCTATTTTGTCTATCTTAAATGCAAAAAGACGACTTCGGCTACAGCTTAGCTTAACGGTGAGAGCGTAAATTACTTCATTCACTAAATTTTGCATCCGAAAACCAGTGTGATCCAGAATTGTGTATCTCTTGATACTTTTTACACTGACCGCATATCGCTGATTTTCTGTCAATGCGAAACTCCCATATTTTAAAAATTTTCAAGGTCTAGCAGTATGACTAATGACGAACTACTCAAAATTATCGATCAAGCAGCAGATGAAGACTGGGAAGAGCTTGACTTATCTGGAAATGAATTAACTCAATTACCTTCTGAGATTGGGAAATTGATTAATCTTAAAAAGTTAATTCTTGGAAAATGGGATAAAAAATCTGGTGACTATATAGGTAATAGGCTAACAACTTTACCTTCCGAAATTAGCAATTTAAAAAACCTTGAAAAATTATCGCTTAAACATAATCGACTAACTCAATTACCTTCTTCAATTGGTCAATTATCTTCTCTAAAAACACTCTACCTTAGAGGGAATAAACTTAATTGTTTACCTATTGAAATATTTTCATTAACTTCTCTTCAAGAACTTTCAATTTCTTGTAATCAACTTAGTGTATTATCTCCTGAAATTGGTCGATTATCTTCTCTCAAGAAACTTTATCTTCATGAAAACATACTCAGTGATTTGCCTAGAGAAATAAGCAAATTAATCCATCTAGAACTTATTTATTTGAGTGATAATCGACTAAAAACTTTGCCTTCTGAGATTGGAAATTTATCCTCTCTAAAAACTCTATATCTTGATAATAATCAACTAAGTAATTTGCCTTCTGAGATTGGAAATTTATCCTCTCTAAAAATTCTATATCTTGATAATAATCAACTAAGTAATTTGCCTTCTGAGATTGGAAATTTATCCTCTCTAAAAACTCTATATCTTGATAATAATCAACTAAAAACTTTACCTTCTGAGATTGGAAATTTATCCTCTCTTATAGAGATAGGAATTTATAATAATAAACTAAAAAATCTACCCACGAAAGTTATCGAATTGCCTTGTCTTAAACAACTGAACTTACGTGGAAATCAACTAAAGAATTTTCCTCCTGAAATGGCTGTACAAGAACTTAAGACTCTTCGCAATTATGTACGTCAGCTTAAACTTGAAGGATATGACACTATTTATGAAGCCAAGCTACTGATAGTTGGGGAAGCGGGATCGGGTAAAACTAGCTTAATGAATAAGATATTAAACCCTAATTATAAAGTTCCTCAAACTGAAAAACCTACCCACGGAATTCAAATTAAGACTTTTCCCTTACCCTGTTCTAATAACCAAGAATTGAAGGTTAATATTTGGGATTTTGGTGGACAAGAAATCTGGCATCAAACTCATAAATTTTTTCTAACTAAACGCTCTCTTTATGTTTTAGTTTCTGATAGCAGAAAAGAGCATCCACATCTAGATTATTGGCTACATCTTATTCAACTTCTAGGTGATAATAGTCCTTTATTAATTATTAAAAATGAAAACAATAATTACTCAGTTGAAATTAAAGGAGAATCTCAAATTCTTGATGATTTCTATCCTATGGTTAAAGATATTTTAACGACTAACTTAGCTGATAATAGAGGTTTAGAACAAATCATCGAAACCGTCAAACTTCATATCAATCAATTACCTCAAGTTGGTATCAAGCTTCCTAAATCTTGGGCTAATGTTCGTCAAGCTATTGAACAAGATTATCGTGATTATATTAGTTTACAAGAATATCTAGAAATTTGTGATAGCCATGAATATACCTACTCAATTTCTTTTGATGATAATGAAAAGAATAGTACCATAACTGATAGTAGATTAAGACTCTCCCAGTTCTTCCATGAATTAGGGGTTATTCTACATTTTCAGGATGATGAAGCCTCTCTTTTATATGATACGATTATTCTTAATCCAGAATGGGCTACTAAAGCTGTTTATGCGTTATTAAGAATAGAAGATAATCCAATTAAAGAAAAGTTTGGTAAGTTTACTTATGCTGACTTAAAAACTATTTGGAGTAATGAGCGATATCAAGGGAAGTATCGGGAATTATTGGAATTAATGAAACGGTTTAAGTTGTGTTATGAACTACCAAATAAGACTTATATTGCCCCTCAGTTATTAGAAGATAAAAAACCCCCTCATTATCATTGGGATAATAAAGACAACCTGAGACTACGTTATCGTTATGATTTCATGCCTAAAGGAATTCTGAGCAGATTTATTGTTGAAATGAATCCTTATATTGATGAGCCTAATGTATGGCGTAGTGGAGTTATTTTAAATAAAGATAATACTAAAGCTGAAGTTATTGAAAATTATTATGATAGAGAAATACAAATTAGATTAAGAGGTAATAATAAAAGAGGTTTACTGGAAGTTATTACCTCTGAACTGGATAAAATTCATATCAGTTATCATAATTTAAAAGTTGATAAACTTATTCCCTGTAACTGCAATACTTGTATCACAATTCAAGACCCTTATTTTCATAGATTAGAAAACTTGAGGAATCTTTTAAGTAAAAATAGCCAAGTATCTCAATGTCAAATCAGTGGTGAATTAGTCAATATTTATACGCTAATTGATGATACCATTGGGAGACAAGAACTTAATAAACCTAACAGTAAGAATGTAATCAATTTTAATATAAACCAAGGTGATGATATGAATAATCCTATTAACCAAAACCACTCTGGTAATGGCGATAATGCAGTTGGGAAAACGACTAACAAAATTGTTTGCGGTCCTGTTGGTGCATTAGATAGCACCTTCCATGGCCAATCACAAGCTATTGGACAGTCTAACGAAACTCCATCCCAAGACCTCGCTGAAGTTGCCAAAGAAATCCAATGTCTGCTTGACCAACTAAGTCAAACTTACCCCACGGAAACCAAAAAGGATCAAAAACACTTTGCGGTTGAGGCTATCGATAGAATTGAACAGAACCCTTCCTTAACCCAGAAGCTACTTAGTGCAACAAAAGCAGGGAGTTTCGCTGCTCTTGATTCTTTGCTCAATCACCCGGCTGCTTCTTTCGTTATTGCAGCTATTGATGACTTACAAAATGATTAGTTGATCTTCATCAGTTCATCTATAACTTTGTGGCCATAGAAACCTAAAAAGGTGGGAATATGTATAAGACTAAACTTAGAAACATATTCTCACCTTTTTGATTACAGTTCAGATTGAATTTCTGATTTAATCGATTTTTTCCAGTTGCCAAAGGATTTGGTTTCCTTCTCGGCGAACTCGCGAAACAACCCAGTTACGCCAAGACCAATGATCACCACGACTGGTGACCGCACTGGCATTGATGTCCATTAAATCAGCTAATTCTGAGCTAGTGATCAAATAACCTTTACTAGCGATCTCCTCGGCAACCCGTAGGGTTTCAATGAGGTTTTGAATTTCAATGACTCTCTCTTCACGGGAGAGATCGAATTCTTCAATTGTATTGACAGATGAGTCAATCATAATAGTATCAACTTAAAATTGCAAAAGGGTGGTCTTGAGTAAACTATAAA
>JBFRWO010000012.1:0-4959 GCA_051439625.1 Crocosphaera sp. | reverse complement strand
TTACTAGGTTGTAACTAATTTCAAGACGGATCAACTTGTCATCTGATGATGAGATGATTAAGAAACTTTATTGTTCTTTTTGTTCTCAATCTCATTGACATTCATCGAAATTTCGGGTCTGAAAACCTGTCCATTCAGCAAGCGAAGGGACGGCTTTACAATCCCCTAACAGGGGCGAGTTTTGAAACACCGATAAGGCCAAGACTCGCAAACTCGTTTGAAGTCCCTTCCCACAAAACAACTAAGATGTCCTGTCTAACAGCACCCAACCAATTGGGTTTACAGATAGTCCGAACTAGGGACGCATTCGGAAGTGTGTACCAAGCTGTGTCTCAATGCGGTATTCACCTCTTACGTCACTTAGATTGGTCTAGGCAATCCCTGCCCTAAAAGTGCAGGGTTGGTGAAATGGTTTGCTTTTTACCATCTTCATTGGATCGTTGTATACTATTTTGACATCTTAAGCTCGGCTTTTTCATCACTTATGCCAATTTCTGTAGGAGTCAATGGCTGTTAACCCCTACAATATAGATGTCTGTAGTCTAAGTTGATGAAAATGGGATTAAACTGAACTAATAAACATAGACAAATATCTATAAATCCCTTGACTTTAACATCAGCTTATCTCCTTGTTTCCCACGGTAGTCGTGATCCTCGACCGCAAATTGCCTTAGAGCGATTATCCTATTTAGTAGAAGAACAACTACAATTTTCTACTAATAAAACAAACAACCCAGATAAAGGCAGCCATTGCGCGGTATTATCTCCCGTAACGATGGTACAAACAGCATCTCTAGAATTATCTGAGGTTCCTTTATCTACGAAAATTGAACAATTTGCCATTAAACTTGAAACAGTAGGCATTAAAACCCTGAAAATTGTTCCTTTATTTCTCTTACCAGGGGTTCATGTTCGGGAAGATATCCCTAGAGAAATCGCCATAGCGCAAGAAAAAATTGGCCCTACAATAAAAATAGAGTTGTGTCCCTATTTAGGAAGTTATGAAGGGTTGATTAAGATTATATCTCATCAGTTCTCAATCTATCCCCAAGACGCTAGAATTATTATCTCTCATGGGAGTCGTCGTCAAGGGGGAAATGTTTCTGTTGAAGCGATCGCAACTCAATTAAAGGCTAAGGTTGCTTACTGGAGTATTAAACCTAGTTTATCAGAGCAAGTTAACGACTTGGTGAAACAGGGTAAAAAACAAATCACCATTGTGCCTTATTTTCTCTTTACAGGAGGCATTACTACTATAATCGCACAACAAGTTCAACAATTACAAGAAAGTTTACCCCAAGTTGAACTTAACTTAGGACAACCTTTAGGTGCAACCCCAGAACTCGCTCACATGATGGTAAATCAGTGGATAAAAACATAATTGATCACTGGTTACTGATAACTGATCACTGAATAATAGAGGAAATCATAAAATGACGCAAAATATCAGCGAAACTTGTTTAGGTAAAGTTTATTTAGTGGGGGCAGGGCCAGGCGATCCTGGGTTAATGACCCTAAAAGGCAAAACTTTGCTTGAACACGCTGATGTGGTGGTTTATGACGCGCTGGTAAGCCCTCCGATCCTAGATATGATCGGTGAAAAAGCGATTAAAATTCATGCAGGGAAACGTCGTGGCCGTCACTCCAAGTTACAAGCAGAAACCACTCAAATTTTAATCGAAAAAGCGCGACAATATCCTGTGGTGGTTCGTCTCAAAGGTGGTGACCCCTTTGTGTTTGGTCGCGGAGGAGAGGAGATGCAAGACTTAGTTAATGCAGGTATTCCGGTGGAAGTGGTTCCGGGAATTACTTCTGGTATTGCGGCCCCTGCTTATGCAGGTATTCCTGTCACTCATCGCGGTTATAGCTCTTCTGTTACTTTTGTCACCGGTCACGAAGCAGTAGGAAAATATCGGCCTAAAATTAATTGGGAAGCGATCGCTCAAGGTTCAGAAACCATTGTTATTTATATGGGTGTTCATAACCTCCCTAATATTATTACAAAATTACAAAAAGGTGGCTTAACTTCTGCAACTCCTATTGCTTTAATTCGTTGGGGAACAAGAACCGAACAAGAACAATTAATAGGAACTTTAGAAACTATTATTCAACAAGTAGAAACAGCCAATTTTGAAGCACCTGCGATCGCAATCATTGGGAATGTCGTTGAGTTAAGTTCGAGTCTAGTCGATTATAGTGAAGTTAGCGAATAAGGTGATTAAGTAGCCTTTGCCCTACCCGTAGCAGTAACGGAAGGCAGAGCCGGAATCGCAGTCGGAGCCGTAGCCGTAGCGTTAACCCTTCTTACCTGTGTTATCTCCTATCGTACCATAAAAGGAGACCCTAGAGACGCTTGGTTAAGGGAGTTTGCCCTTGCTTTTGCTTCCTGGGGAGGAACAAGTTTCTATAGCGCAACAGTAACCGATGCCGACTTTACTGGTGCAACTCTCAAAAATTGCGATTTGAGGGCAAAATCTTTGATCAGAACTCGTTTTCAAAAGGTTAATTACAAATATATCTTTTATATCCATAACCATCAATATAAGGATAATTTGTTGTATCAAGAGTACAATTATTTAGTTCAATTTCTGCATTAAAATTGACTGTCCAAACTTCTAAAGGTTTAGGGATATTATTAACTATTTCTTTTAGCTTTATAGTTGATTGTGGATCATTATCTTTTGTTTGATGAATGAATAAAAAATTAGTATTTTCTAGTTCATTATTGTTGTTTAATTTTAATTCTAATCCTATTCCCATCATTTCTCCTACTTGAACTAAACTTTTGTGAGTGGTAGCTATAAGAACAGGTTGCGATGAATTTTCTTTGATAACTGATATTAATTGTTCGGGACGATAATATTTTTGATACCCTAAATTAATCATGACGGTAACTGCACCTAAAAACCCCATCAACCACACAGCATAAAAGGCTAATTTTCCGTTACAGTTCAATTTATCATATAATTTACTTAGTAAAATTAAGGGATTAATTGTTTCTTTGGCTTGTAATTGTTCATTTTCTTGTTTAATTTCGTGCCAGAAAATCCCTAAACTTGATCCTACTAATACTATCACTGCAGGAAAATAAGTAAAACTATAACGAGCAGCCCGAGTTAAGTCAACGCCAACCCCATAAGTTATGATTAAAAATAAAGCAATAACTCCACCAATAAATGTCATTATAATTAACAGTGAAAGACGAAATTGATTTAACTGTAATCCTTTTTTTATCCCTCTGATACTATAAGGAATTAACCAGATAAAAAATAACAGTAAAATTAAACCAGAAAGAATAACAATAGGAATAGAATCAGCTTCAACTGGTAATAAAGAAATCATCGGAACCCAAACCGCTAATAACTGCAATGGGGGACTAATGGCATATAAAATATGGCTTAAAGGATGAATCCAAGTAATCATATTATTCCCATAACCATGAGAAATAGCTAATAACATCCAAACTAAACCAGTAGCAGATGTTCCGAGAATAGCTGCTAAAATACGGATAATATTTCGCTTACTTAACTGTGAAAAATTGTTTCTATATTTAACATAAATAAGAATAGCTAACGTTATAACTTCTGCAATGAGAGTTAAAACAAAGAAATAATGAACCGATAAACCCAAACCATTAACTAAAATCCAACTAAATACTAACCATAAAGGAATAATCGATTGTTGATAAAGATGTCTGATTGTCAGGATTAAACATATCAAAGAAGCAATAACAAATAAAATACTTAAAGTATAATGACGGGCTTCCTGTGCCAAGAAAATACCAAAGGGAGAAACCGCCATTAAACTAGCACTAATTTGCCCAATTAAACGAGAACGAAAAGCAATTTTCCCTAAAAAATAAACCCCAGGAATCGATAAAATTCCCAACAAAGCAGGAAGCGATCGCATCACTCCAACATCCACATATTCCCCCACATTTTGCCATAAATGAACCCATAAATGAACCAAAACAAAATATAAAGGAGGATGATTATCTTCTTGTAACAATAAGGAAACAACATTAGCTATTCCTACGTCGCCACTAACACGAAGTGGTTGCAAAAGGGTATCTAATGAAATAACCTGATTCAGAGGAACTGACCGGAAATCATTTCCTAAACTAAACACCATTGTGGCAAATTCATCTGTCCAAGGCGGTTTAGCGTCCAAATTTGTAAATCGGAGAATGCCACCAAAAACCATCCATAACCCTAATAAGACCCAATCATTGACTTGGGACAACTTATTTATCCACTGTTTAGACGACTCAACTTTTAACACAGAAAATCCTCACAACCAAACTTTAAATAAAATAACCTAAATTTACACTATGCAGCTTATAGATTGGATTATTATTTTAATTTATCTTTTTGGGACGATGGCCTTGGGGTTATTGTTGTCCCATCGAGAAACTGAAACTTATGATCAAGACGAGGAACCCAAAAGTCTTGTTAACAACCTCCTCGCCGGACGCAACCTCCCTTGGTGGTTAGCAGGAACGAGTATGGCCGCCACCACCTTTTCTATCGACACCCCTCTGTATATTTGCGGTGTGGTTGCTAGTCGTGGTATTGCAGGAAACTGGGAATGGTGGAGTTTTGGTATCGCCCACATTGTTCTAATTTATGTGTTTGCAGGGCTGTGGAGACGGTCGGAAATGGTCACGGACGCTGAATTAACAGAATTGCGTTACGGTGGGCCTACAGCAGCCATTTTACGGGCAACCAAGGCATTTTTATTTGCGGTTCCTATCAATTGTATTGGCATCGGTTACGCTATGTTGGCTATGGTTAAGGTGGTGGATGCTTTGAATTTATGGCAAAGTTTGGGGGTTGATCCGGGAGAAGCAACTAAACTATGGACGGTTATTGCTTTGAGTGTTTTTGTTTTAATTTATACCGGTGTTTCAGGACTTTGGGGTGTAGTTGTTACGGACTTTTTCCAATTTTTCTTAGGACT
>JBFRWO010000011.1:0-7624 GCA_051439625.1 Crocosphaera sp. | reverse complement strand
AGTCCACGTACCAAATATTGGATAGTTAAAAACCCACCAACGTTTTGAATTTTTCTGACCAATTTGGAGAAAGTTTATTAATTTCTTTAGCTAGATTCAAACTCCTATTTGTTTGAGCGATTTCTATCAACTCTTCTTCAATTTGATAATCTTTATCTTCAATTAACCAAGTCAAAATATCTGCTAAATGCCAAATAGATTGTGACCCCCCATAAACCGCATGAGGACATTTTGAATTGTCTTTTGATATTAACTTTTGGATATTCTGTCGAGTACATCCTAACAGTTTAGCTATATCTGTTATTCCCACAAAGTCTGGTGCAGCTTCTTGAATATTGGCTTGTGGAATAGCCTTTAAAACATCTTCTATTGCACTTGATATGGCTTTATAAGCTGTCTCCGATTCTCTTATAAAATCCAAAGCAATATACCCCTTTTTCCCAATCCCAATCAAGGCATCGTCACACCCTGACTCATACAATTGATCCACATAAATCTCAGTCTCCATATTTTCGTCTGGAAGCTTAAATTTTAACGTAAACTCATATTCTGACATTAATAGTTTCTCCTAATTCTAGTTATCTGTTTCTTTTTGATAAATACAGTTATCTACCACTCGTCGTATCTGTCTTGCGTGATTGGTTGGGTTTTTAGGCGTACTCCAAATGCTAGTTATACAAAATTCTCCACATCGACATTCCGAATCATTGTAAGGACAATAAATTTTACCCCAAGCATGAGAGCCACCTTCAATGATCCGCCAGCCTTTTTGCTCTGCGTACTCTAAAGCAGCCCTTATATCTTTGTTGGGGTGTTTTTTTGCCATTACATCAAACAATAACCCCTATCTTCACTGGTTGTCAAGTGACAACTAAAGTTTTTTTACCCCTTTGATTCCTCAACTTTTAAAGTCACCTTAGCCCCTAACGCCTCTAACTCTTTCTTAATAACATCAGCCTCAGATTGAGTGGTTTTTTTTATCATCGATGGAATTTCCTCAATTAAGTCTTTACCGTCTTTAAGTCCTAAGTTAGTAACTCCCCTAACCATCTTGAGAATAGCTATTTTCTTATCTGAAGGGTACTCTTCTAAAATAATTTCAACCGATAAATCCTCTAACTCAACCTCACTATCTTCCGGTTCACTTGACCCCTTATTAGCCCCCTTTAACTCAGTCGTTTTTTTAGAAGATGTAGGCTTTTTTCCTTGAGTCGTTACTGGCTTCTTATCTTCTACTTTATCATCCCCCTTAACTGGAAAATCAAATAACTTTCTATCAATATCCCTAGTCAAAAATCCCTCTAGTCGTTTCATAATAACCCCGTCATCTAATTCCCCTTTATCCATCATCTCTATCACCAACGCCCCTAGTAAAATCTTCCTTCTTGTATCTTCCTTCCGTTTCTGCGCTGTCTCCCTAGCTCTCGCCTTCTGTATCTCAGCATTAAGCTGTTCTCGTTTCTCTAATAACTTTTCTAACTTCTTACTCATTATACACCCCTCATACTATGGTAAACTTAGACTATTATAGTAACGCATCGTACACCAGCTTTCACCCCCATATTCTATACTATAATGAAGTAGCTAAATCCCCTTTCCAAAGGAAAGCGCACTTACGCAACCTTTGGTTGCAGTGCGTCAAGGGGCTACCGCCCCCTGAACCCCCTATTTAGGGAACCTATGGGAAAGGAATTTATCTACCCTAAAACACAGCACACTCCAAACCAAAAGATGGCTATCTACCATCTCAATGCGAAAATCATATCCCGAAGTAATGGACAGTCAGCTACTGAAGCTGCTGCCTATCGTGCTGCTGAAAAAATCTATGATGAACGCACAGGAGAAACCTTCAATTACACCCGTAAAAAAGGTGTGTACACTACCGAAATCTTAACCCCCCACAACGCCCCTGATTGGATGTTAGATCGCTCAAGTCTTTGGAACGCAGCAGAACTATTTGAAAAACGTTCTAACTCCCGAACCGCTAGAGAATTTGACATTGCCTTACCCACCGAACTTACCCACCCCCAAAAGCAAGATTTAGTTAGAAACTTTGTTCAAGATAACTTTGTCGATAAGGGGCTAGTTGCTGATCTAGCCTTTCATGATATAAATACCCATAACCCTCACGTCCATATCATGATTACCACCAGAACCGTCGATGAAAATGGACTAGAAGCAAAAGATAGATCCTTAGATAAAAAAGACTTTTTATTGAAGCTTAGAGAAAGTTGGGCAACCTATACAAATGATGCTTTAGAAAGCATTGGTAGTTCTGAAAAAATAGATCATCGAACACTAGAAGAACAAAATATAAATCGCATACCTCAGATTCATTTAGGGGCAAATGTAGCAGCGATGATGAAACGAGGCATCGCTACAGAACGAGGAGATGAATATCTAGAAATTCAAACCACTAACCAGCAAATTGAAGCCCTCGAAAAACAATTAGTCGCCGTAGAAAATAGTATCAAAACTGAAAGCCTTCTCATTCAAGAGTCATCCCCTGAAAACTCATCTCTGCAAATAGAAGTCTCTAATGCAGACATCACTGAAACAACGTTAGAATTATCGAAAACAAGAATCAATCAAAGGGTGAATGATGATGGAGATGAACGGGAATGGTCAGAAGATTCAGAAGCCGATCTCACAGCAGAGGTACGAAGAATTAACGAAGCTGTTATCGAGTCTAATCGACAAGCAGAGGAAAACCGACGACGATTACAAGACCTTAGTAACCGTCTTGGAAACGATGGCAGAAAAACTCGAAAATCTGGAAAATCAACTCAACAAAAACGACCAACTCTATCATCAAAAACTCCAAAAAGTTCAGAGCAGTTTAAGCCACAAGATAAACGAACTCAACGACAATTATCGTCTCATTTGGAAAGCAGCGCAGTACGAGAAACAGGAAACAAAAAAACTCCTCGACAACGTGATAATGTTCCGTCCCCTAACCCTTCTAAAATTGATAGCACTGGTTCTGATAACCTCCAGTCTCGGAACCTGGATGTTAATCAAACTCCTTCCCCCCAACAGCCACCAACTGGAGAAAATCAACGGACGAGTCAACAACATCGAAATCAAACTCAACCGGATGGAGAACAACAATCGTCCTTAACCCCTGAACAACGTCAAGAGGACTTAAATAACTTGGTAGTTTATTCGACTACTATTCGATTAATGCGTTATGTAAAACCCAAACCTAAAAACGGGTTCCAAACTTATGAAGGGAAACGCTACATTTTCAAGCTTTCAACGGATGAACAAACTATGGAATTACACGCTAAAGATGGACGGGGCTTAATCTTTGAAAAGAAGGACGGCACAGTAAAAGCTAATTTAACCTATGATGATAGAAAAATGATTCACGATGTCGACGCAGAAATTAGCCGACGCATCGCTCAATTACAACGGGAACGTGAACAGCGAGATAAGCAACGCCGTCGAGGTCGTGGCCTCTCTCGTTAACTTTACATAGCATTGTTTATTTATGTCCAACTACTTCTTATGAATATTAATATAAGAACACTAATCCAACATCTCACCTTAATTACCGTTAATATTGTCTTTTTTGATCTCAATAACTTAGCACAAAGCTTATTCGATATTTATGACGAACTGAATTTAAAGCCTACTAAAGAAACGACACTTGGTTTGTTGGTTTTGAAATCAGTTAAATCAGCTATTCAAAAGATATTGGATGAAGAACAATATCTTTTTACAATAGAGAAACCTAAACCGAATAAGTTAAAGGATTTATTTAAAGAACTAAATGAACATTTAACTAATACTGAAATCGATCTCGAAACTTTATTCAAAACCCCACGAAATTTATCTTTTCTTTGGGATGTCCAAAAAGCTTTTGAAGCATGGATTGAGCCAAGTATTAAGAATCAAACCGAGACTAAAAATCTCAGTAAGCGATTGCCTGATTACTTTATAATGAGTTTAGTTAACGAGTGGGACGAACATCCAGAGGATTATAAAAAATTAATGGATGAATTCCAAAATCCATTTTTCGCATTAAAAAAGCAACAAGAAGAATGGAATATTTATTTAGAAAAATTACAAAAAAAAGTTTTAGAACCTACATTTTGGGAACCTTTTAATCTTAAACAAGTTTATATTCCCCTACGAGCTTATTATGAAGAAAAAGTATCTGATTTTTCCGAACCTTATGTAGCAGCTATCCGAGAGCCAGACTTAGAATCACACAAAGTTAAGCGGATTGTGATAGATTTAGAGGAAAAACTCGAATCATGGCTTATTCAAGCTAATCCAAAAGATGCAATTCGTTTAGTAGCGGGTTCACCAGGAAGTGGCAAGTCTTCCTTTGCAAAAATATTTGCTGCTAAACAAGCAAAAAAAGGGCGTAAACTTTTGTTAGTTTCTTTGGAACACCCTTTTAATATCAAGGGTGATTTAATCGCGTCTATTAAAGATTATTTTGGAGACTTTACTCAAAATCTTTTAGAGGAAAATAACTATAATATGCTGATTATTTTCGATGGTTTGGATGAGCTTTCGCAGCAGGGGTATATGGCCAAGCAGGTAGCCAAAGACTTTGTGGATAATGTATCACGGACAGTAAGGATGTTAAATACAATCAAAAAACCTGAAAAATGCCGTTTACAAGTGATTATCTTAGGAAGAGACCTTGTTATTCAAGATCAAGAAGATTTCTTTGGTTTTAAGAACAAAGAAGTTATCCATCTTCTCCCTTATTTTTTGAAGGAAAGTGAACGCAATAAACATCAATATGAAGATCCTCAAAACTTAATCTGTCAAGATCAGCGAAAACTATGGTGGAAAAAATATGCTCAATTGAAGGGAAAAGATGATAAAAATTTCTCTGAAGCTCTTAATAGAGAAGAGTTAATTGATATTACAGCACAACCTTTACATAATCAGCTTTTTGCTACATATTCGGAACACCACAAAATTGATTTTACTGAACATATAAGTCTTAATCATATTTATTCTGATTTGCTTAAGACAATCTATACAAGAGACTCCGAGACACATGGACTAAAGATGATTGAAGAGAGGTATTATATCAGGATTTTAATGGAGATAGCTATTTGTGCATGGCATCGAAATGATCTAAAAATAACTGTTAAGGAAATTGATGAATATTTAGAAAAGTACAGTAATACTGCTCTAAAAAAAACATTACAAACTTTTCAAGAGTTTTGTCAAGAAAATAATAAACCAAGTCTTACACGTAGACTAATTGCCCTCTACTGTCGACAAAATAATGGTTTTCGTGAGTCGGAAGACACATTTGAATTTACTCATAATAGTTTTGGGCTTTATTTGACAGCGAAAAGAATTGTAGACGGTTTAGTCAACATAACAAAAAAACTTACTTATAGTGAAAATGAAAAGAATTATGATTTGTCTCCTTATCTTACACGAGATGCTTTAAGTGAATGGGTTAAATTGTGCGGTTTTTCGGCAATAGATGATTATCTTTTCAAGTTGATTTCGGGGGAAATATATAAGTTAGAAGAATTATATCTCTCATCACAAGATAAACGTTTTGGTGCTAAACACTTACAAGAACGAATATGTTACTTTATTGAATCTGTTCTAGAGCAAGGAATGCCTATGAATGACCTTAATCTTAAAACTTTTAAGGAGGAAATGGAAAAATCTACAAATGCTGAAGTGGCACTTCTTATTATTCTTAACTGTTGTGCGCAAGTTACTAAGAAAA
Organism: Crocosphaera sp.; assembly: GCA_051439625.1. Classification (GTDB taxonomy): domain Bacteria; phylum Cyanobacteriota; class Cyanobacteriia; order Cyanobacteriales; family Microcystaceae; genus Crocosphaera. The sequence goes on along the minus strand of JBFRWO010000011.1, from coordinate 1,902 downwards.
AATCAGAAATTCAACATTATAAACGTGAGGCATTTGGAGAATGGATAGCGCGATTGATAGGACAACGTAAAGGGAAATATTGGGAAAATATTCTTGTGTTGAATTGTTTAAGCTATTTGAAATTGGACAACTGTGATTTGAAACTTAGAGACTTTTACAAAGCTAATTTAGAAAAGACAAGTTTTGTTGGCTCTGCTCTTCAATATACTTATTTTATTGGAGCGAATCTTGAAGAAGCTGATCTATCTAACGCAAACTTAAAAGGAGCGCGTTTATGGGGAGCAAATCTCAAAAAAGCTAATCTTGAAGAAGCTAATCTTCCTATGGCAAGTTTTTCAGCAGCCAGTCTAATAGAAGCAAAACTTCAAGGGGCAAATCTAGTAGGAGCTAATTTAACAGGGGCAGACCTTACTAGAGCTAATCTTGAAGGAGCTAATCTTGAAGACGCAATCCTAAAAGGAACTATTTTGGAAGGACAAGATATGGATGATCAATCTTCCACCACTTGATTCAAGCTTGATAATTTTCATTAATGGGACTTTAGCTAGAATCTGAACTAAATCTTGCGCTAATATAGACAGGACGAGTTTTTTAGGTTGATAGTGATCGCCAACTTTCCATGAGAGAAACAATTTCAACGGCCATGCCTCCTTGTTTCGACAGATGGTGTAAACGTTTTGATGATATTTTCAAAACTAAAGCTCAAAGAAAGGAGTTTAGACATTATTTAGGAGGATTATTGGGAGAAAGTGAGAGAAAAAATCTCTCTCAAATAGCTGAGGATACCGTAGATGTCTCTTACCACAGTTTACGCCATTTTTTAGTAAGAGCCTCTTGGGGTGAACAACAGATCAACGATCGCCGTTTAGAGGTGATGAAAAGCTGTCGTCAAACTAAACCAGCAACAGGATTTTCCTTGATTATTGATGATTCAGGTCATAGGAAAAGTGGAAATTTTACAGACGGTGTGGGACGACAGTACATTGGAGAAATTGGGAAAACTGATAATGGAATAGTTGTAGTAACAAGCCATTTATATGATGGAGTAAAAAGCTTACCATTAGATATAGAATTATATCAACACGCTAATTCATTATCAGAGGGAAAGAAAGACCCAGAATTTCTAAAAAAGCCAGAAATAGCTTTAAACTTAATAGACAAAACTTTAAAGAGAAACTATCGACCAGGAATTGTTATTATTGATTCAGGCTATGGTAACAACACATCATTTTTAAAAGAGTTAGAAAGTAGAAAATTGAAGTATTTAGGAGGGATAGCAAAAAACAGAAAAGTGACTCTAGAAAAAGAAGAAATAACCACACCTATCCGTATAGACGAACTAGCTAAAAGCTTGCCAAAAGAAGCTTTTACGGAATTTAATTTAGTCTTAGATAAACCAAAGAAAGTTTGGGTAACAACATTCGAGGTAGAAATATCACGGCTAAAAGGAAGAAGAAGCGTTGCTATCGTTATGAATGCAAGCTCTTTTGATGAAGCTACAGATATAGACTATTTTATCACTAATGTTGACTCAAATAAAGTTACTCCACAGTGGGTAGTAGAAACTTATTCTCAAAGAAACTGGGTGGAAGTTTTCTACCGAGAAGCTAAGGGATGGTTAGGACTTAAAGAGTATCAAGTTAGGCAGAAACGCAGTTTACTAAGACATTTTATCTTAGTATTGTGTGCTTATACTTTTATTCTTTGGCATAAGTTAACTGGTGGTTTAAGACGACGATGGGGGAACAAACCTTTGAAGACTTTTCCCGAAGCTTTGGAGGCATTTCGTACAGCAATTTCTTACCGTTTTCACAACTGGTTAAAGGATAATGGTGATGTATTCGCCAGGTATAAAGCTAGTTTTGGCTATATTTGGGCTTGAAATAAGCTAAAGTCCCATTA
>JBFRWO010000010.1:0-21614 GCA_051439625.1 Crocosphaera sp. | reverse complement strand
CTCCCGACCCTCTCGGATTTAAAATCCGAGAGGAAAGCGGGAGCGCATTCCGCGCCTTGAGAAAACTGTATCTGTAATGGATGCAGACGGTTTAAAGGATGGGGTCAATGGGAGTCCCCCTAACTAGGGTAATGTCTAATCAGGTGGATTTATCCCCTGATTAGATAACCTCTAGAATCCCTGCGGTTTTAACCCAGGGAGTCTCAAAAGATTTTGTAATTTTCTTAATCATGAACAATTTAGTGACAATGGGTGCAAATTATTGAGTAATTCTACCCCCCGATGTATTTGTCAAGTTAAAGGATGGTTAAGCTTATTTATGACCATTTTCTTGATTATTTTGGCTTTTTCTCATCTTAATAAAATAACTTGTACCTAAAAAAATAATGAAAAGTTACTTTTTTCTCTGTATCTAACCTTTCATTATTTTTGGATTTAGTTATTGATTATCTTTATAATTTCAGGAGGTTTTAACGAATTAATTTCTGATATCCTCTCAAAATGATTAGTATTATAAGTAGCTAAATAACCAATATTTTTTTCTAAACACAAAGCAGCAAGACGCACATCAAAAATTTGGGCTGAAGTAATATTATTATCAACAGCTAATTCTAGAATTTTATTAATTGTTGATGCAGTGAGGTAAATAATTTCAAAATTTTCATTCAAATAGATATTGTTAATTAAATCAGTTGTTTGTAAGGGAGTTAAAAATTGTTTTTTCATAGCAACAGAATTAGTTAAAATCCGATACAATTCAACTATATTCTGCTCTGCTAATACTCCTTGAATCTTGTTTTCTATTGCTAACGTTAACAAATCTGCTGAATCTAGATGATTCATCATGAGCATAAACTAAAATATTAGTATCAAATAATACTCTAATCTTCCTGTTCATATATTTTTTCTCTATTTAGATACTCGTCTTTAACCTCTAGTTTAAATGTGGGAAAAGGATATTTTTTTTTAGCTTTTGTTTTAATGATAATTTCGATTTCATCACCTTCCTTAAAACTATCAGGTAAATTTTCTAAGAGAATAACTTTTTTTCCTTGTATATAACCTTTCATGATTTCTAATACATAATTAAATTGAACTAATACTTTATATTATAAACCAACATTATACTTTATGCTATGATTAAATAGTAAAAAAAATGTGAGGTAATTATTATCTGGTTGCCTTCTTCTCGATGGGATCTTATTGAAGAGAATATAGAAACATAGAATAAAATATTAAAGAACTTGCGGGGATTAGAAGTAGGGTGGGTTAGGCTCAGGGTTAATTTTAATCAAAATATGATAAGTTTTAATCTTTGCCGTAACCCACAATTTTTTAAATAACACAATCAAAAGAGCCCATCTATTTTTTTAATTTTCCTTTAATTCGAGACAGTAATAAATCAACCTCTGGTAATTTTAATTGAATAGATAAGAGTAGAAAAATAGTAAAAGCAGTAACCACAGATAATAGTAATTGTAACAATTGTAAGGCTAAATTATTGCCAGTATAAAACTGTTCCCAACCCCAACTAACACCATAACTACCTACACCAGCTAGAAAACTAATTCCTGTCAAAGCTAATAACGCCTTACCCCATTCTTGTAAAGGTAAACCCCCTAAACGATTATTGAGAATGCCTAAGAAAATAACCAGAGAAGCTATATTCACCCCAATGGTTGCAAAAACTAAACCAGGAGTTTGAAACGGTTTATATAACAAAAAATCTAAAAAACCATTGAGAAAAATATTAAAAATACTAACCCTAAACGGCGTTTCTCCATCCCCTAAAGCATAAAAAACCCTAACTAAAACATCCCTAGCTAAATAGAAAAACATTCCTATTCCATAAGCCATTAAAACAGGAATAACCAGATCAGCATCAGCCGATTTAAAAGCACCTCGTTGATAAACAACCCGAATAATAACAGGGGCTAAGGCAATAAAAATAGCCGTTAACGGTAACATACTTAAAGCCGTTAAGAATAACCCTTGACGAATTCTTACCTTTAACTCTGGCCAATTTTCAGGAGAAGTTAAACGAGAAAAAACCGGCATAAACGGCACTAAAATCATATTAGAAATAATGCCCAAAGGCGTTAAATAAATAAAAGTTGCATAACGCATAGCCGCCGCCGCATTCTCGATAAACGAAGCAAAAAAGAGATCAGTAGAAACATTAATCTGTAACATTCCCGATGATAGGGTAGCTGGGCCCATCACCTTCATTACATCCATCACCCCAGGAATACGCCAATTAAAGCGCAACCGTAGTTTACCCATTCCTGCTTGCCATTGGGCCCATAGTTGCGCTAACCATTGTAAAACCCCTCCTGTAAGGGTTGCTCCGGCTAAAACCATGCCCGCTAAATACCAATTTTCGGGGTTATTCAGATTAGTCCCTAACTGCCACATTAAGGTCACAACACCAATAACAATAGCTACACTAGAAAATAAAGGGCTAATACTGGGTAAGAGATATTGATCCGCAGCATTAAGAGTTCCGAAACCGATGCCAACCAGTCCCGCTAACAAAGCCAAAGGGGCCATGATTTGTAACTGTTGAACAGCGATCGCTTTAACCTCTCCCTCCAAACCCGGAGCCAAGATAGAAATAAACGTATCTGAAAAGACGATTAAAACAACCGTAACCGCCAATAAAACCACACTAACTAAGGTAGTGACCGTTTCCACCAACGGTGCAGCTTCCGACTTGTCTCGTTTCGATAAAACACTAATTAAAGCACTATGAAACGGTCCATTGATACCCCCCAGTAAAATCAATAAAAAACCAGGGATAACGTAAGCGTAGGCGTAAGCATTAATTACTGGGCCAACCCCAAAAGCTGCTGCGATCGCTTGTTCACGGACTAACCCAAATATTTTACTAACCAGAGTAGCTACAGCTACAAGGCCAGCAATACTTACTAAAGAACGGGATTTTTTTTGGTTAAGAGACACGACACTCCCCACTACAAATTGTCAATTATTATTAAAGATTCCCTGACTTGAGACTACTACTTGAAGAGGAATGCTCCCTGGGTTAAAACTGCAAGGATTATATAGGTCATAAACGACCCCATCTATAATCTTTAATTTAGATGGGGTGTGTTTAAACAACAGCGATACAATGGATAAGTTGATCGTCCCTTGCTCAGGTATCCTCTTCCCCTTCAACCAGAGCGCGATACTCTTGTGCAGTCATGATTTCGTCTGATTCATCATCGGGGTTTTCAATGCGTACTTTTAGTAACCATCCATCACCGTAGGGATCATCAGCGATGGTCTCAGGGGTTTCGATCATTTCTTCATTGCGATCAATCACGGTTCCTGAAACGGGGGGGTAAAGGTCTTCTGCTGCTTTAACTGATTCAATAGAACCAAAGCTGTTTCCCAGTTCTAAGGAGTCCCCTATTTCAGGTAATTCTAGAAAGACGAGATCCCCTAATTGCTCGATCGCATAGGCACTGATGCCAATAGTAGCAATTTCCCCATCTAAACGTATGTATTCGTGGGTATCCAAGTATTTTAAATCTTCAGGAAATTCTAGATCCATGACCTATCCTCAAAATTAGTTCAAGATTTTTCTGCTTTGATGACCACCTATCGGGGAGGGGGTAGATCCTCCCTTTTCTGTTGTTACCTAAGCCTATGTATAGCATAAGCCCCAATCTCTCCCTTGAAAAGTAGCTTAAGCAATTCACTTTGTGTATCTTTGGTGAACTTAGCTGGAAGATTTGCTTAAAATTTCCTAAAAAACATATCCCTATCCAAAAAATACCGATTCAATAGAAGTGGATATAATCAACTAGGTTTATGCACGAACTGGGTATTACTCAAAATATTGTTGCTATTGTCTGCGAACAAGCTCAAGGGGCATCGGTCAGACGCGTTACCCTAGAAATAGGTAAACTATCGGCTATTATGCCCGATGCTATTCGCTTTTGTTTTGATATTTGTTGTCAGGATACAATTTTAGAAGGAGCAACCTTAGAAATTATTGAAACCGAAGGAAGGGGAAAATGTCGTCATTGTGGACAAGAAATTAATTTATCTCAACCCTTTGGACAATGCGATCGCTGCCACAGTTGTGAACTAGATATTATTCAAGGACAAGAATTACAAATTAAAGAAATGGAGGTAGAAGAATTATGTGTGTAAGCTGCGGTTGTTCTGACAGCAATAATGTTACTTTAACCAACATTGACACAGGAAAAACCACTGATATTAATGATCATCACACCCATACCTTAGAGGATGGAACCGTGATTAGTCATTCCCACGATCACGAACAGAAACATCATAACCATGACCATAATCACGCTTCAGAAATCCATGCCAAAATGCACGGTACTACCATAAGTTTAGAAGAAAAAATATTACAAAAAAATAATCTAATTGCGGCTGAAAATAGAGGTTATTTTAAAGGTCGTAATATCTTGGCATTAAACTTAGTCAGTTCCCCAGGTTCTGGGAAAACAACCCTGTTAACACGAACCATTAATGATTTAAAAAGTAAACTACAAATTAATGTCATTGAAGGGGATCAAGAAACAGCCAATGATGCTAAAAAAATCAAAGAAACAGGCTGCAAAGTCGTCCAGATTAATACCGGTACAGGGTGTCATTTAGAAGCATCGATGGTCCAAAAAGGCTATACAGAATTAAACCCTGAACCTAACTCAATTTTGATGATTGAAAATGTCGGTAATTTAGTCTGTCCGGCTTTATTTGATTTGGGAGAAGCAGGAAAAGTGGCTATTCTTTCTGTCACGGAAGGAGAAGATAAACCGATCAAATATCCTCATATGTTTCGAGAAAGTAAGGTGATGATTTTGACTAAAATCGATCTCCTTCCCTATGTCTCCTTTAATGTCGAAAAATCTCTGGAATATGCAAAAAAAGTTAACCCGTCTCTCGAAATTTTCCAAGTTTCTTCGGTAACAGGAGAAGGGTTATCTTCTTGGTATCATTGGTTAGAAAATCAGTAAGAAGAATCTCCCGCTACATTGCCCTAGCAATTAGCGGTGAGAGTGTCAAAAAATTGATAGACTGTCAAATAAGACCCCGTCATTGACGACGTGGTTTAAATGAGTACAAGAGAAGACAAAAACTTCCTAAAATTTTCAGATAATTTTATACAAGAGGAAATTATTGGTAGAATTAAGGTGTGGTTTTTTCGTAGTGCGAGTGTTATAATTTCACAAATTGCTTACTCAGGAGCAGAAAATTTATTCTCTTAGTTAACTTAAAAATCTATAAATATGTGGTTTAAAAAAGCCACAAGAAATAAGTAAAATTAGCGGTTTTTACATAAGTTTGCTCATTTAAGCTTATTTATGTCCAACTGCTTATGCAAACCCAATCATTAACAATAAATTAATGACTATCACCGAAATAATTGTTTTATGCTAAAAAAATTATCTTTTAACTCAATCAAGATTGGTTTAGGACTGCTAGTCTGTCTGAATGCTTTTGATAGTCTCACTCTACAAAGCCAAGCAGCGACATTCCGTTTAGTTCGAGGAACAATACAAAGCCTGAATATAGAGGAAATAACAACCCTAAATTTTCTGGATGCTGATCTTCTCGCTTTATTGATTCCTGCGGAGGAAGGAGTAGCAACAGCAGAAGATACCTTGGCCGCACAACAGATACTTGTACAAGCATTGTCAGACCCAAAAGGCATATCTCTAGAGTCTATTGTGACTTCTCTTAGTCAGATCAACCTCGACATCACCAGGGGCAATATAATAGTACAAGAAGTTCCGATTTTACCGCAAGTGGTGGCATCCGATATATATAAAGATATCTATGATTTTGGCACCACTGCAGCATCAGAACTGAGTAATCCCCTGATTATCGCTGCATCACCCTCCCCAGAAGCACCTCCTACACCCAGAGGTGGAGTAGCAACCACAAGAAGTGGAGCATGGGGAATTCCTGGACTGAATCTAATTCAGCCCGCTTTACCCCGTTTTGGCGGACCGGTTGCAATTATGGGAGGACCTGCTCAGAATTTTGTCACTCCTTTACGTCAAGTGGCTTTACCTTCAGCTAACGCTGTACAAGCAGGTCACTGGGGAGATACTCAAGTCGATGTGTTTTTTGCCTCCCTACCGCAACAAAAAGTGGTAGATGTTGACACCTTTATGAGAACAGTGTATCGAACCAGTGTCTCTGATATGGTTAAACAAATTGACGCTACTTTGGATTTGACCGTTGATACTGATTTCAATTCCATGCCCGCGGAAGTTTTTCCCAGGAATGCTATGCCCTCTGGACAATTTAAGCAAAATCTTTAAACTGCTCAAAAACTAACTAATGTTCTGGACCAACGCCCTCTCAACTCAACCTTCTTTAGAAGCTGCTGTAACAGAAGTGACTCAAACTATTCTCAGTAGTTTGTCTACTCCTGCTGATGTGGGTATTTTCTGGATTTCATCCGCTTATGCTAGTGATTATCCCCGCTTAATTCCCTTAATCTTAGAAAAATTACCCCTACCTATATTAATTGGTTGTGGTGGTGCCGGAATTATTGGTCAAAATGAGGGGAAAGAAGTATCTGAGATCGAAAATAATCCTGCCTTGAGTTTCACCGTAGGTTGTTTGCCCAATGTCAAGGTAAACCCTTTCTTTCTCAATCCTGACAGTTTACCAGATTTAGACAGTCCCCCGGAAATTTGGCAAGAATTAATCGGCGTTTCCCCCCAAGAACAAGCTGATTTTATTTTATTTTCTGATCCCTTTTCTACTCCCATTAATGACTTACTAGCCGGTTTAGATTTTGCCTATCCTCAATCGGTTAAAGTAGGTGGATTAAGTAGTAGTAGTTTGATGGGAGTTCCAGGAACTGTATTTTATTATCAAGCAGATAATCCTCAGAGTGGATTTTATAATCAGGGAACCGTAGGACTTGCCTTAAGTGGAAATATTGCTATTGATACCATTGTCGCCCAAGGATGTCGCCCCATCGGTAAACCCTATCAAGTGGTCAAAGGAGAACGAAATATTATTTTAGAATTGTCACAAGACGGGGAAACGAAATATCCCTTAAATTGGTTGCGGGAGTTGATGAACAGTTTGAACGACTCTGATCGCACTCTGGCCCAACATTCCCTATTTGTGGGGGTTGTTAGGGATGAATTTAAACAAGAATTAAAAGCAGGGGATTTTTTGATTCGCAATTTGTTAGGGGTTGATCCTCAATTGGGAGCAATTTCTATCGGAGATCGCGTTCGGCCTGGCCAAAGATTACAATTTCATCTCCGAGATGCTCAAACTTCTGCCGATGACTTAGATACCCTACTCAAACAGTTTAACCCATCCACTCCTATTCAAGGGGCATTGATGTTTTCTTGTTTGGGAAGGGGCCAAACCTTATACCAAGTACCGAATTTTGACTCTCAGTTATTGGCTAATTATTTTCCTGGGGTTCCCATAGGAGGATTTTTCTGCAATGGTGAAATTGGCCCTGTAGGAAAGGAAACTTTTCTACACGGTTATACTTCTGTAATCGCTCTACTAAGACAGTTAAGGATTGAATGAAACCTCTTGATTCTACTTCTTTAGAAGTAGGTTTACAGACAATCATTAATCAATTGGGTCAGCTTTTAAACGTTGATTGCTGTATTTTTCGTCCATTTAACTCTCATTATTTAATCAATAAAAGTATTTTTTTTCATAAAAATAAACAAGAAAATTATAATCAATTGTGTTTATTGGAACAAACAATTGTTCCCATTGATAAAATAGAGGTAATTGACTGTATAAAAAATAAATTTTTTACAGAAAAGCCCCGACAACAAGCTTATAAACTGACCAAAATTGGAGCATCTTTATCAATTCCTCTCACCTTAGAAAATAATTTGCTTGCTGTGGTTGGATTACATCGAAATTGTGATTTTTACCACTGGCAAAAACAAGAAATTGCTATTACCAAAATGGTAGTAGAACAACTAAAATTAGCCATTACCCAAGCTCAAGCTTACCAACAGGTAAGGGAATTAGCCTACAGAGAAGCATTAATTAATCGTATTACTAACGCTATTCGTTGTAGTCTTGATCCCCAACTAATTTTTACAGCCATTACCCAAGAATTAGGCAAGGGATTAAAAGTAGATGGTTGCGCCCTATCTTTATGGACAAAAGAAGACAAATTTGTGCAATGTGTCGGACTATATAACCAGGTTCAAGGTAACATTAATCCCCTTCCTCAATCAGTGGTACCCATCGCTTTAAACCCCGTTTTACAACAACTGATTAACACTCAAAAACCCGTGGTTTTAGGGGATATGGATAATTATCCTGAAATGACCCAATTTGATTTACCCCTACAAAGGTCTAGCCAAGCTCTCTTAATTGTTCCCTTAATCGTGGATGGAGCAATTATTGGCAGCATTTCTCTACGACAAAGCACCCACCCTCGACCGTGGTTAGGCACAGAAATTGAATTAGCTCAAACCGTCGCTTCTCAAGCGGCCATTGCTGTACAACAGTCCCGACTTTATCAGAAAACTAGACAACAGGCCCAACAATTAGAAAAAAGTGAACAGCAGGTCAAACAACTGAATCGATATTTAACAGAATCAGTTTTAAAACGGTTTTTACCAGCTTCTATGGTCAATAAGGTCGCAACAGGTCAATTAAGTCTTGATTTGACCCCAGAACCCCGTTTAGTCACCATCTTGTTTACTGATTTAGTGGGATACACTTCCTTAGCTAGTTATTTAGGAACTCAAGGGGTAGCGACTCTTCTTAACGAATATCTAGAAGAAATGACTGCCGTTGTCTTTGATTATGGGGGAACGGTGGATAAATTTATTGGGGATGCGGTGGTGGCTTTATTTGGTGCGCCAGAAGAGTTGACCCCTCAAGAGCAAGGATATCGAGCGATCACTGTGGCCAGAGAAATGCACAAGCAACTCCATAGATTAAACAATAAATGGCAGTCTCAAGGTTTAATCAAGAAACCGGTTTGTTTTCGCTGTGGTATCCATCAAGGAATGGCAGTGGTGGGAATGTTTGGTGGGGGACAACGCTCGGATTATACTGCTATTGGTTCGGCGGTGAATATTGCAGACCGTCTGCAAGAAGTGGCAGATAGTGGCATGATTTTGGTCTCAGCGACGGTAGCGCAATTTTTAAATTCTGAGGAAATTACGGCCATGAAACCCTTACAACTTAAAGGAGTTAAAGAGGAAGTAAAAATGTTTTCTGTTGCCATCAATTACAAAGAAATGTAAAAGACGTTAAGATTAGTGTATAGATAAAAGTGCAATTTTAAGATGATGTCTCATAATAACCTCACTGAGCAAGAACTGCTCAAGACTATACTAGAACCTTTATTAGAGGATTTCCAATACTGGTTTTCTCGCTCTCGCCATTTATTAGAAACAGAACGCATTACTTTTTTATCTGTTGAAGAACAAGAGGAACTCCTCGAACGGGTCAAAACCCATCAACAAGAAGTGCAAACGGCCAAACTCCTCTTTGAAGCTACTGGAAAACAGGCCGGTATCGATACTAGAGCCTTGGTTCCCTGGCATAGATTAGTGGCTGAATGTTGGCAGGTATCTATGAAGTGGCGATCGCATCAACAAGAAAATCCGCCTCTTGTTTAATTAGCTGCGGGTTGTTAACTGATGCAACAATCCCTATTTTCCCTTGACAATTCTTGGTAAGCTAGTTGAAGACAATCTTAAGAAAAGCTTACGTTGGTTGAGGTACTTTGGCTATAGCACCTAAAAAAGTTGATATTTGCTCGAGATAAGAGTATCTAAAACCTTGCAATTTCTACTTTCTTGGGTGTGGGCCTCTAAAAAAGGATGTTTTTTCATCAGGATGTTGATTTCTGTCAGAAAAACAAGTTCTATACGGGCTTAAGATTATTAAGCCTTTGCTAAATTGGTGACTTCCTTAACGGAGAATTTCAAATGCTACATTTAATTTATATCGTTGCTTTTACCATTATTGCTTTCTTGGCCGTTAGTAATCTTATTCGCAGTTTAATTACTGTGAGTATGGACTCTCAACGTCGTTATCCTGATCGCTTCAAGTCTAATTCGCCTCAAGCTAAAAAATTGAAAAATAGTCAAAAAACCATTCATCCTGAGTTGCTAGATGAACGAGGTAGACCAATAAATGAACCATTGTTAGTCATGCGTTCTGTTAGTGTAGAAGATGCTAGACAACAACTTGATGCGATCTATAATTCTTCTCCTAATCCTAAAAAAGAAACAGAGGAAGAATAGATAAATTTGTGATCTAAAATTTCCTCGTTTTGATGTTGAAAAATCTCCTAAGTACACTTATTAGGAGATGCTTTATTTAAGCTTTCCATCCTTCAATTGCACCTGCAACAAAAGCACCAATAGGGTTATTTTTGAGGGTTTCTAGTAAGCCTTTTTGACACGCTGTGATAACCCTTTGTTTCCAAGTAGGATTAGTTTCAATTTTTTCTATTACTTGGGTAGCAATTTTCATAGCATCTGTTGTGGTATTGATAGGATTATCTTTGGATAATTTATCAATTAGTTGTTTAATTTCTTCTAAGCTTTCCTGTAAGTTAAAATCACTGTAGTTATTTGTAATATTTTCTTTATAGTCTCTTCCTGCAAAACCACCACCAAGTTTGGCATTTTGAAAGTTATATTGTTTGACCGGTGGCATAGGAATTTTTAATGAAGTTTTAGGCAGTTGGTATGACGGATTATTTTCTTGACCTTTTGACATTTTATCATCAGGTTTATTAGTTGACATTTGTTGTTCCTCTGAAGTAGTTACGTTTAAAATACTTGTTTGCTTTTTCTTCTGCTTGATCTAAATATTTTTTGTTTTCGGGTAACGGAGTTGTTGATAAATAACGGCTTTCGAGATTAGTTTTTTCTTGTTTAATTTCTATGGTTAAAGTATAAATTTCTTTATCAGTTAATTGTCCTTCAAAGATTTCGTACCATTTTTCTTCCATTCTTAATAATAAGTTGGTCAACTCTAGTTTGAAAGGTTCTAAATTACGAATTCTTTTTTGATATGGTAAATATGGCTTAACAGCACTTACTAACTGAGAAAATGCAATTAGTAAAGCCCAGATGAATTGAGCCTTCGACCAAATAACCCAGGCAGCTATACTGCCATTAGAAACAACTGCTAAAAATACTTGAATTGAAGTATCAAAACGCATTGACTCAAGATAAAAGAGTTCTAAATAGTAGATATGAATTCGTAAATCAACTAATTCATCCCAAAATTGTTGTTTATACTCGATTCGTTTATCTCCTTAACACTGACTAATTATATTATAACATACTGATCATAACCTTTAGCATTATTTATCAACTACTATTTTTATCATTTGGATTAGTATTAATATTATTATTATTTACATTTCCATTATAATCTATTCCAGCAAAACCTCCACTGATTTGAGCATTTTGGAAATTATATACATTTCTCCATTGATTCCATTCTTCAACAGTGCTATTTTTAAGTCGTTCCAACTGTTCTTGATTTGCCATTGCTTTGACTCAGTTACTTTTGTAGTTGTAAAAATCTATTGTTGAAGTGAAAATCAATAATATTTCTTATAAATTCTACAATAAAATAGGTGGGCATTGCCCACCCTACGAGTTATACGGTTAACATCTCAGAAGTTAGTCGTTTAAAGGTCAGTCTTTCATCTTCAACGTCTACAAAAATTGTGTCTCCTGCTTTAAATTCTCCTCTTAAAATTGACTTAGCAATTGGGGTTTCTAAGTAGCGTTGAACTGCACGTTTTAAAGGTCTCGCACCATAGACAGGATCATAACCTATATCGGCTACAAAATCTAAGGCCACATCTGCTAATTTGAGAGACATTTTTTGGTCTTCTAAACGACTTCTTAGTAGTTGAACTTGTAGCTTTACAATTTCTCGTAATTGTTCTTTTTGTAAGCTATGGAAGATGATAATTTCATCGATACGATTGAGAAATTCGGGACGGAAACTATTACGCATCGCTTCCATGACACGGGAACGCATTTCATCATAACGAGTATCGTCTCCTGCTACATCTAAAATGTATTGAGAACCGATATTACTGGTCATAATAATGATAGTATTTTTGAAGTCAACTACCCGACCTTGAGAGTCGGTTAAACGTCCATCATCGAGAATTTGTAACATGATATTGAAGACATCACCGTGTGCTTTTTCTATCTCGTCAAAGAGAATTACTGAGTAGGGACGACGACGAATTGCTTCTGTTAATTGTCCTCCTTCATCGTAGCCTACGTATCCGGGAGGCGCACCAATTAAACGAGATACGCTATGCTTCTCCATATACTCGGACATATCGATACGTACTATGGCTTCTTCGGTATCAAAAAGATTCTTTGCTAAGGCTTTAGCTAATTCAGTTTTACCGACCCCAGTTGGTCCTAAAAAGATAAAACTAGCAGTGGGACGATTAGGATCAGAAAGTCCTGCACGAGAACGCTGTATAGCTTCTGATACTGCGGTTACAGCTTCTTCTTGACCAATAACTTTCTCGTGTAGTTCGTCTTCTAAATGTAATAGTTTTTCTTTTTCTGATTCCACTAATTTACTAATAGGAATACCTGTCCATTTAGAGATAATTTCTGCAATATCTGATTCTATAACTTCCTCTCTGAGCAATGTTTTTCCTGTGGTTTGTCGTTCCTCAATTTTAGATTCTAGTTCCTTAACTTGTCCCTGTAATTCTGTGAGTTTCCCGTAACGTAATTCCGCAGCTTTATTAAGGTCATAATCTCGTTCTGCTTGTTGAATTTCTAGGTTAACTTGATCGATAGTTTCCTTGATTTGACGAATCTGATCAATAACTTCTTTTTCTGCTTGCCATTGGGCATTAAGTTGGGATTGTTGTTCCTTAAGATTAGCTAATTCTTTTTCTAGTCTCTCCAAACGTTCACGAGAGGCTATATCTTCCTCTTTTTGTAAAGAAAGTCGTTCCATTTCTAATTGGAGAATCTTACGATCTGCTTCATCTAATTCTTCCGGTTTAGAAGTAATTTCCATCTTTAATTTAGCCGCAGATTCATCTACTAAATCGATGGCCTTATCAGGTAAGAAGCGATCGCTAATATAACGGTTAGATAACATCGCTGCTGCCACCAAAGCTGTATCAGCAATTTTTACCCCATGATGGACTTCATAACGCTCTTTTAGTCCCCGTAAAATAGAAATTGTATCTACTACATTGGGTTCATTAACTAATACTTCTTGAAAACGTCTTTCTAGGGCAGCATCTTTCTCGATATACTTACGATATTCATCGAGGGTTGTTGCCCCAATACAACGCAATTCTCCCCGTGCTAACATGGGTTTTAAAAGGTTTCCTGCATCCATTGCCCCTTGGGTTGCACCTGCACCAACAACGGTATGAATTTCATCAATAAAAAGGATAATATTTCCTTGAGAATCGGTTACTTCTTTTAAGACAGCTTTCAATCTTTCCTCAAATTCTCCTCGGTATTTTGCACCAGCAATTAATGATCCCATATCCAAAGCAATTAACTTTCTATCTCGCAAAGATTCAGGAACATCCCTATTAATAATTCGTTGTGCTAAGCCTTCCACAATGGCCGTTTTTCCCACACCTGGTTCCCCAATTAAAACAGGATTATTTTTGGTTCTACGAGATAAAATTTGAATAGTTCGACGAATTTCATCGTCCCGACCAATAACAGGATCAAGCTTACCTTCTCTGGCTAATTGAGTTAAATCTCGTCCATATTTTTCTAAAGCTTCGTATTTATTTTCAGGATTTTGATCGGTCACTTTTTGATTGCCTCTTACTTGTTTAATAATCTCTTTTAAGTTACTTTCAGTTAAACCAAACTCTTTGAACAAATTTTTACCAAAACGGTCATCTTTACTGTAGCCTAATAGTAAATGTTCAACAGAAATATAGTCATCTGCAAATTCTTTGCGAAACCCCTCACTTCTATCCAGTAAACTATCTAAACTACGGCCTAGATAAACCGACTCCCCCGGTTTAGAAACTTTGGGTTGGCGACGAATAAAAGCTTCGGTTTGATCTCGCAATTTGGGAACACTAATGTTAGCTTTATTGAAGATACTTGTGGCCAGTCCATTTTCTTCGGTCAGAGATTTCATTAAGTGTTCACTTTCAATTTGTTGGTGACTATTTTGTTTAGCAATATCAGGAGTACGGACAATGGCTTCCCAGGCTTTTTCGGTAAATTGATTAGGATTGTTAGGTTGCATAGTTAGAATTATCTATAATTGATTATATTGTTATTGTAATCTAGCTAACTCCCCAAATAACGACGGTTTACCCCACTGTTTCAGGTTGGGTTTACATCAGTTTTTAATTTTCTCCTGCTTAAATAATAGTCCTACGAATAATTACTTATGAATAATCAGAAAGATTTGACATAAGTTGGATTGATTATGTTATAATACCTAGAGAGCATTATAAACTGAGAGAAAAATAAGTTAGTTAGTATTAGCCGTTTTGTCCGTTGAGTATCACTAATTTTTTCTCTAAAGAACAAGCTCGAAATGTTGAAACTAAGATAGAGATAGATCGTTCATGTCAATTTACGTTGGAAACCTCTCTTATGAGGTAACAGAAGGAGACCTTAAGGAAGTCTTTAAGGACTATGGTTCAGTAAGACGAGTCCATGTTCCCACAGATAAAGAAACGGGTCGTCCTAGAGGGTTTGCTTTTGTAGAATTAGAAACAAAAGCGGAAGAATCTAGTGCCATTGAAACCCTTGATGGTGCAGAATGGATGGGACGCACGATGAAAGTAGACGAAGCACGTCCCCGTAAGTAAAATTACTAATTATTTACCTTCAAGAGATTCATCTTGTTTTAAGTGAATCTCTTTTTATTGTTCTAGAATTTAACTATTATGATTCGGGACAGGGATCACCGAATATAGTTGTATTTTGGCTTTGAATTAATTGTGATTGAGAATCAACCCAGTAATGATAATCTGTCAATAATTGATTAAGCAATCTTTGTTTAATACGAGCGAGAACTCCTTTTAAAAGACTATTTCCTGTTACCTGTAGTAAAGGTTTGGGTGTCACCCATAAAGCGGGGGGTAAATCGACTTGAACTGTTAAATTAGCCTGTCCACGCAAATAGGTTTTACCCTCTTGTTCTTGAGGAGATAGTTTCCCCTTCAAAGTTAAAGAAAAGCGATCGTTAATATAATCAATTCCCCGAATTTCACAATCTTGTGACCGCAAAAAAACTGTTCCTTTACTATCAGATAAAACCTCTAAAACAACGGTGGGTTGAAAATGATAAATATCCAGAAAATTTAAAGGACGCATTTTCAAACGAAACTCATAGTCTGATAACTGTTCCATGAGTTGAGGATCGGCGATCGCCTTTACCAAGCGTTGTGGTTGTCTGAGATAATGATGGATCGGTGTGGGTGCATCTTGAACGGGCAAGGAGAGAGACTCAGACGCTTTAAAATGAATCAGATGTGAAAATTTTTGATCAAGCATTGAGATATTATAAGTTCTATTGTAGTGTCATTAAAAATACACTACAAGAAAATTGTCAAAATCTATAATTTTGTTTAAGAATACATTGTAACACCCCTAGACTTAAGCGATCGAGGGGTTTATGATGAGATAGATTCCTTCTTGTTGGGAGAAACCGGCTTGTTGTTCACAAGTCAAAAGTCAAAAGTTCTGCCTCTTCTGTCAGTAAGAGGATTAAATCAATGATTGTTTTGATCTTTCTTATTCTATCGGGCTTATTATTTACTTTTGTCTTTTGCCTTTTGCCTTTTGCCTTTGCCCAAAGGGCGCGGTAAGCCATAAAAAATTGTTGTTGGGAGAAAACTTTAATGCGAGATGCCGTTACTACGTTAATCAAAAACTATGATCTAACCGGTCGTTATCTTGATCGAGATGCGATGGACAGTCTCAAATCTTACTTTGACTCAGGAAGCGATCGTATCAAGGTGGCTGCTTTAATCAATGCTAGTTCCCCTGAGATCGTTAAAGATGCGAGTCTTCAACTCTTTGAGGAAGTTCCAGAGTTGATTCGTGCAGGGGGTAACGCTTACACCACCCGTCGTTATTCGGCTTGTTTACGGGATATGGACTATTATTTGCGTTATGCCAGCTATGCTTTAGTAGCAGGAGATCCCACTGTTCTCGATGAACGGGTTTTACAAGGGTTACGCGAAACCTATAACTCTTTGGGCGTTCCCATTGCCCCTACAGTGCGGGGTATTCAAATAATGAAAGATAAGGTTAAAGCTATGGCTGTTGAGTCTGGGGTTGAAAACACCTCTTTTGTGGATCAACCTTTTGATCACATGAGTCGTGAGTTCAGCGAAATCTCAATTTAATGGCTTTTGTTTATAAGACCCCGCCGTTAATGGTGGGGTTTTAATTAAGGCGATCGCTTTTTCAGAGAATAGTTAATAATTGTTAATTGTTAATTTCTGAAAGAGGCGATCGCTTTTTATCTTAATACCCATTAATTTAGTTGCTTTCTCTCCACTGTTGGGCTTGTAATTGTATTTTTTCTAGTTCTAATTTGTCCATTTTTTTGAGATTAGCTAAGATAAGGTTCATGCGTCCTAACCCTTTTAATTGTTGTTGATGACGGCATAAAAAGTCCCAATAAAAGAAGTTAAAAGGACAAGCTTTATCTCCAGTTCTTTGAGTCTGTTTATAAACGCAACTTTTACAATAATCACTCATTTTATTAATATAATTGGCCGATGCTGCGTAGGGTTTTGAGGCTAATGTTCCTCCATCTGCAAACTGTCCCATTCCTATAACATTGGGAACCATAACCCAATCATAAGCATCGATAAATGCACTGTGAAACCAATTATTAATTACTTGGGGAGATACACCAACAATTAAGGCAAAATTCCCTAATACCATCAATCTTTGTATATGATGAGCATATCCTGTTTCTTCTACCTGTTGTAAACTTTGTTTTAAACAGTTCATATCTGTTTTAGAACTATCCCAGTAAAATTCTGGTAGTTTTTCTTGATGATTAAACCAATTTTTTTGTGAATAATCATCATCCATTATTTGATAAATTCCATACATATATTCTCGCCATCCCAAAATTTGACGGATTAAACCTTCTACACTATTTAAAGGATAATCAAACTTATAATAAGCTTTTTCAATTGCTTTAATTACTTCTAAAGGTGTTAGTAATCCGAGGTTAATATAAGGAGAGATTAAACTATGCCATAAGGTATATTCTCCTGTGATCATTGCATCTTGATATGTGCCAAAATTGTTTAAATTATTTTCTATAAAATTATCTAATATCTGTAACGCTTGGGAACGAGTTACACCCCATTTAAAAGGTTCAATTTTGCCGTAGGTTGTTATTTGATAGGAATTAATATCTTTAATTACTTGTTGAGTGATTTTATCTGGTTCAAACTCTAAAGTAGTGGGAGGATTTAACCCTTTTTTGGGAGGTTTACGGTTTTGTTTATCAAAGTTCCATTGTCCTCCTATTGGTTTATTATCTTTCATTAAAATATTGAATCTTTTTCGTCCTTCTCGATAAAATTCTTCTAATAATAAGCGTTTTCTTGAATCAGTCCATTGTTTAAATTCTGCTTGAGTCCACAGAAAATGATTATTGGGAATAAACTTTATTTTACAATCTAACTTAAAGCTTTTAATCAATTTTAAAAATGGGCGGTCATAAGGAGTTACTAATCTTAATTCTCTGATATTATTTTTCTTAATCCAATAGTTTAAACTTGTTTCAAAATCTTGATTTATTTCGTAAGTAACTGGCCATCCTTCTAATTTTAATTCTTCAGCAAAATGACGCATTGCTGAGAAAAGTAATACTAATTTTTGTTGATGATAGGGACGTTTTTTAATATAGTTCAGAGACTCAATAAAAATAACAGGTGTTTTTTGTTTCTTGTGTTGAAAACTTAGTAAAGCTGCTTGTTCTAAATTTAATTGATTTCCTAAAATCCAAATTCCAATAGTCATAGAAAAATATAATAATAAGTTAATTTAATGTTAGCACTTAACAGTCAACAGTTATCAGTAAACAGTTATCAGTTTTTTGGGTTATGACAGTACAAAAATACGTTAGTTTAATTGTAATCCTGATCTATGAAGAATCTATTTTTCTATTTAAGCAGAAAGATTATAAAAATAATTGATCAATATAAACTTTAAACCATTCAATTTTTTCTTTTTCTTCATAAGTTAAGATAACATTAGGTTTAAATATTAGCTCACCTTCGTCAGAAATATCAGCAATAACTCGGTTTCTTAAACCTGCTCCTAACTCTTTTTCTGCTGCTTTCCATAAAGAAACATCAGGACTTTCCAAAATTTCTAGATGTTGCTGTAAAAAGTCTTTTTGATAATCATAAGGTATCCAACCACTGTCTGATTTTAACGCTTTGATTAAGGTTTCTGATAAACTATCAGAATTTGGTTTTTCTCCTCGACTTTTTAACCATAAAACCCAAGAACAAAACGCCATTAAGGTAGTCTCTAAATTTTGGGGACAATAGACGATAGTTTCTAATAATTCTTGAGAAAAGTTAATCCCTAACCGTCTCAGTCCCCACTTATATTTGTCGAAAATTTCAACAATACCATCATCAACATATTCGTAATAAACTGCTTTTCTTAAATTAATCATTTTTGATTTTTCCTAAAGCTTCTTTTGCTGAATAACCAGACTTAATCAAACGCTTAATTTTCTTGAAATCTAATCCAGGATCTAACCAAATTTTAACTTCTTCTTCCATATTCATCTCTGAGTTTTTTAACTCCTGAGTAAACATTGCAGAAAAACCTAAATCTCGCCATTTTTTAACAGTTTCAATGGTCATATTTAACCTTTTCCACATCGCTGCTTCTCCTGCTGTAATACCTATTTCATGCCAAGGAATTGCTTCTGATAAAATAAAGTTATATTTATACCAGTCACCTGCTTGTTTAGGAACAACATTAAGATTAATCCAAGTTAGAATATCTGCTAAAGGAACACTATAACGAATCCATTCTTGAATCTCATTACTATTGAGTCCATAATCAACTAATTTTTCCACAGCATTAATATCAATATCTTTCGGTTTTAACCCAGATTGAAACCACGCTATAATTTCATCAGTTGTTAAGTTTAAATCAATTAAACTTCTAGCTATCTTAGGAGTCATTTTACCATTTAAAGGATGAAACCTAGACGTAGTTTTAAACCACTCTTGAGCTAACTGTACAGAAAAGCCATGATCTCGCCAATCTTTCGCTGCTTCTGCCTTAAACTTACCAATACTTTTCCAAACTATAGCTTCTTCTACCTCAAAATTATAACTTTCCCAATCAGATTCCAAACCTAATGGCCAAAGCCAAAAAAATTTGATATCTTTATATTGAGGAAAATCAGCCAAATTAATAATAGTTTCCGGTTCATAAATTGTCCTATAAACCTCCCCAGGTTGAGGAGGCATAAAAAAGCCCAAAATTTTTTTAGTCTCGATATCTTCTACTAAAATGTCATTGGGCCAAGCTGCAATTAACAAATCATTAGAATAATTTTTCAATCGATATTTAAAACCCATAATCTCAGAATTTATAATTTAGAATTAACCACCACTGAAGTTAGAAGCTTGCAATAAGTAATATTCGTCGTTTTATCCAAAAAAAAGAAGATTTAAACCCACTTTTTTAGGTAAATTTGATTTCAAAAACTTATTGATTTTTGTAGCTGCTTAACATTATCAATGGATAATTGATATGGGAAGATATAATTATCCATTATCAATTATTGAATAAGCCCTAACCACTAATGTTAAAGTATCCCCTTTTCAGGTAGAATATAAAATGGCAAAAATGCTTAGAATAAATTGCCATTGCTATTGTTAGCAATTACATGAATAACGATTTAACAGTATATTTGGGAAGGTGGCTCCATGATTCACGATATCTTCATGCCTGCATTAAGTTCTACCATGACCGAGGGAAAAATTGTCTCTTGGACTAAGTCTCCAGGAGATAAAGTCTCCAAAGGAGAAACCGTTGTGGTCGTAGAATCAGATAAAGCAGATATGGATGTAGAATCTTTCTATGACGGCTATTTAGCTACTATTTTAGTCGAAGCAGGGCAAGAAGCTCCAGTGGGAGATGCGATCGCTTTAATCGCAGAAACAGAGGCAGAAATTGCCGAGGCTCAACAAAAATCTCCTTCTAGCCCTCAAAAAGCCCCTGAACCGTCCCCACCTCAGAAAGAAGAAGTAATAGCTGCTACAGCCCCAGTAAATACCGCTACAGCCACAATTACCGCTCCGCCATCAACCAACGGAAAAAGTAACCGTATTGTTGCCTCTCCTCGCGCCAAAAAATTAGCTAAACAACTAGGGATCGCCCTCAACACCGTTGAAGGTAGTGGACCTTACGGCAGAATTGTAGCAGAAGATATTGAAAAGGCCGCAGGAAAAACCCCCACAACCCCTGCTATTGCCACTCAAACCCCTGTAACTACTCCCACCCCTCAAGTAGCAGTTGCACCCACTCCTACCCCTGTAACCGCCGGAGAAACAGTTCCCCTCAATACCTTACAAAAAGGGGTGGTACAAAACATGATGGCCACCCTACAGGTTCCCACCTTTCATGTGGGTTACACCATCACCACCGATGAGTTGGATAAACTTTATAAGCAACTGAAACCCAAAGGGGTGACAATGACAGCGTTATTGGCCAAAGCGGTGGCAGTTACCCTGCAAAAACATCCTGTGGTCAATGCTAACTACAGTGAGCAAGGTATTCGTTATCCTCAGTCCATTAATATTGCGATCGCTGTTGCTATGCCGGATGGTGGTTTGATTACTCCTGTCTTACAAAACGCTGACAAAATTGATATTTATTCTCTGTCTCGTACCTGGAAAGATTTAGTGGACAGAGCGCGGGCTAAACAGTTACAACCAGAAGAATATAGTAGCGGTACGTTTACCCTCTCTAACTTAGGAATGTTTGGGGTGGATCGTTTTGATGCTATTTTACCCCCCGGCCAAGGATCAATTTTGGCCATCGGTGCATCCAGTCCCCAAGTGGTAGCAACTGCTGATGGTTTATTAGGAGTTAAGCGTCAAATGGCCGTTAATATTACCTGCGATCATCGGGTTATTTATGGTTCCCATGCTGCTGCTTTCTTACAAGAGTTTGCTAACTTGTTAGAAAATAATGTTCAATCTTTAACCATGTAAATCATTGTTAGACGGGGATATTTAGAGAGAATATCCCCAATAAATGTTTTTTATACCAACACAAAAATTAGTTAAGATATTTTCTATCCTCTTTTACTGTCATTCCGAGGAACGAGGGATCTCCTTAACTTCCTAAGCAAAATGAGTAATGCTATAGTGAAAATGTTTTATTAATATGAAAATGTATTTCAATTTGTAGATTAATATAAACGTCATCATCAAAAACATAAAAAGCGGCCATATCATTAATATATAAGGATTCTGGGTGTTATTATGTTTCAGAATACTATGAACGAAAATGATAAAAAAAATTTATTCACAAGATTTAACGATTGCCGTCAAAAGTTTGTTCTTTCATTGAATAGCATTACTGTTC
>JBFRWO010000009.1:0-10156 GCA_051439625.1 Crocosphaera sp. | reverse complement strand
GGTAATATATCTTCCCCTGATAAAGTTGTAGGATTATCTAATATTTCTACTTCTTTTTCTTGTCTATAAACCTCAACTTGTTTAGCTTTTGGATTAATTAACCATCCTAATTTTGTCCCATTTTCTAGATATTCTTTCATCTTATTTTGTAACGTCTTTAAACTATCAGTTGGAGAACGTAATTCAATAACAAAATCAGGACATAAAGGTAAAAACTTTTGACGCTGTTGAGGGGTTAAATTATTCCATTTTTCTAGAGGTATCCAAGACGCATCAGGGGATCTATCTGCCTTATTGGGTAGCTTAAAACCTGTAGATGAATCAAAGGTAATACCTAATTTATTTTGAAGATTCCAGGCGTAAAGTTGATAGTTTATTAAACTATTTCGATTACCTGTTTCTCCTCCAGTTGGTGGCATAATTACCATATCTCCATTGATATTTCTTTCAAACCTTAGATCACGATTGTCTTGACAGAGTTGAAAAAATTGTTCATCTGTCATTTTCAAAGAATCACAGTTTATTTCTAGAGGATTAATCATATTTTTTGACCTCAATAATTAAGCTCTAATTTAATTTTACCAAATTAATTCTAAATCTAAAACAAAATCAGGTAATATATCTTCCCCTGATAAAGTTATGGGATTATCTAATATTTCTGTATCTTTACCTTGTCTATAAATTTCAACTTGTTTAGTTTTTGGATTAATTAACCATCCTAATTTTGTGCCATTTTCTCGATACTCTTTCATCTTATTTTGTAACGTCTTTAAACTATCACTAGGAGAACGTAATTCAACAACAAAATCAGGACATAAAGGTAAGAACTTTTGACGATGTTGAGGAGTTAAATTATTCCATTTTTCTAGAGGTATCCAAGACACATCAGGTGATCTATCTGCCTTATTTGGTAATGTAAACCCTGCTGATGAATCAAACGCTATTCCTAATTTATTTTGACGACTCCATGCTTGAACTTGGTAAGCGATTTCAATATTTATATTACCTGTTTCTCCTCCTGTGGGTGGCATAATTAATATATCTCCACTGCTATTTCTTTCAAACCTTAAATCACGATTGTCTTGACAGAGTTGAAAAAATTGTTCATCTGTCATTTGCAAAGAATCACAGTTTATTTCTAGAGGATTAATCATATTTTTTGACCTCAATAACAAAACCCTAATTTAATTTTACCAAATTAATTCTGAATATAACACTATTAGATACTAGGATTTTTTATAGATTTAAGATAGTTAACTAACTAAATTAATTTTTGATCCTTGATTAGTTTTATATACTTCAATACGATGTTGAAAAGCTTCTTGAAAACGGGGCATATGGGTGACAGCTAAAATACAAGAAAAGTCAGAAGAAATAGCATTAATAGCTGCAATTAAACGCTCACATCCTTCTGCATCCTGGGTTCCAAAACCTTCATCAATAATCAACATTTGTAATGTAGTTCCTGCACGTTGTGCTAATAATTTAGCTAATGCTAAACGCACAGAAAAATTAATCCTAAATGCTTCACCTCCTGAATAAGTTTCATAAGCACGACTGCCTTTTGTGTCAGAAATAATAATATCTAAGGTATCGATCATTTTAGCTGATTTTTTTCGAGAACTTCCACTTTTACCGGCACGTTGTGTTACAAATCTAATATGAAATTGATTACCTGTTAATCGTGATAATATTTGATTGGTTTCTGCTTCTAATTGTGGTAAAACATTTTCAATCATTAATAATTGAATGCCATTTTTACTGAAAGCTTGAGTTAATTCTGTGTAAACTCGATATTTTTTACGAATATTTTTATATTGTTTTTCTTGTTCTTCTTGGTCTTTTTTAAAGCTTTGTAATTGAGATAAAGATTGTTCTATTCTTCCTTTTTCACCTAGTAAATTATCTAATTTTTTTCTTTCTAATTTAAGTTGTGTTTCTAATCTTTCAATTTCTTCTGTATGATCTTCAATAGTTTCTAATTGAGTTGATAATTGTTGTATAAATTTTTCTGTATCTTTTTGTTCTTCTTGATTATTATTGATTTTATTTGTAACAGTTTCTAATTGTTCTTTTAATTGAGGATATTGTTGTTTAATATCTTGTAATTTTTGGTAATCAACCACACAAGATTGAGATTTACGAATATAACTAGAAATTCTCTGATGATAAGCTCGATCATAGTTTAAATCATTTAATTTATCTTCTATCTTGTTTATTTTTTGTTTTAATATGGAATCGGTTTCTAATTTTTTTATTTCTGTTTCTAATTGTTCAATCTTAGTTATAATTTCTGGTTTTTGTTGGGTTATTTTTTTTTGATTACGGATAGCATCTTCTATTTTAGCTTGTTTAATTTCTGCCCATCTTAATCGATCAACTTCCCCCCTAGCTAACCCATGACTTTGTTCATCATAATTCAGTTCTTCTAATCTTTTACTGATAGTTTTAATATCACTTTGTATATCTATTCCATAGGTTTCTGTAGTGATTAAATTTTCAATATATTCTTTTTCTTTTTGTAATTTTTTTGACTTAATTTTCACCTCTCCTGCTTGATCAAGTTGTGCTTCTATTTTAGAAAATTCTTGTTGAATACTCCCTGAATTTTTTAGCTTATTTTCTAAGTGCTTATCTTCAATAGTTAATGATTTAATATCCCGCTTAATAACAGATAGTTCCTCTTGTAAAAACCAAATCTGTTCTTGCAGTTTTTGCTGTTGTTGATGAGTCTTATCAACAACATTATGACGACGACTTTCATCTAATTCTTGTTCACATAAAGGACAAGTAGAGTCTGGATTATTTAATAATTTTATTTTTTGCTGTAATTCGTGTATTTTTTCTGTATAGTTACGTTGATTAACTATTAATTTTTCTTGTGTCAATTTTCTTTGTTGCGATTTTTCTTTAACCCGTTTTTGATAAACTTTTTGATTATCAATTTCTTGAATTTGACTATCTAACTCTAAAAGCATTTGTCGTCTTTCTGGTATTTTTTTTAATTCCTGATTGTACTGAATTTCTAAATTATTAAATTGTTCTAATTTTGCTTCTAGATTAGCTTTTATTTTTTCTAATTCTGTTTCTAAATTTTGCTTTTGTTTCAACAAAGGGGTAACTTTATGTTGTAATTTATCTAATTCTTGTAACCTTTGACGATGATGGTTTAACTTTTCTACTGCTGCCTTAATTTCTTTAGATTGACTAATTATTTTTTGTAATTCTCTTTCATTTTCTTCTAATTGTTCTAAACGAGTTTTTTCTTGACGAATTTGTAATTGTAATTGATTATTTCTCTTAAAAATTTCTTGTTCTATTTTTTGTCTTTCATGTTGAATTTCCTGTGAAATTTGGAATTGATGGGACAAAGTTTCTTCTTGTTTTTGTAATATCAATAACTCTTCGTATTTTTCAGTAATTTCTTGTTCTTGATTAATCATCGTTTCTGACTTATTAATTTTATTAACTAACTCAGCAGATTCTTTATTTAATTTATGTGCTTCTTTTACTAAATTTTGTTGTTTATTTTGATGCCATCTAAATTGTTCTAACCAAGCTTGACGATGACTATTTTTTTGTTTAATTATCTGTAATTTTTCTTGATCAGCTTGTTGTGAATTTTGTAATTTTTCAATCTCCTGATTAATCACTTTTTGCTGAGTATTAATATTTATTCTTTCTTCTATTTGTTGGTTTATTCTCTCTAAGTTCAATTTAATTTGTTCAACTTGTCCTTTATATTGTTTAGATAAATCTTTGGCTTTTTCTGCTAATTTTTGATACTGCTCTAATTTTAATAACTCTGCTAAAACTTTTTTTCTATCTGTTGCCCCCCGTAACATAAATTCATCAGCCCTCCCTTGACGTAAATAGGCTGAATTAATAAAAGTCTCGTAATCTAATTTCAAGGTAGCAATAATAATATCCTGAGTATCCTTAACCTTTTTTCCACTCAAAGAAATAAACTCATCACCACTATTAATTTGAAAGTCTAATGAGGGACTTTTCCCTCTTTGACGACTACGAATAATCCGATAACTTTGTTCATAACAAATAAACTCAAAATCAACCCTAACATAGGGTGCGGTAGTATGAATAATATCCTCATCTGTTGCCGTTCTACTTTTTCCCCAAATAACCCAGGTTATTGCTTCCAATAAAGATGATTTTCCTGCACCATTTGCCCCACAAATACAAGCAGTATGTAACCCCCGAAAATCAAGGATTATATCTCGATAACTCAAAAAGTTTTTTAGGGTAAGTTGCAAAGGAATCATAGCAAAAAATTAGTGAAAAAAGCGATGGTGCGCAGATATAGTTATTCAGTGTAACGAGAAAAGTTTGAGAACTCCTAGAGGATGTCTGCAAACTGTTACAATTATTGATAAATTAAAAAAGATTAAAGATCATCTCCAAAGTTGGCGCAGGTATCATTTCACCCCGAAAGTCCAATAATTGAACAATCACTAAATAAGCAACTGCTAGAAAGATAGAAATAGCGCCGGTAATAACAGCAACAATTTTACCTTGATTCATGTTTCATTCCTCTTCTCTAAAACGATTTAATTATCTATTATAGTCCCTGACTTGATCCAGATACAGAATGAGTAAGCCCCTAAATGATAAAATGAGAAATTGTCACTGATGAAATGAGACAATGACTGATACAATCTTTAGTAAGATTATCCGGCGAGAAATACCAGCCAATATCGTCTATGAAGATGATTTATGCTTAGCTTTTACTGATGTTAACCCTCAAGCGCCCACTCATATTTTAGTCATCCCGAAAAAACCTATCCCGAAACTAGAAGAAGCGCAAGAAGAGGATCATAGTCTTTTAGGACATCTTTTAATGAAAGTGAAACAAGTTGCCCAAGAAGCAGGGTTAAACAATGGTTATCGTGTGGTTATTAATAATGGAGATGATGGAGGCCAAACCGTCGATCATCTTCATCTACATATTTTAGGAGGGCGATCTTTATCTTGGCCACCTGGTTAACTTACATTAGTTTTTAATTGGGTGTATCAATATTTCAGTTGAATGAGTGTGGGGAGTGTAGGAAGGGTGGGGGGATCTTCAATAATTCAAATTTATAGTATAAAAAAGTAGGGGACTAATAATATTAAGCCCCCAAATTTATTCGAGAAAGTAAGTTGATAGCTTATCGCTAAATACTGACAATTTCTTTAATAAAAAGCGTCTAAGTCAATTGCTTTTGATCCACCTTCTTTTAACTGTTTTAATACGCTTGCCAGTTGTATCCATACTAAAGCAGCAATAAAAACGGTCATGGGTAAAGAAAGGGCATAAGATAGCCAACGGTCAAAAATAAAAATCTCTAAACCCGAAGAAAGAAATACGCAAATACCAACACAAATACCAAAAAAAGGTAACTGTAACCCAGAACCTTTTAGCATTTGATCGGCGGGCTTATTCAACATGGTTTTAACTTGAGACTTTAGGGTAGCTTCAAAGGCTAAACCGCAGGTGATACCGATGAATAAACCAACAAAGATTAGGAAATAAGGAGGCTGAGGTAAATAGTACATGAAAAACCTGAATGAATAATAGGTTAATTGAAATCGACTGTTTTGGGAAGAATGGCAGCAACTCCTACACTCGAGAATTGTTGAAACGCCTTCATAGCAACCCCAAATAATTGTTGGGGCTGAAGATCGTCACTAATTAACGCCCAAATACGTTGAACTTCTTCGGTGTGTAAGCGATCGTCTTCTGTTAAGGCTAACAACAATTGATGACGTAAATATCTTCCTTCATCAGATAACAAATATTGTAATCCTAATTGTGCCGTTGGGAGAAGATCAAATTGTTCGTCGGAACGGGCAATGTTGATCATGTTTTCTAATCGTTGCCACTGGAATTTCCCATCTTTAAACAATACTTCTAAGAGTCGTCTTCTCAGTTGGGGAGATTCTCCGGTTAATAATCTTCTGGCTACGTAAGGATAGGCTACTTCCACAATTTTGAAGTCAGAATCAAGGCTGAGGGCTAATCCTTCTTGGGTAATTAGTGAGCGAATAATTAGGGCAAATTTTGCCGGAACTCGGAAGGGATATTCGTACATTAATTCCGAAAAATCATCGGTGATGGTTTTGAAATTAAAGTCTCCTACACTTTGACCGATCGCATTACCTAAAACCCTTTCTAGTGCAGGAATAATCGGTTCAATATCTGTATCAGGAGTCAAAAAACCTAACTGCACAAAATCCCTTGCTAAAGCATTATAATCTTGATTAATTAACTGCACAACGGAACTGGCAATGGTTTCTTTGGTGTTTTCTTCTAACTGATCCATCATGCCAAAATCAATAAAGGCCATGCGTCCATCGAGGGTGGCAAATAAGTTACCAGGATGGGGATCAGCATGGAAAAATCCGTGTTCTAATAGTTGCCTTAAACCGGAGGTTACGCCGATTCTTACAATAGCATAAGGGTCTAATCCGGCCGCAATAATTTTGTCGGTATCGGTTAATTTATACCCCTGTATCCACTCTAAAGTTAAAACGCAATCGCTACTATAGGACCAGTAAATACCAGGAACTTTAACGTCATCATCTTCTCGGAAGTTAGCTGCAAATTTTTCGGCGTTTCTTCCTTCGTTAATGTAGTCGATTTCCTCAAATAATTTAACCCCAAATTCATCGATAATTAGGGTTAAATCGTGTCCTAAATTAAGAGGTAAAAAGCGACCAAACTGACAAGCTGCCCAACGCATTAAGAACAGATCACGGGTTAAAATGGGTCTGAGTTTGGGCCGTTGTACTTTAACTGCCACTTCTTCCCCTGTATGCAACACCGCGCGGTAAACTTGTCCGAGACTAGCTGCTGCTACAGGATGGGGAGAAATTTCTCGATAGGCTTCGTCGATGCTAATTCCTAGAGATTTCTCTATAATAGAAAAAGCTATTTGGTTATCAAAGGGTGGTAGTTGATCTTGGAGTTTGATCAACTCTTCCAGAAAATCGGGGCGGATCAAGTCGGGACGGGTTGACAGGGCCTGACCCACTTTGATGAAGGTCGGTCCCAAACGGGTGAGAATTCGCCTTAATTGGGTTGCACACTTCTGTTTATTATCTTTATCAGTGTTAAACCACTGATCCCATTGCAAATGGAGCAAAAACCAGCCAAAAGACCAGATAATGGTTATGGCCCGTTTAATTACTCCCCAAGGACGTAGGCGGTAATAACGAGCGATCGCACCAGCATCATAGCGTTTCTGCTGTTGAATGTTGGGACTGGGGTAATGAGATTCGGTTGTTTGCCAAGTCACAAGCGTTTACTAATGCCTCTGAATTCAAAAAAAATAGGTAAAAAAGGGTTTTATTAAATTTGGTATACAAAAATATAAATATCTTAACTCATAATTATGGTTTATTTTCCTTTTTTTAGCAACATTTCTTAGTTTAAACCTCGTCTTTAACCACAGCGGCTAATCAATAACCGAGTGTAATTCTTGAGGGTTAAGATTGCTATGGATCACTTTACCATCCCGAAACCAAATAACTCGGCGAGAATGACGAGCAACTTCTGACTCATGGGTGACAACTACCACCGTAATACCTGCTTGATAAAGGCTTTCAAAGATGCCTAATACTTCCTCGGTGGTTTTGGAGTCTAAAGCTCCGGTGGGTTCATCGGCGAGGAGAAGCACTGGCTCATTAACGATCGCCCTAGCGATGGCCACCCGTTGCTGCTGCCCCCCTGAGAGTTGATTGGGTTTGTTGTTAACCCTATTACCCAAACCCACCTTTTCCAAGGCTTCTAGGGCGCGTTCTCGCCGTTCAGATGGGGATATCTCAGCATAGACCATTGGTAAAATAACGTTTTCCAAAGCGGTCATTTGTGGTAAAAGGTGGAATTGTTGAAAAACAAAACCAATTTTTCGGTTACGGATAGCAGCTAGGTGGGAATCGGGCAATCCCGACACATCCATCCCATCTAAATAGTACTTTCCAGAAGAAGGACGGTCAAGACAACCGATAATGTTCATCATGGTCGATTTTCCTGAACCTGATGCTCCCATAATGGTGCAGTATTCTCCTTTTTCTATGGTTAGGTTAATTTTATCTAGGGCTTTGACTTTGGTATTCTCACTTCCATATATTTTGGTAATTTCTTCTAAATTAATAATAATGGGATGATAAGCATCAGATTGATTGGTTAGATGCAAATTTTCACTTAAAGATGGACTTTCACTGATCATAATCAATCTAAACTATTTTTGCTCTTTAATTATACTTCTTTTGTTTCAGGATATCATAAAAAATGGCTATTAATCGCATCAGAATTAGTAAAGATAAATCAGAATTAGTTAAATCTTTGGTAGATTTCAATGGAGGAGTTGGACCCTTTCAAACCTACGCAGATGTGATCACTTTTGCGGCCACATTAGGTTCAAAATATAACAAGCGAATTCCTATTAATGTTATTTCTAAAGAACCAGCACCTATTAGTTTAGAAATTTTTGTTTCTCGGGGTTATGATACTGTCATAAAGTTATTAGCGATCGCAGAGACAAATGACCCTAATATTCTTTCTGTTAATGACCCAGAAGCAGAAGAAAAAAGAGTTAAAATTTTTGAAGAATATGCTAATGGTGGGCTAGAACAATTACAAGAAGAATTAAAAGGCATTGTTGACTACTCGGAACACTTATTATTATTATTGAATCTAGAAAGATTCCCGAATAATAATTCAGAACAAGAATTTGATTTAACCCGATTTCTCTAAGAAAAAAATTATTATGAATATAAAAGAAAGAAAAAAACAACTGAGAACAGAAATTATAAGCAAGAGAGAAAGCTTATCAGAAACAGACTGGAAAGAAAAAAGCCAAAAAATATGTAATATTTTACAAAATCATTCATTATTCAAACAAGCAAAAACTATTCTAGCTTACTTTCCCATACGTCAAGAACCAGATTTAACTTCTCTATTTTCAAATAACCATAATTGGGGGTTTCCTCGCTGTGAAAAAAAGTCTTTAATTTGGCATTCTTGGCAACCCCAAGAACCCCTAATAACTGGGAAATATGGGATTTTAGAACCCTTGCCCAACGCCCCGATTTTAACACCTGAAAAAGTTGATTTAATCTTGATTCCTGCCGTTGCTTGTGATTGTAATGGATATCGGTTAGGCTATGGTGGAGGCTTCTACGATCGCCTCTTAAATTCTCCTCAATGGCAATCTATTCCCACAGTCGGTATTATCTTTGAATTTGCCCTTTTATCTCAACTTCCTTGTGAACCTTGGGACCAAAAATTAAAGACAATTTGTACAGAAAAGCAAACACTAAGCACATATACTTAATGACGATTAATTAAGATTTATTAAGTTACGGAGCAACCCAAAATGGTTTTGCTAATATGAATGATAACTATTGCTAAACTATAGATTAATTGAGACGGAAACCAGTAGTAAATTGGGGAAATCTAAAAGAATTATGAAACACTTTAGAGACGAATGGATACAGGAATGGTGTGACGACAATGGATGGACAGATTTATTTAGAGAACGTTACAATCACTATTGGGCCTTTCCTCCAGGTGCAGTTATGCCAGAACCAATTCCCTCTGAAGTATTATACTTAATCAAGGCAACAAAGGGATTTTGTACTGAAGAAAAAACTTGGTTAACCTCCGCAATTTTAATTTCAATTGTATCCGTTGTTTTAAGTTATTTATTAAGAAATCCCATGCCTATTGTTTTTGCTTTTGCCTTCGCTGCTGTTACCTCTGCTAAGTTGGAAATGGAAGAAATTTAAGCAATATACGTAAGCATTTAGCCGTCAGCCGTAACGATAATTATTGTGCAAAGATCCCAAAAATTGTGGAAACAGTGAATCCCCATCTATGATCTTTGATTTAGATGGGGTGTGTTCAATATTTGGTGTGTTATACGATTACTAACGCCCCCTACTTTTATGCTTTTTTCTTCAAAATCAAGTGCGATCACTCCTTGACAGAAAACTTGATGACAGAAAATGCTATACATATAATGTATGTATGACAAAAAATTGGAGATTGGAGATTGGAGATTGGAGATTGAGTAAGAACAAGCCCTTGTTTTTAAACATGGGTAAATCTACAATCTACCCTCAAAAATCTACAATAAATCAAAAATCTACAATC
>JBFRWO010000008.1:0-2946 GCA_051439625.1 Crocosphaera sp. | reverse complement strand
AAAGATCCACCTATCTTAATTTTAGACGAAGCAACCTCAGCAGTAGACAACGAAACTGAAGCTGCGATCGCTCGTTCCTTAGAAAAAATTACCGCCCAAAGAACCACTATTGCGATCGCTCATCGTTTATCTACTATTCGTCATTCTGACTGTATTTATGTTATGGAATTTGGAAAAATTGTTGAACAAGGAACCCATGAACAACTATTAGAAAAGCAGGGAATTTATGCAGGGTTATGGCAAGTACAAACTGGGGTAAATAGTGAACAGTCACCGGGAGGAGATTATTAAATATTGTTAATAAACTTCATCATGTGAACCGATCGCCAACAGAATAATTTCTTCAGTTTTTAACTCAGAATTGTCCATAAACTGAAAAACAATCCGATTACTGTAGTCAATTGAACATGACCATTTATTAGCAAGTTTGCCCTTAAGTTTATGGGTTTTCAAGCTAGGGTCAAAAGGATCATTGCTTAATCGTTCTAATGTTTGTTCAATCGTCTGTTTAATTGATGGGTTTTGACGAACTAAACGTTTAAGTTGACGGATAAAGTTAGGACTCCAAACTAATTCTCGCATTGTTCTAAATCTTTCATCAAATCACTGACTGAACCTCGCTTAACGTTACCCTCAGCATAATCTTGTTCTGATTGTTTAATATTCTCTAATAATTCTTGTCTTTTTTGTTCTCGTAGACGATTTTGAATAATCTCCAGTAACATTGCTTGTTCTTCAAGAGACAAAGCTTCAACAGTTTCAATTGCTTGCTGGAAGGTTGAGGTTTTGATCATTTTCCTAACAGTTATTGGTTAATTATTATTATACAAGAGACCTCTTGCAAAAGTGTTTCGTGGTATGATTAAAGGCTATACTTTTTTTGAATTTTGCCGAATAACTGTCAGATTAGGCGATCCCTGTCTCATGGTAGCGGTCTCGCTGCGCGAGTGCTGCCGCACCGCCTAATCCCCAAAATTTAATTAAGTTTTAAAACAAGAATTGTAGTATAATTATAAAAGACGATTACTCACCCAATAAAATTGATTTAACTATGAAATATTGGCAAGCTAAAAAGTTAAAGCAAACTGAATTTAAGCGTTTAACGGGGATTAAAAAAAACTTTTAGCATGATGGTTCGCACTATCAAAACTAAAGACAAAGAAAAAAAGAAACGCTCTTCGTAAGCCGAAGTTAATTATTGAAGACCAAATTTTAATGACTCTTCAATACCTGAGAGAATATAGGACTTATTATCATATTAGTAAAGATTGGAAAATATCTGAGTCATCTGTCTGCCGCATTGTTCATAAAATTGAAAACATATTAATAAAATCTCTAGGTGCGCTTTCCAATGCGCCGTGCGACGGCGCTTGGGTCGCACCTCAATTCCGACTGCCTGGAAAGAAAGAATTATGGCAAAGTTCGTGATTATGAAGAACTGGTAGTAATGGATGTAATGGAAAGTAAAATTGAAAGGCCAAAGAAACGACAAAAACAATTTTATAGTGGGAAACAAAAAGAACATACTTTGAAAACACAATTAGTAATTCAACAAAAAACAGGTTTAATTGTGTGTATAGTTAACGGAAAAGGCAGAACTCATGATTTTAAACTCTTTAAAAATAGTGGGGTTAAATTTGGGACACTAATGAGAGTTCTTGCTGATAAAGGGTATCAAGGAATCGCCAAAATTCATCAATTAAGCCAAACTCCAATCAAGAAAAAGAAAGGGAAGAAGTTAACTAAAGAAGAGAAACAATATAATCGGCAACTGAATCGATTAAGAATCGCAGTTGAACATATAAATCGTCGCTTAAAAATATTTAAAATCCTATCTTATCCTTATCGAAATCGTGGTAAGAGAGTCGGATTAAGAGCGAACTTAATAGCTGGACTTCATAACTACGATCTGGCTAATTAATTTGTAAAAAAATATATTAAATCTTTAGTTATTTGAGCTTTTAATCATTAGCTGAACCTTTTTTTTCTGCCAATTTTTAAGAATTTTCCTAGTTAGCGGTCTCGCTCCGCGAGTGCCAATACTGCTCGGCCCGCGAAAAATTGTCTGTTGAGACAAGCTTTCTTGAGCAGGGGGTGCAGGGGGAGCAGAGGGGGAAAATGGGACTTCCTCCTCTGCCTCCTCTGCCCCCTCCGCCTCCTCTGCCTCACTTAACTAGAGCGTTTCGAGCTTAACCGAGCAGTATTGCCATAACTCCTGGCATTCCTTAGCTAAGGCCCGATAAGTTTTTGCTCCATTGGAACGAGATGAATATTTTGTTACTGGAACTGAATGAGCGATCGCCTCAGCAACAGCAATATTTTCAGGTATGGTTGTTTTGAGTAATTGATAGTTTAATTCTGAGGCCGCATCACTTAACAACGCCTCAGCTTCTTTAGTAATCAGTAAACGCGGACGATGACGTACCCTAACAACATCAATAGGAACTGATGGCCGTTCCTCCCTGATTAACTGTACTGCTTCTGATAATCCCTTGAGTACCGCCGGTTCACATATCACTGGAATCAGAATGCGATCGCTACTCAAAATCGCTTGTACTGAGGTTATTCCCAACCCTGGTGAACAATCCATTAAACAGACATCATAATCAGTCAAGTTAGACAAAGCCGGTGTAAATAAATCCTGATCCGTTTCCAATTGAAACATCTCTAAGGCCCCAGGAATGAGAAAGAGATTTTTCACCTTAGTTGCCATTGGTTGCACCTCACCACCTTGTAAAAAATCTAAGGCGGTTGGCATATCCCCATCCAATCCTAAGCCGAACGATAGAGTCCGTTGACCATCAAGATCGATAAGTAATACCCTTTGCTTGGCACTTGTCAGACTAGCCCCCAGATTAATGACAGTGGTGGATTTCCCTGTACCACCCTTAAAATTAAATACTGCTACCTTTAACATATTAACCTATAAACGTTTAATACCTTTAT
>JBFRWO010000007.1:0-25745 GCA_051439625.1 Crocosphaera sp. | reverse complement strand
CAGAGTTTAACCCCAACCATGCCTATTATTGGACTGTTTCCCCGGCTATGACCCTAGAAACCCTCTCAGAACAGGACTTTTTCGGCTTGGTGGAAGGGTTAGAAGCGGAGTTTCGTCGGGAATATGTAGCCCAGCAGGTAGAAGGAGATCACGAACGAGTGGTCATTGTTGGCTTACAAATGGACAAAATGAGCGATCGCGCTTTTGCTGAGGAGTTGGCCGAAGTAAAACGACTGGTGGACACTGCTGGTGGGGAAACCGTGGAAACTATCGGACAAAAACGCCCTAAACCCCATCCTCAAACCGTTGTGGGAAAGGGTAAAGTAGAAGAGATCGCTTTACGGGTGCAAACTTTAGGGGCTAATCTAGTGGTGTTTAGTCTGGACTTATCTCCTGCACAAGTTCGCAACCTAGAAACCCAGTTAGGGGTTAAAGTGGTTGACCGGACTGAGGTTATTTTAGATATTTTTGCCCAACGGGCCCAGTCACGGGCCGGTAAGTTACAAGTAGAGTTGGCCCAGTTAGAATATATGTTGCCTCGGTTGGTTGGTAGGGGTCAAGCTATGTCTCGTTTAGGGGGTGGTATAGGTACTCGTGGACCTGGGGAAACCAAGTTAGAAACGGAACGTAGGGCTATTCAACGGCGTATTTCTCGGCTACAACAGGAAGTTAATAAGTTACAGTCTCATCGTTCCCGTTTGCGTCAACAACGTCAAAAACAGGAGGTTCCCAGTATTGCGATCGTTGGTTATACCAATGCGGGTAAGTCTACTTTGATCAATGCATTAACCAATGCAGAAGTCTATACCGCAGATCAACTATTTGCGACTCTTGATCCTACTACTCGCCGTTTATCTGGTATTGATGATAACACAGGACAACCTTACACTTTTTTGTTAACAGATACTGTAGGATTTATTCATGAGTTACCACCATCTTTGGTTGATGCTTTTCGCGCTACTTTAGAAGAGGTAACAGAAGCGGATGCGTTGTTACATTTGGTTGATTTATCTCACCCTGCTTGGCAACATCATATACAGTCGGTGATGACTATTTTACAGGAAATGCCTTTAGTTCCTGGGCCTATTTTATTATTATTTAATAAAATTGATACAGTAGATGGAGAAACCTTAAAAGTTGCACAAGAAGAGTATCCTTTAGCTGTGTTTATTTCTGCCAGTCAACGCTTAGGTTTAGAAACGTTACGTCATAAGTTGAGTCAGCTGGTTCAATATGCGTTAAATAATTCTAGTTTTTAACAGTGATCAGTGATCAGTGATCAGTGATCAGTTACCAGTTATCAATTTAAAATTGTTTGACTCTCTATCTGAATATCCCGAAAAGCTAAGGGAGAAATAACCCCTTGAGTCATGTTAAATTGTTTTA
Source organism: Crocosphaera sp. (assembly GCA_051439625.1). Lineage (GTDB taxonomy): Bacteria > Cyanobacteriota > Cyanobacteriia > Cyanobacteriales > Microcystaceae > Crocosphaera. The sequence goes on along the minus strand of JBFRWO010000007.1, from coordinate 24,359 downwards.
AATAACAATTATTTTCTGGTTTTTGAAAGACTATTAATTGACTGTTTTTAAGGTCAAGAACCCAATACTCTTTAATATTAGCAAGAGCATAAATTTTTTGTTTGGTATCAAGATCATATTTTAATGTGCTGTCTGAAACTTCAATCAGTAACTCAATATCTTCTGGATAAGGATGACGATTATCATAACGTTCTAGGGGCAATTTTGCTATGATAATATCTGGTTCAGGTTCAGAATCAAAAAGAGTAATCGGATGTGCTTCAAAAATTATTGCTTTTCCTCTTAATTTTTCTCGGAAATAGTCAGCAAGCTTAAAAGTTACTCTTCTGTTAAAGGGTTTTTCTGGAGTCATTTTCATTATTTCTCCTGCAATTAACTCCACTCTTTTTTGTGCTAGAATACCAGCAGTAATCATGTTATGATAATCTTCTATTGTCCATTTTACTAATGTTGGCATAGTCATAACTCAAGAAAAGTCTTGGCTGTCGTTATTATTAGTAAAGTTTAACACACTTTTTGATCTTCACTTTCAATATGTAAAACAATACTGTTCAATAAACTGAAACTAAAAAAAACTGGGGTTTATCATGACTAATAAATCTTGTGTTCCCGATCTAGAAACAAGAAGTAAAAATGTTACTCAATGGAGAGAAGCTTGCAGAAAACTAGATTTAGTGACCTTGAAGTTTGATGAATTAATTGCCATGATAGAAGCTGATGTACGTCAGCAAAAGTTAGAAAAATTACAAAATAAAAATAAGTCAGAAAGATAAACTATCACGACTAATTTTTGAATTTCTTAAAAAGCTTGTATCCATTCTTTTATTTCATAATCTGTCCAAATTCCATTTTTCCAATAGGGATCATTTTCAATTAATTCCTTGACTTTTTCGGCGTTTTCTGAGTCATAAATTCCGAAAACTTTAGTATTATCTTTAGTGGGTCCAATGGTAATTAAAATACCTGCTTCTTGTTGCTGTTTTAAACCCTCTAAATGATCTTGACGGTAAGGGGTTCTTTTCTCTAAAGCATTTTCGCAGTAACTACCAAACAAAATGTATTTAGGCATAATTTTCACCCATTAGAAGTAAAATAAGAGAACTAGGAGAGGATTATAACATGAATTAGCACAATACAACAACGGTTAAATGTAACAGATGGCTTAAGATTGAGTCTTGTTATTTTAATACATTAATAACACAGGTTAATGAAAGATAAAAGTGATGATTTATTGGTTAAAAGTCTCTTGAATTAATCTTTTTATTTCAGTGGAACTAATTGTGATTTGATCTGATTTTGCATAAATAACTAAAAGTAAAATTAAGCTCGGTGAGATAACTTGATAAATCAGACGATAACCACCACTTTTGCCACTAGGAATATCACTATTTTTAGCTCTTACTTTAAAAACTGTAGCTTTAATATCAGTAATTTGTTCCCCAATCAATAAACCTTCTTGTAATTGTTTAATTATAGGCTCAATATCTTTCTGTATGCTTCGATAGCGTTTAGCTAGTTTTTTAATGCGTTTTCTAAAGGGTTCGGTAAATCTAATTTCTACCATATCTGTTATTTTAGTCTCTTTCTTGCCAAAGTTCTTCTAAAGGAAAAGTTCTATCGTTTTTACCATCTAAAAGACTTTGCTTTAAATCATTTAAAATTTCTTCTCGACTATCTTCTATTTCTTCAGGTTCAGATAACTTAACTACGATAGTTTTCCAAAGTTCTAAAGGAATTAAAACATCAGTTTTTTCTCCTTTCTCATTAGTAACATAACGTATATTATCTTTTATCTCTTTAAAAGTCATCATAAATAGTCCCTTTTCTAATTAACTTTAGTTGTAAGATAGATATATATAGTCTGTTATTATAGCAAACTTTTTAGTTAATATTTGTCCAACCGGTCATAAAAATAATAAAATATCTCTTTCAATAATATTGGATTAACAAGTATTAAAAAGTCAAAAATATCCCCTGTATTGACTCAGAGGATATTTAATCATTTTTTTAATTTATGTATATGATAATTGGTTTAGGGAACAAGATTGGCAAAGAACAATTTTAAATTACATTTTTTATTTGCTTTCTTTTCTAACGGCTTGACTCAGGCCAAAAAGACCAAAGGTCAATAATCCGATAATAGAAGTGGGTTCAGGGACTGTGGGTGGTTCTTCATTAACCCCTGCAACGGCTGTGATATTAATACCAGCAAAGAAAATATTATCGTCGTTACTGGGATTTTCGGTATCAATGACAATTTGGCTATCCCCTGCACTGAGGAAGGGCGTTAAGTCATACAATTCATCATCCGAACGGGGATTCGTTGGACCGGCAAAGGGATCAGCCGGGTTATCGGAAGAATCACCAAGTCCTCCAACAGTAATTAAGCCTCCATCAGTATTTTGTATCCCATCATCCTCGCCTCCTGCTGCGCTGGTAAGACGAGTGCCATTAATATCGACTCGAGAAAACTGAATGTTACTGACCGATTGCTGTCCAAAACCAATCCCCAAGGATAATAGGGCTTCAAAATCTGGGTCAGCCAATTGATCCGCTGTTAAAGGTTCGGCTAAATTCACTGAAGTAGTATCTCCTCCAGGTTCTGTACCACCATCTAAGAAAGCAATGGTTCGTTCCACTTCATTAGGGTTACTGTAAACAATAGCTAAAACCTCTCCATCAATATTGGAGTTAGGGTTTTCACTATTGACAGTGAAATTGAAAAGGGAGTTGCTCCCCCCGCCAATAAGAGTGGCAACCTGACTGGTAACATCAGTTCTAAATCCAGTTAAATTAAACGGAGTAAAGGTTCCCAAATTTGTCCAATCCGCCCCACTATAGGTGGTTCCCTCAAAAGTGACCGTTGGGACAAAGCTATTATTATTGAGATTAGTTGTGCTGTAAAGAAAAGCTTTTTCTACAGTTGAACCTAGTGGCACATCGGCTGAGATAGTACCCACTGGTGTATTGTTGCTACCCACTCCATCGATTGACCAGTTTCCCTTTCCATTAAACTGAAATGAGGACAATAAGGCTGCTTCAGCACTGGAAGCTAGGATCATACTTCCACAACTCAGTAACATCCCTAGTGTAAAAGATTTGATCATTATTTTTACTTAAATAAATTTACGAGTAGTTATATTGTAGCTATTTGTTTTAGATTTTCAAGAGAAGTTATACTTTTGAATATATTACTCGGTTAAAATTCCTTATAATGGGAAAATTATTGCCATATTGAAAGTAATTATTTTCAATTTAGTTAAAACTGTCTCATTTTAAAAACCACCCTAACTTTTACTAAGTTAAAGTGGTTTGAGATAAAGAAAAGATTTTTGAGCTTAAAGTTAAACCCCGTTTTTTAACTCCGTAAAGTAACATCAAACTGTTTAACTAAAGCTTTGCGAATCTTGTCATGAACTGGTTCAACATCTTCATCGGTTAAAGTGCGATCGCCGGAACGATAGGCTAAACTAAAGGCTAAACTTCTTTGTCCTTCGGGAACATTTTGCCCTTGATAATCGTCAAATAATTCCACCCCTGCTAATAGTTTCCCTCCTGCTTTATTCATGGTTTTGGTTAAGTTAGCAACAGGAACATCAAGAGAAGCAAAAAAGGCTAAATCTCTTTCTACAGCAGGATAACTCGAATAAGCTTGGAAATGAGGGGTTAATAAGCTATCTCGGTTAAGAACCTTCAACAAACAACGAAAATCTAACTCGAAAGCATATACTTCATCCATTAAGTCTTTTTCTTGTCGCAGTTGTGGATGAATTTGCCCAAAAATACCCAATTTTTGCCCTTGTAACCATAAAGCGGCCGTTCTTCCAGGGTGTAACCTTTCATCTTCACTATCTTGTCGATACTCTACCGATACCCCTAACCTTTGAAAAACCCTTTCTAAGATACCTTTAGCTTCAAACCAAGTCATAGGGTTAGCTTTACCGCTTCTCGTCCAACGACCTTGGGGTAATAAATCGCCCCCAATTATACCAGCTATATTATCCCATTCGGAAATTTCTCCGTCAATCTTGCGGAAAATACGTCCTATTTCAAAGCCATTTAATGCGCCGTTTCCTTGGGACTGGTTATAGGCGAAAGCGTCGATTATCCCATCTAAAAGATTGGTTCTCAGGGCAGAATATTCAGCAAATAAAGGGTTACTTAAGAATACTTCTGCTTTTTCCAGTTTAACTAAAGAATATTGTACTAATTCCGTTAAACCCACTCCCCGAAACACCTCTCTTACCTTGCGTTGGGTTTGATATTCAACAGACAGTCCACCAGCTTCCGTTTTATCCGGAAGTTCGTCACAGAAGCGATCGTAACCATAGAGACGGGCCACTTCTTCGATCAGGTCAATTTCTCTTTCTAAGTCACGATAACGATAAGAAGGAATAGTTACAGACCAAACCGTATTTTCTCCTGAAACTAGGGTTAAATTACAACCTAAGTCGCTTAAAATGCGTTCTACATCTTCTGCTGCAATATTGGTTCGTTGTCCGTCTTTTTCAACAGGCCCTAAAACATGATGGATGCGATCTAAACGTAATTCTATAGATTCAGCCGATCGATCCGGACGATGATCACTCATTTTTTGAGTTACGGGGGTTCCTCCTGCTAACTCCGTAATTAAAGCGATCGCCCTTCTACAAGCTAATTCTAACTCAGATTGATTAATTCCCCGTTCATACCTTGCAGAAGCTTCGCTGCGTAAACTTTGACTACGAGAAGAACGACGGATGGTAACTTGTTCAAATAAAGCAGCTTCTAAAAGGATATTTTCCGTCTCATCAGCAACTTCTGTATCTTCCCCTCCCATGACACCAGCGAGGGCAACTGGAGTATCATTAGCTGTAATCAGTAAGTTAACTGGGTTTAACTTTCTTTGCTGTCCATCTAGGGTTTTCAGGGTTTCTGTATCCTTAGCAAAGCGTACCCCTACAGTTAAATGATCTTTATTTCCTGCTACAGTTTCCAACTTCTGGCGATCGAAAGCATGAAGGGGTTGACCCCATTCTAATAACACTAAGTTAGTAATATCCACCACGTTGTTAATGGGACGAACTCCAGCAGCTTCTAAACGTTGCTGTAACCAGTCAGGAGAAGGTGCAATTTTTACCCCTTCTATAATAGTTCCAATGTAGGTAGGACAAGCATTTCCGTCGCTGACTTCTACAGTTAAAGGATAGGTTTGTTGATCGCTTAAAGAGGTTTCAGGAGGTTGGGGAAGGTTTAACTCTCCTCCCGTTAATGCTGCTACTTCCCTGGCCACACCGATCATACTCATAGCATCGGCCCTGTTGGCAGTGGGGGTGATATCTAAAATAACATCGTCTAATCCCAAAAACGGTCGAGCATCTGCCCCTAATTGTAGGTTATCTTCCTCAAAAATGTGAATTCCCGCTGATTCCTTGGTTAGTCCCACTTCTGCTAAAGAACAGATCATCCCTTCCGACTTAACCCCTCTGAGTTTTGCCGATTTAATTTTTAGGTCAATTTTCGGTAAATAGGTTCCTAATGTGGCGACAGGAACGTAAATATCTGCTTTGGCGTTGGGGGCCCCACAAACAATGGTAGAGGGGGTTTCTGCGCCAATATCCACTTGACAGACGCTTAATTTATCGGCGTTGGGGTGAGGTTGACGATCTATAATTTTACCGATCACAACCCCATCGGCCCATTGACGACGATCTTCGATCTCATCTACTTCTAACCCTGCGATGGTCAAAAGATCGGCTAATGCTTCGGGGGTGAGGGTGACGTTAACGAGTTCCCGCAGCCAGTTAACGGAAATTTTCATAGTATTTTTGTATGGTGCGATCGGTGGCCAGATCCTAGTTTACCAAAAGTGTGACCCAATATTATTTCATCGATAACCTTGATATTCTATCCTCTCATTAGTAAGAATAAATAGCTATATTGGGAATGATCAGAAAAAAGCTATTTTTATGACTCTCCATCAAGCAACACAAACTTTGACTGCTCAACTTAACCTTATCAAAGTAGAATTTAGAGAATTCTGTGTAAACAAGTTTGTTCTGAGACAAATCGATGATATTTTTGTTAATGCAGGTTTTACCTTGCCAGAGGAAAACTCTTTAAGTGATGGAACTCGTCGCGGACTTGTTGAAGCTTATTATAGCTACGCAAACTGGGATATTCAAGAGACAGTTCAAAACTTTCTAAAAGTTATTGAGTATAGTTTACAGTTATATTTTTTAGAAGAAGAATCTAAAGTTTATCTTCGTAATGTATGTATTAACAATGGATTTCAAATAAAAGATGGAAAAATTATTGGAGAAGATTTAATAGTTAGGGAAAACTTATTTAATGAGCAATTTCCTGCTGGTTTACCTTTTGGCGTTCCGAAACCTGATTTTTCTATTACAGCAAAAAATGGTAGTCAACAACTCAATTTTGAGCTACAAAGTGGATTAGGATTATTAAAAGGAGAAGTATATCCAAATTTTTCTTGGAATTCACTTCAATCATTATATAACCTTACTGATTCGACAAATAATACCTTGAAAAATAGTCTCGTCAACATGAATCAAACTAAATATGAGAAACAATTTTTTCTAAGATATGCGAAAAATTTAAGTATGGCATATAAAAATATACCTGTCTTAATCCCTCAAGCATGGATTCAGTGGCATTCACAGTCTAAAAAAAACCTTCGTTCGATTTCATCCAGCCATTCCCATGATATTTATAGAGTTGACTTTGTAGCATTTTGGAAGAATAAAAGATTTGTGATTTTAGTTGATGATATTAGTCATTATGCTATTAAAAAGAATTCAAATTGGTATGCACATGAGGAATCTTATGCAAAGCGATTGAAGGAGGATAGAAAATTACGGAAAGAAAACTGGCAAGTTTTTCGAGTCAGTAATTGGGAATTAAAGGATGATGAAAAAATTGAAAATATTTTAAAAGACTTACGAGAATTTGTTGATTTTTGAAAATTATACAATACAAAAACAAGAATTTTTTGATCCTTACCCCATCTGCTTCTTTAGCGAACTGTTCCTTATAAATACTATGCCATAGTCCCAAACTTCGCTACACTAGAATTTGTGTCTAAATTTTGTCCTTTCCCAACACAATGGCCACAATGTCTAATACCCTAGAAACAGATTTACAAACACTACAACAAGAGGCAGAGAAAGAAATTACTGCTGTTGACAGTTTAGAAGCATTAGAACAACTGAGAATTAACTATTTAGGTAAAAAAGGCAAACTTTCCCAAATCTTGCGAGGAATGGGAAAATTAAGCGCAGAAGAACGCCCTCGTGTGGGTTCTTTGGCCAATGAAGTTAAAGAAGCTTTACAAAGTAATTTAGAACAGCAACGAAATACCCTAAAAACCGCTAAGTTAAAGGCACAATTAGCAGCCGAAACCCTTGATGTGACTATGCCAGGGGTTGCCCGTTCTTTGGGACGTTTACACCCCCTCAACAGTACCATAGACAGGGTTTTAGACATCTTTGTGGGGTTAGGTTATCAGGTATCCACTGGTCCCCACGTGGAAACGGATTATTATAACTTTGAGGCGTTGAATATTCCCCCAGATCATCCGGCTAGGGATATGCAGGATACTTTCTTTTTGAGCGATAATATCTTGATGAGAACCCATACGTCTCCTGTACAAATACGCTACATGGAAACCCATGAACCTCCTATCCGTATTGTAGCCCCAGGCAGGGTTTATCGTCGGGATACAGTGGATGCTACCCATTCGGCGGTTTTCCATCAAGTGGAAATTTTGGCGGTGGATAAGGGTTTAACTTTTGCTGATCTCAAGGGAACCATTAAAGAATTTTTAAACCAAATGTTCGGGGAAGAATTACCAGTTAAGTTTCGCGCTAGTTATTTCCCGTTTACGGAACCCTCTGCTGAGGTTGATGTGCAATGGAAAGGGAAATGGTTAGAAGTGATGGGTTGTGGTATGGTTGATCCTAATGTTTTAAAAGCAGTGGGTTATGATCCTGAAGTTTATACCGGGTTCGCTGCTGGTTTAGGGATCGAACGTTTTGCTATGGTATTACACCAAATTGATGATATTCGTCGTCTTTATAATAGCGATATGCGCTTTTTAAGTCAGTTTTAGGAGTTTTCAACGTAGGGTGGGGAGTGCATCGGCTTAAGGGTTTTTATAATTATCTGTTATCCATTTTTGGGTAATTTCGTGTCGATAACTAAACATATCTTGTAAACGAAAATCAACCCACCAACCAATTAAAATTTCTACAATTCTACCCCCAGGAATTTCGTATTTAATTTCGTCGGTTAGTTCTGTTTTGCCGTTTTTCGGTGTAAATTTATGACGGTGTTCCCAAGATTCTAAGGGGCCAATTTCTTGGATATCTACGAATAAATAGGGTTTATTACATTCAGTATGACGGGCCAACCAACGAATAGGAATAAACCCTAACATTAACTGAAATTCTGTTATTGCGCCAATATCTAAACCCCCTTCTCGTTTCATAACTTTAACCGGTTGCCAAGGAGGAGTTAATATGTCTAAAATGTCAGGACGTTCGTGAAATTCCCAAACTTTTTCTATGGGGGCATCAATTAAGGTTGTTTTTTTAAAGGTTAACATTTTTGAGTTAGGAGTTAGGAGTTCGGGATTCGGGGTTCGGAGTTAAAAATTAAAAGCTAATATAGTGCATCAATTCTGCTATTATTGTAGCATTTAATTGTAATCTTTTTTGTAAATCAACTAAATTTTTATACTTTCCATTTTCTTGGCGATCGCTAATTATTTCTTGTTTCATATCTTCAGAAAAATTAGGAACTATTACTAAATCTTCTAGTGTTGCTGTATTAATATTTATTTTTTGAGGATTAATTAAACTTTCAGGATCATAATAAGAAAAAGCTAAAATAGGGGCGAAAGGTTTCACACGAGATAAGGGAATATTTAAAGCTGCTGCCATATCTTCTATGGATAAAATTTCTACCCCCATTTGTATTAATTCTAGTAAATTTCTCGCTTGATGAATGGATATTCCAGGTACTCTTAATAAGTCGTCAACAGTAGCATTAGTTACATCAATTTTGATTCCTAATTCTGCTGCGATCGCAATTTCTTCTAAAGACTGAAAACGATAATAAGGATCGTTTTCTATTTGTTGCTTTAGCTTTCTTTTACGAGGATTTAGTTGTTTTGACCAAGAATAAAATACCATTTTTTAGTAGTTATAAATCAATTTTTTAAAAGATTTAGTATATTAATATAGCGTTGATTAAATTTATAAGCCAAACTTTGCTTAATAACTGATAACTGATAACTAATTTATTCTATCTAAAAGTTGACGGCGTTTTTGTTCAAATTCATAGTCAGAAACTAATCCTTCTTCTCGTAGTTTATCTAATTCTCGTAACCCATCAGAAATAACATTGATTTGTAGACTTTCTATTTGTTTGCTATATACTGTATGAGGATTACTAGGAGTTAAAGCATTAAATTGAACATTAAATTGTTCTTCTCCTTGGACAAAATACCAAACCGCATCGATCGCACAGGCAATACTGGGTATGGGGGTATTCCATAACAATAAATAAATCACACCCCAAACAGGTTGGCCTAAATAAAATTTATGCACGCCAGCGATAGGCCAAGGTACAATAGTAGAGAGTAAAGCGAGGATAATGCCAACTTTACGGCTTTTTGGATGACTGAATAGCTTTTCCAACTGTTGCATCGGGTTTAAGCGTAAGGGTGGATAAAACCAGTGTACTGCAAAAGACGCTTTCCAGCAGATAGGGTTCCCCAGAGTTTCGAGTTAAACTGACTGGATGATACGGTAAACCGTAGTTTTCAATCCGTTTCAACTCTCTTATAATTGGAAACGTTTAGCTTATAGTCAATCATCATTAATAACATAGGGAAAACAATCATGGGATTTTTTGATTCTGAAGTGGTTCAAGAGGAAGCAAAAAAATTGTTTGAAGATTATCAATCTTTGATACAATTAGGTGGAGAATATGGTAAGTTTGACCGTGAAGGTAAAAAGATTTTCATCGACCAAATGGAAGCATTGATGGAACGTTATAAAATCTTTATGAAACGGTTTGAATTATCAGAAGATTTTATGGCACAAATGACTGTGGAACAACTAAAAACTCAGTTAGGCCAGTTTGGAATGACTCCTCAACAAATGTTTGATCAAATGAATATGACATTAGAAAGAATGAAATCTGAAATTGAAAACTAATGTTCAATTGATCGTTAAGTAAAAGCACATTTTCAACAGAAAACCTAAATATATTAAAAGTAGGTTGGGTTGAGGAACAAAACCCAACAAGAAACCGTCATAGTTCACTGTTATTGGTGGGTTGCGGAGGATGATTATCTGCTTTGTTATAACCTAGCCTGCCACTCAGATGGTGGGTTAATGTCTATTGCTGTATTTTCGTGATAAGCTAAACGATAACAGTCTAACTCACCCTAATACTAACTTGAACTAGATAAAATGATGTATGATTTTGCTGTTATTGGTGGAGGTATTGTCGGACTTTCTACGGCCATGATGTTGGGGGAAAAGTTTCCTCATGCGTCATTAGTGGTCATTGAAAAAGAAAGTAAAGTAGCCTATCATCAAACTGGGCATAATAGTGGGGTTATCCATTCTGGAATATATTATAAACCAGGCAGTTTTAAGGCTAAGTTTACCCGTGCTGGAAGTCAATCTATGGTAGAATTTTGTCAAAAATATGATCTACCTCACGAAGTCTGTGGTAAGGTAATTGTTGCGACAAAAGAAAAAGAATTACCCTTACTAGATAATTTGTATAAAAGGGGTTTAGAAAACGGTTTAGAAGTTAAGAAAATATCCCCCGAAGAAGTTAAAGAAAAAGAACCTTATGTTAATTGTTTAGCTGGAATTTATGTCCCGACATCTGGTATTGCTGACTATAAAAAAGTGTGTGAAAAATATGCAGAAATAATTGAACAACAAGGGGGAGAAATTAAACTCAATACTAAAGTTTTGAAAATTGGTAATGCTAACAAATATAAGTTTTTAGAAACCAGTCAAGGGGAAATAAAAGCTAAATTTATTATAAATTGTGGAGGGTTATATAGCGATCGCCTAGCGCAACTAGATGGGGTCAACCCCCAAGCCAAAATCGTCCCCTTTCGCGGTGAATATTATCAATTAACGCCCGAAAAACGTTATTTGGTAAAAAGTCTCATTTATCCCGTTCCTAACCCTGAATTCCCCTTTTTAGGGGTGCATTTCACCAAGATGGTCGATGGAAGTATTCACGCAGGACCCAATGCGGTGTTAAGTTTGAAACGGGAAGGCTATAAAAAGACTGATTTTGATTTCAAGGAATTAGCTGAAGTGCTTGCCTATCCTGGGTTTTGGCGACTGGCAACCAAACACGCAGATGAAGGAATTAAGGAGATAATTCGCTCCTTTAGCAAGGCTGCATTTGTTAATAGTTTACAACAATTAATTCCGGAAGTTACGGATAACGATGTTATTCCTTGTGAAGCAGGGGTAAGGGCCCAAGCTTTAAAGATGGATGGTAAGTTAGTAGAAGACTTCTTAATTATCCAAGATGAACAGGCTTTGCACGTTTGTAATGCACCCTCTCCAGCCGCAACTGCATCCTTAGAAATCGGTAAATATATAGTAGCACAAATTCCTGAAACTGTAGGGATTTAGTAATACTTATTAGTGCCAACTTAAGCAACCGGAAACTGTCATTGTTAGGTTGTAGGGGTTAACGGCCGTTAACCCCTACTTTAAGAAACTGCTATTAGTTTAAGACTTAATTCTCCCTCTGAAGCAATCTTTAAAATAACTAGAAAAATAAAGATTGCTTCAGGAAATAATGAAAACGAATTAGTATCTAGTAGTAATTCACCAAATAATTATTAATTATTAATTGCTGGAATTTTTTGCAATGACAATCAATAATTAATGATTCACTGTTAAGTTTACACCAGTAAGCAATACTAAAACCAGTCAAAATATTTTGATTAATTTGTTATCAAAAAGTGCAGTTTTATCATGCTATTTCTAATTAACTATTATATCAATTAACGGTTAGATTGACCTGTTTGAGAAGGATCAATATTAATCATAGGTAAAGCACCATTTCCTCCCATTACCATAGGAAATTTTCCATCCCATTTTTCAATCGCTTGTTTTTGTAATAATTCTGGGTTAAGAGACTGTCTTAATAATTTTTGTGCCTCTGCTTGTCCTCTAGCTTTAGTAATCATAGCTTCTGCTTCTTTTTTAGCTGTTTCTGCATCCTGTTCCGCTATTTTTTTCCGTTCAATAGATTGTTTATAATTATCAGAAAAACTTAAACGAACTAATGATATTTCAACAACTTTGATGCCTCTTTTTTCTAGTCTATTTTTAACACGATTATCAATTTCCTGTTTCAAAGTTTCTCTCTGTTTTAAAATTTCTTCAGAATTTCTTTGAGGTGTTGATGCTTTAACCGCTTCCGACAAAGCAGGGATGATAATAACATCAATTAACTGATCGTTACTACCAATATTCTGATAAACTGCATTAACCTCCGTCGGTTCAATATGCCAATTTAAAGAAATTTTAGCTTGTAAACTTTGTAAATCTTTTGTGCCTACAGACTCTTCAAGATCCGTTCTTTGTATTCTCACATTCATCTTTTTAACTTGCGTCACAATGGGAACAATGGGATGAATACCTTCTCCCAAAACAGTATCTTGTACCTTTCCTAAATTAATCACTACTCCCCTTTGACCCGCTGAAATAACAGTAAAAGGTCGAAAAAATAATACTATGAAAGCAGCAATAATAAACGTGCCAAGACAACCAATAGAACCAGCATTAAGAGAATCTCTATTCATAACAACTCCTAATAATCTTTAAGCTAAATATAAACCCCAAAAAATACAAATTCACTCAAATATAATTAATTCTTCCACTACTAACTAACTTAGTGTAAATTTATGTATACAAATGTAAAAAAAATCCTCCGTTGTCTTCCTCTAGCGTCAAGCTAGAAATAGATATTAAAAATTCCCAAAAAACAGCCCTAACCTAAGTGTAGTTATATCACACTAGGAAAGAATAACTAAAATTGTCAACAATAAGGGAATTTAGGAGGAAACATGGGTATCGCTACAGTTAACCCAGCAACGGGAGAAACTATTCAAACTTTTAAACCGCTTACGGCAGAAGAAATTGAAGTTAAACTAGCTTTAGCTCAAACTACTTTCAAACAGTATCGCAAAATTCCCCTGGAACAAAAAAGTCAATGGTTAAATGCTGCTGCCGATATTTTGGAACGAGATCAACGTAAACTAGGGGAAATAATGACCCTAGAAATGGGTAAACCGATCAAAAGTGCGATCGCAGAAGCCAAAAAATGTGCTTTAGTTTGTCGTTACTACGCAGAAAACGCAGCTAACTTTCTCAAAGACGTAGAAGCGAAAACCGATGCCAGTCGTAGCTTTGTCCGTTATCAACCATTAGGGATCATTTTAGCTGTAATGCCCTGGAATTTTCCCCTCTGGCAAGTATTTCGCTTTGCTGCCCCTGCTTTGATGGCCGGAAACATTGGCATTCTCAAACACGCCTCTAACGTCCCTCAATGCGCCTTAGCCGTCGAAGCCATTCTCAAAGAAGCAGGTTTCCCTCAAGGCAGTTTTCAAACCCTACTAATAGGCGCGTCTCAAGTAGAAGCTATTATTAACGATCCCAGAGTCAAAGCAGCTACTTTAACCGGAAGTGAACCAGCCGGGGCCAGTTTAGCCTCTGCTGCCGGTAAACAAATTAAAAAAACCGTTTTAGAATTAGGGGGCAGTGATCCCTTTATCGTCTTAGAAAGTGCCGATATCGAAGCCGCCGCCACTACTGCCGTAACAGCCAGGATGTTAAATAATGGCCAGTCTTGTATCGCGGCCAAACGCTTTATTTTAGCCGAGTCCATCGCCGATCAATTCCAAGCTTTACTGACCGAAAAATTTAAAGCCCTGAAAGTGGGTGATCCCATGAACGAAGACACAGACATCGGACCATTGGCCAACGCTTCGATGTTACTCGAATTAGATCAACAAGTGAAAGAAACTGTGACAAAAGGGGGAAGAATAGTATTAGGGGGTCAAGCGATCGCCGATCGCTCCGGTTACTTTTATCCGCCTACCATTTTAACGGATATTCCCGCAGATTCTCCGGGATATTACGATGAGTTCTTTGGTCCAGTGGCTTTACTCTTCCGAGTTAAAGATATGGACGAAGCCATTGAACTAGCTAATGATACCATCTTTGGCTTAGGTGCCAGTGCCTGGACTAATGATCTCAACGAACAAGAACGATTGATCGACGAGATCGAAGCCGGATGCGTCTTCATTAATGGTATGGTCAAATCCGATCCGCGCCTACCTTTCGGTGGAATCAAGCGATCGGGTTACGGACGAGAATTAAGCATTGAAGGAATGCAAGAATTTCTAAATGTTAAAACTGTCTGGATTAAGTGAAGATTCCATCATAAATAGTGGTTTTTGTCAAGGATCTTTCGTTAAATTAGACTAAGAGAAATTTGAACATCTATCTTCGACTCCCGAAACGGTTTAAAGACCAAAATTTCGGGAGTCGCTATTAACTCATCAATATCATCAACATAAGGGAAAACTCACATGGGGGAAATGAACACAGCCGAATTATTGGTAAAATGCCTCGAAAATGAAGGGGTAGAGTATATTTTTGGCTTGCCAGGGGAAGAAAACTTACACATTCTTGAAGCACTCAAAGACTCTTCTATTCAATTTATCACCACCCGTCACGAACAAGGGGCCGCATTTATGGCTGATGTCTATGGCCGACTGACCGGTAAGGCGGGGGTCTGTCTATCCACCCTTGGACCGGGGGCTACAAATTTGATGACGGGGGTGGCGGATGCTAATCTAGATGGTGCGCCCTTAGTAGCGATTACAGGACAGGTGGGAACAGACAGAATGCACATCGAGTCCCATCAATATCTGGACTTGGTGGCCATGTTTGCACCGGTAACAAAATGGAATAAACAGATTGTTCGTCCCAGTATTACCCCGGAAGTCACCCGAAAAGCCTTTAAACTCGCCCAAAGCGAGAAACCAGGGGCGGTTCATATCGATCTCCCCGAAAATATCGCAGCGATGCCGGTGGAGGGTCAACCTTTAAAACGGGACGCACAAGAAAAAACCTACGCTTCTTATCGTAGTTTAAACGCAGCGGCTATGGCCATTTCTAAAGCCAAAAACCCCTTAATTTTAGTGGGAAATGGCACTATTCGGGCCCAGGCCAGTGAAGCATTAACAGAGTTTGCCACCACTTTAAATATTCCTGTGGCCAATACGTTTATGGGGAAAGGGGCCGTTGCTTACACCCATCCTCTCTCCTTGTGGACTGTGGGTTTGCAACAACGAGATGTCATTACTTGCGCCTTTGAACAAAGCGATCTCGTCATTGCTGTGGGCTATGATTTAATCGAATATTCACCCAAAAAATGGAACCCAGAAGGATCAACCCCTATTATCCATATTGGCATGGAACCGGCAGAAATTGATAGCAGTTATATCCCTTCTGTGGAAGTGGTGGGGGATATTAGCGATTCTTTGATGGATATTTTAAAACGGGCTGATCGTCAAGGAAAATCAACCTCTGTCGCTACTGGTGTACGGACTCAGTTGGTGACAGAATATGAAAATTATGCCCATGATGAAGGGTTCCCTATTAAACCGCAAAAAATCATCTACGATCTGCGTCAGGTGATGGGACCAGAAGATATCGTTATCTCCGATGTGGGGGCCCATAAAATGTGGATGGCCCGTCATTATCATTCTGATAGTCCTAATACCTGTCTCATTTCTAATGGGTTTGCAGCTATGGGGATCGCTATTCCTGGGGCGATCGCTGCTAAGTTAGTGGCCCCTGATAAGAGGGTGGTTGCAGTGACAGGGGATGGGGGTTTTATGATGAACTGTCAGGAGTTAGAAACGGCTTTACGTGCCGGTACTCCTTTTGTTACCCTGATTTTCAATGACAATGGTTATGGTTTAATTGAATGGAAGCAAATCAATCAATTTGGTCAGTCTTCTTTTATTAAGTTTACTAATCCAGATTTTGTTAAATTTGCGGAAAGTATGGGTTTAAAAGGGTATCGTGTCGAGTCGGCTGATGATTTAGTTCCTACTTTGAAAACTGCCTTAGAGCAAGGGGTTCCTGCGGTGATTGATTGTCCGGTTGATTATGAGGAAAATATCCGTTTTTCTCAAAAATCAGGAGATTTAAGTTGTCAGATTTGGGAGTAATATTTTAATGGTAGGGTGGGCAATGCCCACCTTTTTTATGGCCTCTATGTAAAGTTTTGTTAAGAAATTCGGATTTGTGGGTGCTGGTTTAATAGCGTCTAAACGCAAAAAACACGGTTAATATTTAGTCATTTTAATGGGTAGGGGTGAACTTTTTTCACCCTTATCTTGTTACTGACGATAGACATCTTTTCGATGTCTCACCCTGGTAATTCGGATGAATTTAGTAGAATCATCAATTTCATAAACAACTCGATAATTACCCACTCTAACTCGATATAAATTATCATCCTTGTTTACTCTCCTCTTCCATTTCTGCTTTTAAATCTTCCCAAGAAACCTCTAATTCATCTTTTCTAGCGCGAGAAACAGCAAGATCATAAAAATCTTCCCAAAGTTCTCCCCATTCAGTTAAGTCAATTAAAACTGCTTTTTTTTCTCCTTGTTCATCTATAACAAATTGAATTCCTTTCATTTTTTGTTTCCTATAGTAAAATTTTAAGGGTAGGCCGATGCACTGACCACCTTACCATTAATAATCATTATCACATCACAACAGATGAAACTTCAAATTATTGTTCATCAAGCAGAAGAAGGCGGATATTGGGCAGAAGTTCCTTTAATATCCAATTATTAACTAGGTCGAGTTCGGGGGATAACATGATATTTGTTTCTCGTTACTTAATTATATTATTATAGTAATTTCTTAATCGCCGTTCTACATACCAATATCTCGAAAACGACGGATAATAGTTGCTTCAAATTTTGCTAAAGCGGAACGAATTAATTTTTCTCTTTCGTCTAAAATTCTAAACTTTTTGCTGACAGTAGTTTGTAGGGTTTCTAAGTCTTTATCTTGTACTGCTTGTAAGGTAGAAACAAAAATATCGTTACCCTGTTTGACTAAAATTCCTTCATTAATAGCTAAAAAAACTTCTTCCTTATTTTCTAAAGTATAACTAAGAATTCCAGGAACTAAAGCTGCTAAAAAATCGATATGATGGGGTAGTAAACAAAAGGAACCATTCTCAGCTTCTGCTACTATTTTGATGACGTTAGTATCAACAAAAACTTCTGTGGGAACTAATACTTTGAGGTGCATTATTATTGAGCATAAAAAACAACATCCAGAACACGATGGCTTTCTGGTCCTCGTGTACGGGATGGAATTTTGACCATTATAACATTTTATGAAAATGCGATCGCCGTTAATTAATGCGCTGACCCGTTACCATCATAATTGTCAGAGTCATAATATCCGTTCTTGGTGCCGAAAAACAGACAAGATACGGTAAATAACGCCGTTAATACCACTAAAATTAATTTAACATCCATAATCGATTGGCTCCTCACTTGAAGTTGTTGAACTATTATTACATAATAGCTCTTTTTAAGGAAAAGGTTGATGATTTCTACCAAAAAATTTAATCTTTACTCAACCTACAATTTTTGAGGGGAGAAAATTGATATTATTATAGATGGTGGTATTAAACTATGAATATATACGAAACAGATTATACGCTTTGGAAACAAAAGCAAATCGAAGCTTTAACCCATAAAAATTGGGATGTTATCGATCTTCAAAATTTAATTGAAGATTTAAAAATGGGAGATCCTAGAAAAGCATTAAGGAGTAATTTAATTATTCTAATTGCCCATTTAATCAAGCTTTATGTTCAAAAAGACGCGCCAGACTGGATGAGTAATAGTTGGTATAATTTTATTGATGAACATAGGGCTAGAATTCGCAATGAGATTCAAGATAGTATATTGAAAAGTTATTTTCCTCAAGCAGTTAAAATAGCTTATCCTCAAGCCAGAAAACTAGCGATTCTTGAAGGGAAAAGGGCAGACGGACGTAAGGAAAAAAACGTCTTGAATCTGAATATCCTAAACAACTTCCTGACGGTTGGTTAGAAAAATTACTGGATGATGAATGGTATCCTATTTAATATTTTTGTAAGGGCTTAATAATATTAATCCCGTACTTACGTTAAATTGATAGTTGATAACTTTTTCTTATATTTTTAAGGTAAGAAATCAAAATCAAGAGTTTGTTCTAATGTAAAAGGACATTTTTGGGGGAAAGTTGAGGATGGTAAACCTGTTTTCTTAATCGCTCTTAAACGTGCCTTTTGATACACTTTCTCAAATTCTTTTTGATAATAATTATAAAGAACTTTTGACTCTAATAAATCTTCTAACTCATCTCGGAAATTTTCAATTTCATCTCGCCAACCTTTAGCACATCTTTCTTTTTCTGAAACCCAATAAGCATACAAAAGTAAATGAATAAATAGTTGTTTTAGATAACTTCTTACTTTACGTCTTTGTTCATTTCCCAATGCTTCTATTTCCTCAATTAAATGTTCCCAGTCTAAGTTAACAAAATCTTGTTCTTTAAGTTGTTTAACTGTCTCATCAACCCAAAGTACAAAATCTTCTTCATAAATTTGTTTTAAAGATGATTTTACATCAGTTTGCATTTTAGTTATATTATTTAATTAGCAGTCTTACTATTATAGCATTATGAAACTATTGACTTTAAAAGATTTATCAACTATAATGTGCTAACTTTCGATTTTAGTAACAGTTATGGAAAATTTTGATAGTTTGCCCAAGATTTTTAACTTAGGTTTTTATTGTCCATTATATAATTATGAAGGAGATGATAGATATTTTAACGAAGATTTTAATAAATATAGTCATAAAATATTAGACCTCAAAAACAGCAATTATGAGGCTATTAAATTCTTTACCAAGGAGTTAGAAAGAATAATTGATAATGAACCAGTAGTAATTGCAGCAGTTCCTTCTTCTAATGCTAACTGTTTATCTTCTGGAATAGTTTATTTATCGCAACAATTAGTACAATCTAAACAAAATTTAATAGATGGAACAACTTGTATTAAACGTATCAAAAGTATTGCAAAACAATCTCATTCATCTGAAAAAAGAAATAAAGAAAGACATAAAGATTCTATTGAAATAAAAAATAAATCTCTTATTAAAGATCAAAAAGTAATTTTACTAGACGACGTATTAACTACTGGAACAACTGTTGAAACTTGTCAAGAATTATTGTTAGAAGCTGGTGCAAAAGAAGTCAAAATAATAGTTTTGGGAAAAACTATAAGAGATGTAGATTATTATTATGATTGGCTAGAGGAATACTATCTAAACCTGATAATCAATAAAGTTGAGAAAGAAGTTAATAAAGAAAGAGATAGACAATGGAAAGAATTAAGCGATACTTATAAAATAAAACATCGAAAAATTGATGAATGGGCAGAGAATGAACGTCAAGAATTAAAGTATTTTAATCTAGATGATGATTATGGACATTATTGTATCGATCAAGAAGCAGAGGAAGAACACAACGGGCTTCATTATGAAGAGAAAAATGGCGCAGCCTATATAGATAAAGAAGCAGAGAAAATAAAAGATGGGGCGGCAGAAATTTATATGCGTTCAAAAGATGAAATTTATGATGCTATTAAGGGAAATTCATGTTTATCGCCTTCTAATCCTTTTCTGAAATTATTCTTGAATTAATCTATTAATAATTAAGGTGGGCATTGCCCACCCTATAGTTTTAAATCATTGCTTCTTTAATGGCTATTTCTAACAACTCGTCCAGAGAAATACCTTTTGCTTGTGCCATCATTGCAACAACACTTTTAGGGGAAAAAGAACAGTATAAACCAGCTTCTAAAAACCAGGGTTGTCCTTGGGGATCAATACGAAAATCAAATAAACTATAATGACGACAACCTAAAGCTTGATGACACTGTTTAGCTATTTCTTGAACTCGTCTGGTTGCTGGATCGTTTATATCAACAATCCAAGCTTTAATATTGTCCTTAGCTGATAAACTTAATTCCCCTGAGTCATCTTTTTTCAGTTTATCCTCATAGTTACGAATGGGATGCTCTTGAGGATTAACTAAATATTCTTCTAAGGGTAAACTAATTAATTCTCCATCTTTAACAATTGTGCCACATCTGACCTCTCTTCCGAGTTCGATGTATTCTTCTACTAACACCTCATCTGCATATTGAAAGGCTTTTTCTAACCCCGCGTCATATTCCTCCATTGTTTTAACTAAAGTTACTCCTAAAGAGTTATCCGAGTTTGCTGGTTTAATAACCACTGGTGGGCGCAAGTTTGGGGTATCACCGTGGCGTAAAAGTTCTCCATAAGGCACTTTAACCCCTGTTGCAGCAACGATCGCCTTAGCTTGGGCCTTATTAGCAGTTAAGGCCATTGACTCGGCTTTATTGCCCAAATAAGGGATATTGAGAAGGTCGAATAAACTGCGATACTGAGTCATTCCCGCAATACAAAACATCTGAGGCAACACTAAGTCAATATTTTGTTCGCTGATCCACTGTATCGCTTGAGATAGAGACATGGGAGTTGCTGCGTTAATATCTTCTCTGTTTAAAGATGCTGGAAAACGCCACAAGCGATCGGGGGTAACATAAGCAATCGAAAAACGATAACTAGAAGAGTTAGCGGTTGCTTCGATACAGTCTTTGCCATATAAACGGGATAAGTCGCAGTAAAATTCACTTTCGGCAGAACCCACTAAATGAAGAATATGAAGGATAGACATAGTTAAATCTCCTGATTAATAATATAGGGCAGAGGAAGCAGAGGGGGCAGGGGAGGCAGGGGGAGAAGATTATTGAGTTCTCCAGGGGTTAAAACGCCCTGGATTCTTAAAGGTTGTTACGAAGCGTAATAAATTAACGCTTCTTCACTTTTTATACGATATGATCTAGAAAGTCTATCTAATCGATATCGTTGTGGCACACTCAAAAATGCCCTAGTCACCTTGGCTAAAGATACTTTTAGCTGTGTGATTACTTTTCTAATAATATTAGCTGCCCCATTGCAATCAGCATTGATTAACTGTCCATTAGCAGCACGATAAAGACCTCTTGTCATCCTTCTTCCTGATGGTTGCCACCCTTCGGGTTTCTCACCAAATGTAGGTAGCCAATCATTGTCTAAAAATGATGCTTTTGAGGTATAACTTTCTTCAGTCTCAACAAAATTAATCCCGTATTGTTCAGCTAACTGACTAATACGATTTTTAAGTTTTGCTGTGGGAATCTGGACAAATTCTTGATTATTTTTTCTGCCAATATTAATAGAGTCTTTTTGCCGTTGATTCCATCCAAAAATGATGATAGAAACATCATTACTGAGACACCAATTAATAACAAATCTAGCAGCCTTATTAATATTATCTCTCATTTGACGGTTTCGCTTTTCTGTTAAATCAGCTAACTTGTCATCCCAGTAATCCTGCGCTTTACCTTTCTTGATTTGAGATACACGCTTGTTATACCACTGATTCTGAGACTTAACTTTTTTACCATCGATGATCAAGGATTTCCCTGTATTAGAAACACAGGTTAACCAGTTATCTATCCCGTGATCTATTCCCAAGACATTGAGATTAGGGCTAACCTTGTTAACTTCATCTTGCTGGTAAACACATTCAAGATAAAAGCATCTATTTCTGGGAACAATTCGGAATTCTTTAATGGATTTAAAATCTAAATTAGACGGCATTGGTAACAGAAAATGGTCAAGACCAAACCATGCTTTAACTTGATTGCCTAGTGGAATTTTGAGTTTTCCATCTACTAACTTAAGCCATCTAGCAGGGCAACTAACCACAGCCATACCTCCTTTTTTACGGTATTTTGGTAAGCGTGGCTTCGAGGCTAATTGCCCATTTTTCCATAACTTACTTAATCTTTTATATGAAGTAAAAGATTCAACGACATCATGTAATACTTGTTGAGCGCAAGCTGACCTCATTGCTTTAAAATGAGGGTTATTTTTAAGGAGGGAATCAAGCTCGTATTTTTTCACATAGCGATAAGCTTTAAAAAATATTTGACGACAATAGTAAATTCCACAATTGGCCAGCTTGTTGGCTTCTGAGCAGATAAACTCTAAGATGGCTTTTATGTCGTCATTGGCATGAATAAGATTTTGTTGACATCCGTACATGACTGAACCTCCTGTTGATATAGTAGTCTATGTCAACAAATCATGTCAAGTGTTAAGTATGAATAATTATCGAACTAATCCCCATTCAGTCACTTTGCTCAACTATCATTTTGTCTGGTGTCCAAAGCGTCGAAAACCCGTTTTAACAGGTGAAATAAAATATCGAGCGCAAAGTATTATTTTTGACTTGTGTAAAGAGAATCAATCCTGCGCCGTCGTAGGTTGCAAAGGGAAGCGCACCAAGACAAATACAGGGGGTTAAAACCCCTGTTCGCAAGGGGCTGTGGGGCGAATCGAATTCGCCCCCTTGTAAGCCCCGCTCCACTGCCAGCCGTTAAAACGGACTGGCTAACCCTCGCTCACGGCTTTTTAGGTTTAGTTATTTGTTGAGAGAAGATAGGGTACGATAAAGGGCGTATACAGCCATACCTGCAACCATACCGGGTAACACTTCATAGATGACACTGGATAGGTTAAGAACTAAGTTCCAGATCAAAGCTGTTGTGATACCGATGATCATCATGGCGATCGCCGTTACAGTATTGATGGATTGTTGCCAGACTTTCACCAGTAATAATGGACCCAACCCGGAGGCTAAAACAGACCAAGAAAAGGTGACTAAAGCGAAGACATTGTTATCTTCGATCAAGGCAATGATTAGAATAAAAGCAGTTACGCTTAAAGTGCCTATTTTTGCCAAATTATAAGACTGAGACATCTGGGGAAAGATATCTTGAGTCAACGCTGCTGAACAAGATAAGATTTGCGAGTCAGCAGTGGACATGGTTGCAGAAAAAAGTCCCGCAAGGATCAACCCCACTAAGACAACGGGTAACAACTCTAGGGAGAGATAAGGTAAGGCTAACTCTGGATCACCAGATGTCATTAAGTCTGGCAGTAATACCCTAGCAGTCAACCCAATACCCAAAGCAGAGAAAGAGTTGATTAACCCTAAACTGGTTTTCAAGTTTCTGGCGAAACCGAGATGTTTTGCTGAGTCAATGGCCATGGCCCGAACCATGATATGAGGTTGTCCCACAACACCAAACCCGGCAACCATCCAACCGATAAAGAAGGGAATAAAGCCTAATGGCAGAGATTGAGGGCTAAAATTAACTAAATTTGGGTCAATATTGTTTAAAGATTGCCATAAGCTAGGGAAACCACCGCATTGAATCACTGCTACAACTAATAACAGTAACAAAGAACCTAACATTAAGATTCCTTGTAAGGCATCAGTCCAAATGGATGCACGAATGCCCCCAGAAAAGCAGTAGATGACCACAATAATAGCACCGATGATGATCCCTAAGTTATAATTCCAGCCAAAGACGCTATTCAAGGCTTTACTGCCAGCTACCAGTTGGGCTGCGGCGTAGGAACCGAGGAAAGCCAGGGTAATAAGGGCAGAAATCAGGGAAATTAGGCGATATCCTTTAATATTTTGGGCGAGAAAAGCAGATACAGTGTCTGAGTTGGTAGCTTCAGACTGTTCTCTTAGGGGTTTAAAAACAAACCACCAAGCGAGGTAATCGCCGATCGCCCACCCTATGGTTAGCCAGATGGCGGAAATTCCTATTTTATAGGCAAAACCCACTTGTCCAATGAATAATAAACCACTTTGCCCTGTTGCCATAGCTGAAAGGGCGGTTAACCAGGGGTTGACGTTACGACTCGCTAACAAATAGTCAGTGGTAGTGGCTTTTTTTTGAGTCGCTGAATAGGTTCCTACCCCTGTAAATAATAGTAGGAAGAAGATAAATGTAATGATAATTCCCAGTTGATCGACCATTGTTTTTTAGGATAAAGAGTAGAAAAATAAATGTTGAATTTATCTTGTTATATTATTAATTCTAAATTCTACATTCTAAATTCTACATTCACCTAGTCCCCACCAATTTCGACTAATTTACCAATATTAAAGTCAATTTTTACCCAATCTTTTAATTTTCGTAAATTCTGCACTAATAATAAACTAATTTGCCAGTGAGGATTCATCAAAAAGGGTAAGGGATCATTA
>JBFRWO010000006.1:0-5133 GCA_051439625.1 Crocosphaera sp. | reverse complement strand
AAGATTAATTCATCTGCGCTTTTCAAGGCTGATTTTAACCCCTGAACCACCTTTTTTTTGCCCTTGGGGATGACATAAATCGGTTCAAAGCCATCTTCGACATTGACCCCTAAGTTTGCCCAATCTTTGTCTTTGTAAGAAGCGGGTATTTCACTGGCCGAGGCCGGGAGATCCCGAACATGGCCCATAGATGCCTCCACTTGGTATCCTTTGGGTAAGTAATTTCTAATAGTACGGGCTTTGGTTGGTGATTCAACAATAACAAGGGTTGACATAATCGTTGTTAATAATCAAGCAATTTTAGCGGATCTCATCAAGCCTGGGTAATGGGCTTATTCCTAGCTTATCAATTACAGAAAAAGGTAATCGGAACATCTATTATAAAAAATAACCCCTTTTAGGTAACTTAGCACGAGCTTTCCTTAAGTTATATTTAATTTAATGAGAATTTTCTGAAGACCAATAACACAAAAATCTCCTGTCCAATCAAAGATGGTTACAGGAGATTAGGTCGAAAACCGCTTAAATGTCGGATTTATCCTTTAATTTATAGAGAATTTTCCCTTAATTTTGTTTTAAGGTTTGTAGTTGTTGTAGGAGTACATCAATTTCAGCTTGTAAATGTAAATATTCGACTTGTTGTGTCACTGAATAAGTTTCTCTCACTTTCACCATCCGATTCTCTCCATCTTTGACCCCATAAGTTTGATTATGAGAGTTTTTGGTGCTTGTTTTAGAAGAGTCCGAAGATACATGAGAAAGAGTTTGAGTTGTCATTGATGTTAAGTTAAGTATATTTACTTATGTTGTTTGCTTATGCGATGTCCAGTATAACCAATCGAGTGCGATCGTGTACAGTCCATCACGCTAAAATTTTGGCATCGATGGGATCTCTCTACTGTCGTCTATGATACACACCTACTTTTAATTATTAAAAGATATTGATAAATTATTGGCTCCTAGAAAAAGCAGTCATTAATTTTCCTTGAGGATTATAGACTTCTATGTATTTTCCTGTTTGATTACTCATTGTTTGTAAGCGGTTTTCAAAGGTAGAAAGATGTTTTAAAAGTTCCACTTGAATTTGTAAATTTCCTTTTGCTTTTGCTTGTAAGGCAATCATCCATAGTTGTTCTAAATAGTTGGATTTTAGTTTGATTTTAATTATTTTTTCTGTAATCTCATACTTACATATTGGCTCTTCAGTGTTACAAATTGCATCTAATTCTGATGAAATTTTCTTTAATTCTCTGATTTCATTTGATTTATTTCGAGCTTTGGCGAATGATAGGTTATAAGTTGATATTAGGGGTTGAACTTCTTTCCATTTAAAGGTATTGTTAGGAACTTTATTAATATGAACTGTAGCCATACTCCAATAGTTAACTGCTTGTAACCATTGATTATTTTGTTCTGATTTTTCAGCTAATTTAGCATAATTATTCGCTTTTTCATACATTTTCACTGCGATGCTTTCTTGTTCTTTCCGTTTTCCAATTCTATTTTTATTAGATATATAGGTTTTAAAAAAAAGACGAGATTCTTGATAAGCAGTTGTTTCGGCTGGTATTTCTTGTAACCTTTTTATAGCTGTTTCCCAACTATTATAAACTAATTGTAAACTGTTTAGATTATCGGCAGTATTTTCTTTCCTTGTAGCTAAGGATGCTGCTATTTTTGCTTGTTTTAGACTCTTACTTGCTTCCTTTTCTCTTACTATTTTTTTATCAATAAGTTGAACATTTTTTGAATATTCTTTATATTCTTTGTTTTTTACTCCTTCTAAAATATCGTTATCATTAATCAATTCTATCTTTGCGATCGCTGTTTTTAATTCTTGTTTAACGGCTTCTAACTGTTGAATAGATAGAGGTGACGCTCGAGATGATAATATTGCTTTTTCTTGTTTATTTTTAGCAGATTCCAGTAATAAAATATCATCTAGCTGTTGTTGATATTGATTTTTTAGTTGGGAAGATTCTTGATAATAATCCGACCAAAAAGGAATTTTAGATAATAAATTAATAGCTGATTCTAAATTAGTTTTCACTAGATTTATTTCAGCATCATTCAGAGAATTTTTCAACAAAATTTCACTCTGATAAAAAAGTTTTTCTGCTTGATTAATGTCCGAACATTTATCAAAAATACAAGGACGAGTTAACCCATAAACAAGACTAATAGTTGTTATAGTTGCCAAACTCCAACCCATCACTAACCATGATAATTGATTGGTCTGATTTTTCTTCGTAGAAGAATCAGTTGGTTTTTGTTGCCATTTTAAAACTAAATTTCTATATTTATTGAATATTTCAGAAGATAATGTAATTAATGAAGTTGCTTTTTTATCTAACTCTAAGGAACAATATTTACCATCAACGAAATAATAAATCTCCACAAAATAATCTTGAGATAAATGCTCTTTTTTGAGTCTTTTATATAAAAAAGCTTGAATCTTTTCTAAATTCAGATAATAATTATCAGGAAATTCCACTAAAATAAGCAAAACCTCCCCTAAAAAACAATTGACCCATAAAGGGACAGGAGATAAACCAGACTGTTCTAACTGTTTAGTCAATGACTCTTCTAAAGCAGTTAGTCTTTTTGTATCAGGGATATTCACCACTCCTCTGTTATTCATTTTTCTATTTTGCTATATTGATTGTTTTTATTATTGAGGAACAAAATAGTTAAAATATGTTCCCAATAATTAGTAATCACAAGGAGGAAAAATGCTTTATCTTCTCGATTTTCAGGTAGAATACGGTCCCACAATGACCCAAACCGATCTTTTCTCTATTTGGTCAGAAGAAGCAGAAACAGCTTTAAACGCCAAAAAAGCCGGTGTTGTAGTAGACTTATGGAAGTGTGTGGGAGAAAGACGGGTTATTGCCATTGTTAACGTAAACTCTCCCGATATGCTTGATCAAATCCTCTTTACTCTACCCATTATGAAAACAATGGGACAGTATGTTAAAGTCAAAGTAACATCCCTACGTCGTTACGAAGATTTCGCCGCAGATGTCAATCAATGGCTAAACGAAGCTAACAGTTAAGGACTGGTTTGATAGTCAACGATCGCAATATTCCATTCTCCTAGTTGACTGGTTTGAAAGGCCACTTGAGATCCATCTCCTGTAATGGTTGGTTGTCTCACAGAACCCCGAACATTAGCAGTGAGTAGAGTTGATCGCTGTTTGTTGCGATCGTAAACCATGACATCTGGTTTACCCCGTTCCGTGGAAACATAAACTAAATAACGTCCATCAAAACTTAACCCAGGTTGATCCTGACTGGAATCTCTGCGGTTAAGATTAGGTAAAGAGACAAGACGTTTTTCTTGTAAATCGAAAAGATAGATGTCCCGATGACCTTTCCGTTCCGATGCAAACGCCAAATAACGACCGTCTCCGCTATAAGTTGGGTATTCTTCAGGGGACTTAGTATTCAGTCCTCCTGTGGGTATTTCTGGGGTGATCAGAAGGGGGTGACGACAGCTACTTAACATCATCCCCATGAACAGAGTAGAAAATATAAAAATACGAAAACGCATTTTCAGAGAAATGGAAAAAACATCAGCCAATATCTTCTAATCGCGCCATTCTTGCTTACTTAATAAATCAATGATAGAGTCTCTGAGAAGAAAATCATGTCTTTCCAGTTCACATTCGACACCAGGCCATTCACGGGCAGGAATATATTTGCAAAGAGTATAAATAGGTTGTCGTTGATGAAGTTTTCTTTCTCGAACCAACCTGGCGGCCTCCCTTTTAATGACATCAATGGTGTATGTGGTGGGAGACTGAATGATCTTAACCATAACGAACTGCCTCGCAAAGTTTGCTGAACACGACACGAATAATGACCCGTACCCAATTATCCGTCATCAAAGATACAGTTTGAACAAAATAAAACAAATTTTAACGTAACTAAATAAATCCTGTAACAGATAGTTATAATGGCACAACCTATGAGACGAGGCCATTTTGTTTGCTGGTCGGGCATTATTCCCTAACCTGTAAAAGATAAGAGAATTATGCCCAAAATTAGTTTAAACAAAACTAAACTTAGAGTAAGCCACTACTAGCTAAACCTAAGATAACACCAGCCCCCAGAACGTGGCCAAAGCTAGTGGTTCCCAGTAATGCGCCTAAACTCATACCACCAAACATATTAGGTGCCGGCAAACCGGGGCCTTCGTTGGGTTTGGCAATGGTGTAACTGCCGATGACAATGGCCAAAACATTACAAGCGATCATAACTAAGGCAACTTTGGGACTCCATTGGACGGTAGTACCTGTAACAGCCAAAAAAAGAGTTGAGTACATCAGAGGTGAGTTCTCCTAGAAAAAAGATGTCTATTAGTTTTTAATGTTAAGAATTAAGGGATTTGTGTCAATGATTATGTTGCAATACTTAACGAAAGAAAAAAAATTTTGCTAGAAACACGATTCATCTGTTATGATTATATACTGTGCCTTGGAGAGGTGGCTGAGTGGTTGAAAGCGGCTCCCTGCTAAGGAGTTATGGGGTAACACCCATCGAGGGTTCGAATCCCTCCCTCTCCGTTTCTGAAATCAACCGACCCTATCCTCTTAGGTGGGGTGGAAATGGATAATTTTTCAACAATGTACAATTAATTATTAATTGTTTTATCTTTTTTGATTTTTTTGACAATTAAGAGAATAACAAAAGATAATAAAGAAATAACAACTGTTTCTTGTAAAACAGCTAAAAAATTATTGAGTTGGATAATTCCTCCTGTGAAAGTAAGTCTCCCCAAAATAGGAATAGGAAAAGCAAAATAATTAGTAGTAAAAGGAAAAAAGAATTGTACTCCATCCGGAGGGTTACTGTCATCAGCTAACATATCTATTGAACTACCCCAACGCAAGGCGGTCAGGCAAAGCCTGTGCTACGCAGGGGGATTCTTTACACGATAAAGTATCGTCTTGGAGCGTCCAAAAGCCCCTCTAATACCTCCCTCTTTTCAAAGAGATCGGCTTTACTTTTACGGCCAATATTAGCAGAACCATTAATATCTGAGTTGACTAATTTTTTATTCAAAGTCCGATACAAACCTCTTTTAATTCTCTTACCTGAAAATTCGTAAGTTTTTGGATTATCTGCATT
>JBFRWO010000005.1:0-12897 GCA_051439625.1 Crocosphaera sp. | reverse complement strand
GACTGTTTCGCCCGTTATTTAATTCGTATTCGGGAAATGCGCGAATCGGTTAAAATTATTCGTCAAGCGTTAAAAGGTATTCCCGGGGGTCCTTATGAAAACCTGGAAGCAAAACGCATGATGGAGGGGAAAAAGTCGGAATGGAATAGTTTTGACTATCAATATATCGCTAAAAAAGTCGCCCCAACTTTTAAAATTCCTGAAGGGGAACATTATGTACGTATGGAAAGCGGTAAAGGGGAATTAGGAATCTTTATTGTTGGTAGTAATGATGTCTTCCCTTGGCGTTGGAAAATTCGCGCCCCTGACTTTAATAATTTACAAATTTTACCTCACCTTCTTAAAGGGGTAAAAGTTGCTGATATTATGGCGATTTTAGGTAGCATTGATGTCATTATGGGTTCTGTAGATCGTTAGGTTTTTACTATCCATAATTATTAATTTTTGAGAGGGTTAGTAACCTCTCTTTTTTTGTCTTAATTTATAATTAAAATATAGCATTACAAAAATTAGTTAGGATATTGTTTGAATCTGTCGCTGTCATTCCGAGGCCGGTTTAATTGTTACTTTCTTAGGAAATTTAGCCAAAATGCTAGGATTTATTGGTAATCCCTAGATGATATAATTAATAGTATTAATCTATAGGAGTTTAATTCATGAATGAACCACTTAAAGTTACTTATGACCTCGAATATATTCTGAAAAAAATTGATGAAAAACTCGATAAAATGGAAGAAAGTTCTACCCAAAGATTTGAAAAACTGGAATCTAAACTAGATGGTATACAAAAAGATATAACAGACTTAAAAGTTGGACAAGCAAAATTAGAAGAAAAAGTAGATGGTTTAGGAAAAAGATTAGATTATCAAGAATTTATTAATCGTGGTGTTATTATAGGTTTGATTGTTACTGTATTAGGAAGTTTGGCTAAAATGTTAGGATTTATTGGCAATTCTTAGCTTTCTAATTCTAAATATTATTGTTTATAGTTTTGTCTATAATTAATGCTTCTAAAATTCCTAATTTAACCATATTAAGATTCAGAATATAATCAATATTGTCAAACGCATCACGTAAGGGTTTTTTAGCGGTTAACCAACCTATTCCATCTGTTATCCAAATAAATTGATGACTATCTTTTTTCCATTGAAGAAAAATATTACTATATTCTCCTGCTGTTGATTTTAATTTTGATCCACTTCCTCCATAAAAATTAGTTTCTATCAAGAATAACTTATGTGGTGTGTTAATAGCAAAATCAATCTTTTTAGATGATTTATTAACAGTAATAATTTTATTAAATTGTTTCTTAATTTTAAAAGCTGTTGCTTGAGAAATATATTCAAAATTATGAGTATTACAAATTGAGTTTATAAAGTATTCTATGATTTCCTCCATTGCTTTTCCATTTCTATTTTTTCTCGCATTTGTATCTAAACCAACTTCTACACCCAAAAAGTAATCTGGTATTGATTTTATGGTTTGAGATTCTATTTGATTTAAAAACCCTGTTTCTTTTAAGAAAAATATTGCTTTATCAATCATTTCATCAGTAATTACATGAGTTTTATCAAAAATAAAGTCCTGATATTGAAATTGTCCATATTTATATTCTGTTAAAAGTTTAAAAGATTTATTTCTACAAGCGACTAAAGCAGGAACAATATATACTAATTTTGGATGTTCTTTAAATAATAATTTTGTCTCTTTTTCTATATTATCTTTTCCAATTAAGTAATTTAAGAGATTTAAACTAATTTCTATATCTCGAAAGTTACTATTGACTTTTTTCCAGTTAATAAAATAATCCCATTTTAAAATAGACTCTTTGAGATTGTTAATAATATAATCAAATACTTGATCAGCATTGTGACACTTAATTTGATTCGCAAAAATAGAACTATATTTCATGTTTTTAATAATTATTAACTAAAATTTCTCTGATTTTACCACGCTTTTTACCCTTAGAATTAATCATCCTTGAAGCTAAAATACGACTAATATTAAATTCTTGATATAATTCATCAAAGAAAGGATCATCAATATAATTAGTGGGATCTGAATTACTCAATATTTGTAATGCACCTTGTTTTGATGTTTTTACAAAGACATCTCTTAATCTTTTTTGTTCATCATCATTAAATTCTAGGGAACTATAAGAATTAAAATTTGCTGTTTCACTAATGGGACGATAGGGAGGATCATAATAAATAAAGGTATTTTCATCAGCATAATTCAGAACTTCTGAAAAATCTGTGTGTTTAATTTCAGCAATTTTAAACGCTTTATGAACAGCAATTAAATTCTCTTTATTCAGTATTTTAGGCTTTTTATAACGACCCATTGGCACATTAAAACGTCACTTCATATTGACTCTATATAACCCATTAAAACAAGTTTTATTCAAAAATATTGTGTAAGCTGCTCGGTTTATCCATTCTTGTCTATAATTATTAGCATCAGTTTTTTTATCAAAAGTATTATAATCATCTCTCACTTGATAATAAAACTCTTTTCTTTTTTCTGTATCTAAGCTAAGATATTTAATTTCTAAAATTGATAACTTTTCAATTAGATTATGAACATCATTTTGAATTACTTTATAAAGAATGATTAACTCTGTGTTTTTATCAAAAAGATAGACTGTTTCAATTTCAAAGTTAGAATAAATATCAAAAAATACCGCCCCACCACCAAAAAAAGGTTCTATATAAGTTCTAATTTTTCCTTGTTGAAGTTGTTGAGGATAC
Source organism: Crocosphaera sp. (assembly GCA_051439625.1). Taxonomy (GTDB): domain Bacteria; phylum Cyanobacteriota; class Cyanobacteriia; order Cyanobacteriales; family Microcystaceae; genus Crocosphaera. Next base: position 10,147 of record JBFRWO010000005.1, on the reverse strand, counting down.
AGTTTTTTTATTTCTGGCAATAACTGAGTTTTTCCTCCTGCCCATTTTAGTACCGGAGAAGGTTTGAAACTATCTTTATACTTATCATCTTCTAAAATAGATAACTGCTTAATTTGCTGAGGTTTGAATTGATTAATCATCAAAAAATTAATAACAGAAATAGTCCTTTCATTATACAAAAAAATATAAGAGTACCTTAGTACAAATAAAAAAGTAATCATTAATATTTGACGGATAACCAGTGATTCATCGACTAATCCCTTGATATAAATAGAAGAAACTTGCTACAATTAACCTTGAGTCAAAAATTATCTATTCTCAGTTTTTAGTCCTGCTCTATGTCATCATCAGAAACGACTTTACCCCCTAACTTAGCCAGTATTGTAAAAAAATTCAAGAAGCGTTCTGACCCCAAAAAACGCTATGAACAACTACTCTGGTATGCTAAGAAATTAGAAGCAATGCCAGAAGAAGGCAAAATAGAAGAAAATAAAGTCCAAGGATGTGTTTCTCAAGTTTACATCACAGCAGACTTAGAAGATGGTAAAATCTGGTATAAAGGAGACTCCGATGCTCAATTAGTCAAAGGGTTAGTCGCTTTATTGATTGAAGGATTAAATGGGTTAACTCCTAATGAAATCATAGAAGTTACCCCCGACTTTATCGAAGAAACAGGACTTAATGTTAGCTTAACTCCATCCCGTGCCAATGGCTTTTATAATATATTTCAGATGATGAAAAAGAAAGCATTAGCCTTTAAACTGGGAACATCAGCTTAATTATTTCTTAAGGAAAAAAGAGTAAAAATAATTACTGTAAGTAGTTTAATTTTTACTCATGACTTTTCTTAAAAATGTTGCTACATTATTTTTCTTTTAACTGTTTTTTCCCGTTTTTGGGAATACATATATTTGCTTTTTTGTCAACTTAAATCAGCAATATTATGCTCCAGAAATTTATTCTGATTAATCATCACTGTCATCAGAATCATGGGAATGTTCATCAGAAATAGTACGAGTACACATCCATGTACTAGGAAGAGAAGAAGGCCAACCCATACGAATCGCTTCAGGACAAATAGTCATCACTGTTAATTGACAATCAATTAATTGAAATCCCTCTTTTTCACACTGTTTCAAACTATGTTTAAGAATTGAATCATTTTTAAACTCAATAGTTCGATTACATTGAATACAAACCATGTGATGATGATGGTTAGGATGAGGATGATTTAGTTCATAGTGTTTATGTCCTTCTGCTAATTCTAACTCTCGTAAAATTCCCATACGAGACATCAACTTAACACTTCGATAAATCGTCGATAAACTAATACTTTCTCCTCTTTGTTCTAGTAATTCAAACAATTCTTCAGCGCTTAAATGATTGCCCCGAGGCAGGTTTTGGAAAACGTGCAGTATTTTTTCCCTTTGCGGAGTCAAACGCCAACCTCTGGCATTCAACTCGGCTTTTAGGGAATTGGTTGTATAGGAGGACATCGCAAATTGCTCTATAGTAATACCATTAATTAATCATGATAGTCTTTTTTAACAGCAATTTGCAACAATTCTCAATTATTGACAGAGATTAGCAACAGATTTTCTTAAGATTTGTCAGTCACAAGGGCGAGTGGTACTCAGTTGTAGGACAATTTTATCAATGGAACGGATTAAAGAGGAACCAGAAACATTGGGATTGTTGGCTAAGATACTAAAGACAACCATTCCGAAATGGGGATGCTTCATATAACCAGACAACGCTCTTACACCTCGTAATGTCCCTGTTTTAGCATAAACAGTTCCTTGTGCCGGCGTTCCCTTCATTCGATTGCGAAGGGTCCCTGTGACACCTGCAACGGGTAGAGAAGCGTAAAATACATCTCTTTGAGGAGTATAGTACATAGCGCGTAGGGTTGTCACTAGGGAGCGAGGAGTTGCTACATTACGACGGGATAACCCTGAACCATCCACTTGACGAAAATCACTGGGGTCAACCCCTAATTTTCCTAAAGCACTTTTAGCTGCTTGTTGTCCTCCAATATGACGGAGTAGGATATCAGCATAATAGTTATTACTTCTGATATTGGTAACATTAACCCAAGATTGTAGAGATTTTGAGCGAATTTTCGATTGAGCATTTTTTAATTGTAGAGCAGCGGCCGTAGTAAAGAGTTTCGTATTAGAAGCAGGGATAAAATGTCTATCCGCGTTGTGGGTGTATAAAAGTGTCCCATCCTCTAATTTTTCTACTAAAATTCCCCAATGTTTTTGATGACGACTAATAACATTATCAATAGCTGGTTTAATCAAAGCAGCACAAGTTCCAGAAGTATTATTTTCTGGAGGGGGAACATAAATTTCAATCGGTCCGTCTGGAGCAGAAATTGACTGCTCTGGGATAGAAATTGGTTCAGGATTATCAAAAAGGGGTTGTAAGTTGTTAGCTAAACTAGGATTAATTCCAGTTAGAGATGTGGTGGCAAAAATGGCTAAAGTTGGGAGCCAAGAACGATTTAAACGCATAATTGTAATGTTTCCTTCACTACCTCACTTGTTTACTCAAAAATATAGCTAGGAATTTAGGAAAGTGCTAATAAGAGTAAGAAAGTTTACTGACGAAACCTTAGCTTATGTTTCCAAATAAGTCAAGGGAAACAAGAAACAAAATTATAGGGTAAGTTTTTAATGACGGGGTGACGGGGTGACGGGGTGACGGGGTGACGAGGTGACGGGGGGAAGGTTCTATTGGTTATTTCCTAATTTTTCAATACGTTGTTTAAATGTGTGTCAACTTCCTAATTATGATTAGGAAGTTACTTAGATTAATCGTTCCTCGGAATGAAAATTATTCATTATTAGTTATTAACTGATAACTGCTAACTGCTAACTGCTAACTGATAACTGATAACTGTTTACTGTTAATTATTTAGCCAAATCTTCCACTAACATAGTCTCTAGTTGCTTCTTGAGCAGGATTTTGGAATACTACCTCAGTTTGGTCATATTCTACTAAATAACCGACCTTACCACCTTTATCTGTAGCTTCTGCATTATAAAATGCAGTTAAATCTGATACCCGTGATGCTTGCTGCATATTATGGGTAACAATAACAATAGTATAATCCTTCTTTAATTCGTGAATTAACTCTTCAATTTTTAGGGTTGAAATAGGGTCTAAAGCTGCACAAGGTTCGTCCATTAAGATAACATCTGGTTTAACTGCAATAGTACGAGCAATACATAGTCTTTGTTGTTGTCCCCCAGACAAAGCTAAACCACTTTGATGTAATTTATCTTTGGTTTCATCCCAGACAGATGCTTTTTTGAGAGAAGTTTCTACCAACTCATCCATGTCTCCTTTATAACCATTTATTCTGGCACCAAAGGCAATATTTTCGTAGATAGATTTAGGGAAAGGGTTAGGTTGTTGGAATACCATCCCAATGCGACAACGTAAGTCTACGGGGTCAACCTGTTTAGCATAAATGTCGTTCCCATGAAAGGTTATTTTTCCGTCAATTCTAGCACTAGGAATGAGATCATTCATACGATTTAAGCAGCGTAAAACCGTACTTTTTCCACATCCGGAAGGACCGATAAAGGCCACAACTTTATTGAGAGGAATATCTAAACTAACCTCTTTAACTGCTAAATTTGAACCGTAGAAAACATTTAAGTTTTCTATTTTTAATACTGTGTCCGTTGCCACATCAGTCATCATTCTTCTAACCTCAATAATTAATTAAAATAAATGCCTTAAAATTAACCAAAACGTCCACTAACATAATCTTTAGTGTCCTGATGTTTGGGATTACCAAAAATTGTTTCTGTTTGATCATATTCAACCAGAAAACCAACCTTACTACCCTTATCTGTCGCTTCTGCGTTGAAAAAGGCCGTGTAATCAGCTACCCGTGTTGCTTGCTGCATATTGTGGGTAACAATTACAATAGTATAATTTTGCTTTAATTCGTGCATTAACTCTTCAATTTTTAGAGTTGAAATTGGGTCTAATGCAGAACAAGGTTCGTCCATTAAAACTACTTCAGGTTGAGCAGCAATCGTCCGAGCAATACACAATCTTTGTTGTTGTCCCCCGGATAAAGAAAAGCCACTTTCTCCCAATTTATCCTTAACTTCATCCCATAAAACTGCCCGTCTTAAGGAGGTTTCTACTAACTCGTCTAAATCTCCTCTATAGTTATTAACCCTAGCACCATAAGCAATATTATCGTAGATAGTTTTAGGGAAAGGATTGGGTTTTTGAAACACCATCCCAATGCGTTTTCTTACTTCAATGGGATCGATATCAGGTGCGTATAAATCTTGTCCGTGATAGTGAATTTTTCCCTTTAAACTGAAAATATCGATCAGATCATTGAGTCGATTAAAGCAGCGTAAAATGGTACTTTTTCCACACCCAGAAGGACCAATAAAAGCAGTTACCTTATTTTTAGGAATAGTAAAAGTAACATCACGAACCGCCCGATAACTTCCGTAAAAAATATCAACCTGCTCCAGAGAAAAAACCGTTTCTAAATTTTCTGGCGGCACTGTATCTTGTTCAATATTTTCCATCATAATCTTGTCCTTGAAAATTCCTCAACTCCGAACTCCGAACTCATATTAATAGGTTTTTTGACGAGTAGCTATCCGTGCCGTAACGCTGGTAACTAACACCAATAACACCAAAATTAAAGACCCTGCCCAAGCTAATTCTTGTTGAGGTTTAAAAGGTACAATAGCATAGTTATAAACCAATACCGATAGAGTGGCAATAGGTTCTAGAAGCGGTTTCAGGGGTTCGTTTAAGGTGGGTTTACTTGCCCAGAAATTAGAGTAAAGTGCAGTGAAAATAAGGGGCGCGGTTTCTCCAGCAGCACGAGCAATGGCTAGAGTAACCCCTGTCAAAATAGAAGGAATTGCCGCCGGTAAGACCACTTTTAACACCGTTTGGTAATTATAAGCCCCAATACCAAAGGCCGCCCAACGTACATTTTGGGGAACAATCTGTAAAGCTTCATCCGTCGTTCTAACTATAGTGGGTAACATCAAAACCGATAAAGCAACCCCACCAGCGATCGCAGAAAAGCCCACAATACCCGTAGCTACCAATAAACCGTAGGCAAAAACTCCAGCAATAATAGAAGGAACCCCACTCAAAACATTAGTAGCAAACCTAACCCATTTAGCCACTTGGTTATCACCGCTAAATTCTGAGAGATAAACCGCAGCTAAAACACCAAAAGGAACCGAAATTAAGGTACCGATAGATACAGTAATTAAGGTTCCAATAATGGCATTAGCAATACCCCCTTCAGAAAGACCCGGAGGTGGAGGTAACTGAGTAAATAGGTCTAAATTAATTTGAGCCGCACCTTGGACTGTAACGAAAGCTAACACCGCAAATAAAGGAATAAGGGTGATAATCATACATAACGAAGCTACACCCGTCCAAAAACTATCAAATAAGGAACGGGGAGAAGTGGGCTTTTTTTTGAGACTTAATGCTTGACTTTCCATAATGAACAATGAACAGTTAACAATTAATAATGAACAGTTAACAATTAATAATTATCTGTTCTGAAAAGAATAGTATTGAAAAATAGATTTTGGATCTAATTTTCTGAGCTTTATTAATATTTAGCCCGAACCTGACTCACGATATAATCCGCAGCTACATTCACCACTAAGGTTAACAGCATTAACACTAACCCTGCATACATTAGAGCAGCTACCTGCATTCCTGAAGCTTCTGCGAACTGGTTAGCGATTAAAGATGAGATGGTGTTAGCTGGTTCTAAAATAGAAACACTAATTCGATTGACATTACCGATAATCATGGTGACGGCCATGGTTTCTCCCATTGCCCGACCCAAAGCTAACATAATTCCCCCAACAATACCAGAAAAGGCCGCCGGAATTAAAACACGGAAAATAGTTTCCCAACGAGTTGCTCCTAACCCTAAAGAAGCTTGTCGTAACTCAGGGGGTAAAGAAGCTAAAGAGTCCCGAGAAATAGCCGTAATAATCGGTAAAATCATGATTGATAGTACAATACTAGCAGGAAACATTCCTGGTCCACCAGCCGGAGGCGTACTAAACAGAGGTATCCAACCAAAGGTGTTATGGAGAAACTGAGAAAAGGGTTGAACCAAAGGAATTAAAACAAAAATCCCCCACAGTCCATAAACAACACTAGGAATAGCTGCCAATAGTTCCACCAAGAAAACTAAGGGAGTACGAAACCTTAACGGGATAAAGTTTTCACTCAAAAATATAGCCGTGCCAATACCCAAAGGAACCGCAATAATTAGAGCCAGTAAAGAACTAACTAAGGTTCCGTAAATAACCGGTAACGCGCCAAAAGATTCTCGGCCCTTAACCGGGTTCCAAGAACTACTAAAGAGAAAACCTAAACCGTATTCTTGAATAGCTGGCCAAGCGCGCCAGGTGATAATACAGGCAATAGAAACGAGAATTACCCCGATACTAATAGCAAAGCCCAAAGTTAGCCAAATAAACCAATTATCAACGGTTTTCTCCATTGTGGAGCGAAAGCCTACGCCGGTTTGTCGTCTAGAAGATGATCCAGTCACGATAAATGAGCAAGTTAGATTGCTGACGAAAACAACAGTAAAAAAAGGGAGTAAAGAACGAAAGTATTGTAAGTATCAGGAAAAATCAGAAGTATAGCAATCTTCAAGGCAGTTAGGACATTTTTTCAAACTCAAACCTAATAGTAGCAAAGTTTTTAACTTCTGCCTCCTGCTATATTTGTGAGAAAATTTTTCCTTCTAGATTATGTCATGAATTACTTTTAGTTTAGTGTAATTTCATAATCAGGGCTAATGACATCAGCAGCAGCAGCCACTCTTTCTCTGACACTAGGAGGTAAAGGAACATAACCCAATGCCTTGCTTTGTTCTTGTCCTTCCGTTAAAGCGTATTGAATCATGCTTTCTACAGCGATCGCTTTTTGGGGGTCATCGTAGGTTTCGTAGGCTAAAATCCAAGTGTAGGTAACGATGGGATAAGAATTATCTCCTTCGGGGTCGGTAATAAAGGCCCGTAAATTCTCAGGTAAGGTCACAGCGTCTAAAGTGGCTGAAGCACTGTCATCAGTGGGGGCGATGAAGTTACCAGAAGAATTTTGTAAAGTTGCTACAGGAATACTATTTTGTTTGGCGTAACCATACTCAATGTAGCCAATAGAACCTTCGTTCTGTTGAATATTAGCGGTTACCCCTTCGTTTCCTTTACCACCAATAAATTTACCTTTGGTGGTGGGCCATTCAATACTTTTCCCTTGGCCAATGGAAGCTTCCCATTCTGGACTAATAGAACTGAGATGCTTGGTAAAGACACCAGTGGTTCCACTACCATCGGAACGGTGAACTACGGTGATGGGTTGATCTGGTAGTTCTAGACCAGGGTTAGCTTCAGCAATAGCGGGATCATTCCACTTGGTAATATCCCCTTTGAAAATACCAACGTAAGCGTCTCGGGAAAGTTTCAGTTCGTCGACTCCAGGTAAGTTATAAGCCATAACGATACTACCAGCAGTCACAGGAAGTAAAATTGTTCCTCTTTCAATTTGGCCAATTTCTTCGTCTGTCATGGCTACATCACTGGCCCCAAAGTCAACGGTTCCTTGGGTAAACTGTTCCACACCAGCACCACTACCAACGGACTGATAGTTAACTTGTAGTTGAGGAACGGCTCGATTGAGTTGTACAAACCAGTTTTGGTATAAGGGAGCAGGGAAAGATGCACCAGCACCGGTCAGGGAGACATTCCCTTCTAGGGGAGGGTTTAAAGCAGTGGTTTCGCCTTGGCTTTCACCACCAGTGGGGGTACTGCCGGTATCAGAGGAACCGCCGCCACAGGCTCCTAAACCCACCGCTAAACTCAGAATTGACAGAGATGTTATTATGGCGCGTTTACTTGATTTCACGGTTGTAAACATAGGTCTTTTTTGGTAATTGGGTAGACTAAACAAATCCTAAAGCAGAATTTAACAACTTTTGGTAAACATTAGATTAAGAAAGTTGTTAATTCTGAAAATTTAAGACTTTTTTCTATTTTTAAAAATCCCTTAATTAAAAAATAATTAATTTTTTAATTCCAATGACAATCAAGCATTATTATTGCCTTATTCTGACGTAAGGACTCCCTTTTTCCCAAGAAAGCTAGGAATAAGGAATGACTAAGGAGAGGTTAACTTTTAAAATTGGAGTTGGGTTAATTTTTTTAAATCAACACTAATGGCTGTTATTTTATAAAGGTAAAACTAAAGATGATAACGAATATTAAAAAAAATTTCAAGGGCAGAATTTTGAGCATGGCTTTGGTCTCTTATTCTTTATTCTCCGCTTGCGGTTCGGTTCCTGAGTCAGCCCTTGAACCTATAAAAATTGATGGCTCAAGCACGGTTTTTCCCATCACAGAGCTTGTTCTCGAAAGCTATAAAAGCGACGCCGGCAACCAGTCCATTAAAGAGCTTGAAATAGAAGGGGAATTTTCAGGTACTGGGGGAGGATTTAAGAAATTTTGTGCAGGAGAAACAGATATCAGTGCAGCTTCTCGTCCTATCTCACACGACGAAATGGCAGCTTGTAGAGGCAATGAAATTAGTTACATCGAGCTTCCTATTGCTTTTGATGCTATTACTATTGTGGTTCACCCTGACAATAGTTGGAGCGAAACCTTAACCATTGACCAATTAAAAACCCTCTGGGAACCAGCAGCAGAAAATCAGGTTACCCAATGGAATCAAGTGGATGACAGTTATCCAGACCTTCCCTTAACCTTGTATGGACCTGATAAACTATCAGGAACCTACGACTATTTTACCAAAGCGATCGTCGGAAAAACCGGAGCTAGTCGTCGAGACTACGTAAACAACGAGGATGACGAGGTATTAGTACAAGGGGTTTCTCAAGATCCCAAAGCTATTGGTTATTTTGGCTATGGTTATTATAAGCAACATAAAGATAAACTGAAAGCCGTTGCGGTTGATAGTGGGAATGGTGGCATACTTCCTTCTCCCGACACAGTAGAAAATGAAGAATATACTCCTTTATCTCGTCCTCTGTTTATATACGTTAACGCTAAACGGGCCCAGGAAAATCCGGCTTTAGAAATTTTTGTGGAATATTATTTAGATAAGGCTCCGGAATTAGTGGCAGAAGCTGGTTATATTCCTTTGCCAGAAGATGCTTATCATATTGCTAAAGTTCATTTACAAAGGTTTGATGTGGGCAGTGTTTTTCAAGGTATTCCTGAAGTTGGTTTAACTATTAGTGATTTGATGCGCCAACCAGCTAACTTTTAGAAGCTAATCTGAGAACACTTCCGTACTGTTCCCCTCCTGGGAGGGGTTACTACGCCCTTTGGGCAAAGGCAAAAATCAAAAGGCAAAAGGCAAAAGTAAATAAATTATCCGTTGAGATAGAGAAGGAAGAGAGGGAAGGGTGGCAAGAGAAAACCATCTGTCAAGCTTTATTCTCCCCATACCCCCCAATACTGCGTAGGTTTTGCTCGAAACGCTCCAGTTGAGGGAGGCAGAGGAGGCGGAAGGGGCGGAGGGAGCAGAGGAGGAAGTCCCCTGCATCTCCCTCTGCTGCCCCTGCATCCCCTGCTCAAGAAAGCTTGTCTCAACAGACAATTTTCCTTAACCGAGCAGTATTGCCATACCCCCCACACTCCCCATTTCATAAACTTTTCAAGCTTATCCGAGCAGTATTGAGGGGTGGGTTGACTTCGTTAAGATACTTGGAACTTTTTTCTTAGAAAAGATTAACCGAAAATTTATGGTATTATAAAAGTGGTTAATATATAATGATGAATCCGTAAAAAAATAGAAAATCCACATCCTCTTCAGATGTGGAATAGTGCAAGTGGCATCACGGAAATATAAAAGTTTTTCCTAATCCGGCCATCTATTAACAGCTTTTGAGAGATATTAATAAGTTATTGGCTTACAGAAAAACCTGTGTTGCCTAAATTAATCAAATAGGGATTTTGACGCTCTCCTGGCTGAAGCTCAGGAGATTCATAACGAATCCCTGTCGGGATGGTTATTATCTTGTTTTCACAAGTTCCCAGGCTCACCACGTTTGCCTCAAAGGGCGTAGTGATATTTCCTT
>JBFRWO010000004.1:0-6101 GCA_051439625.1 Crocosphaera sp. | reverse complement strand
AACAAGCCTTAATTTTACTTCTTCCTCACATTTTACTTCTTTCTCTTCTCAGGAGGTTAAAGTTACTAAATCCCTGGTTTTATGAACATGGCTTAGAACTTTGCCTCGTCAGGTGCAAGATGTGAGTATGTATTTTGATAGCTGGTTAGCGTATTTTTTACGCTAAATTTTAGACGAATTTTTGCTTTTTTTTGAGAGGATATTAACTTATTTGGCACTCTCATTAACTTTTTTTACTAACTGGGTCTAATTAAAATATCCCATTTAGGTAAGTGAGGATTCCTTTCTAAACGTTTCTCAACTTCTTTCATCTCTTTTTTGGTTAAAGAAATTCCTTTTTGATACACTTTTTTACTTAGCTTAACTATCGGGTTTAAACCTTTCCATGTCATATTTTTTGCCCAAGCCAACATCGTTTCAGCGTTTCTCAGAAGTGCGCCATTCCAATGCCTCTCTAAAATTCCCCAACACCGTTTAATGGGATTATATTTACTATGATAAGGGGGAAAATATAGTAATTGAATAGATTTTTTATTCTGCTCAGCAAACTCTACCATTCTCTTCAAGAATTGCCTTCTTATTCCACTATTTTCCGGTCCATTATCAACTTTAATTTGAATGAGGTCTAGTCCCTGCTTTTCAGTTTTACTCAGACTTTTCCACCATTGCTCTAAGTTGTCTACCATGAAATCACTGGTTTTATAAGAACTTCCAAAAGTTACATAAAGTTGCCCTGTGTCTTCATCTACAATTCCACAAGGAACGTATTTTTCTTTAGTCCCCATATCATGATCTTGTGCTTTATTATAACCTCTTGTCTGTCCCCCACGGGAATATTCTCCTATTTCTACAGTGGCTTTACAATCCATACTTAAACGTTTAACTAAGGGGTCTTTTTTTCTATCTTTTTTCTCTATGTTCTCAAAGATATCATCCGTCTCCGGGATTTTTTTTTCGGTTTAGCTTTTACGACTTTTCTTAATCGATAACCCAGACGATTTAAGATGTCCGCCATTGTCGAAGGAGCCGGAACTTCCTCCCCATTATATCCTAGATTTCTTAATTGTTTAATAGCTTCAGCCGCCGTTAATCTCGTATAGGAAATGGGGTTATTAAATGTGGGGTTTTGTTGTGAGTGAGCTTCGGCTATTTCTTTTAATGATTGGGCAACTATGGGGTATCTTTCTTCCCATTTTTTGCATCCGCTATAGGCTGATTGTAATCCTAAACAAACTATCCCAGTTCGTTTTTCATGTAATCCCAGTTGAACATTTTTTCTCCCCCAGCCAAAAACAATTTCGGTTTGTCTGGCACTTCCTCCACAATACTTGAGGCACATTTCGGCTTGAAATGAACGACGCTCGGCTCCCGTCATTTTTGAAGCGGCTAAACGTAAATCATCGATCATCGACGGGTTTAAGGGATTATTTGTTGGTTTTAGCTTCAATCTACCCTCTCTAATCTTTTTCACCCTTCATTTTAATCTATTTTCTCCGTTTTTGCTTCTAATGCCTAAGACAAGCCAGCTATGAATTTTAAAAGTTGTGTACCAATGTCCGCTAACTTTGTGTTCCTTTTATTTTTTGAAAGTCTTGAGTCCAACGGATTACCCCCTATGGGAAAAGCTTTCTCGGAAATCACCTCAACGCATCGGAACCACAACAGTATGGAAGATTGTCAAAGAAGCAGGAGAAACAGCTAATCTAGATAAGCCTCTGTCTCCTCATAAGATACGACATAGCACCATAACGGCTGCTTTAGATGCCTGTAATGGCAATTATCGACAAGTTCAAAAACTTTCAAGACATAAGAATATTCAGACTTTAACCGTCTATGATGACAATCGAAGGGATGACCAGGGAGAACTCACTAATTTGCTTTCCTAGTTATGAGAGAAAATTTTAAGGGCATCAGCGAGTCTAATGGGTGTCTGATCTCCACTCAGCCCAAAAATCAGCCTTCTACTAAGCCCGACACTCAGTCCGAAAATCAGCCCTCCAATTAATCAACTTATTGCTATTTTTGTCTTTTTAGACTAACAACTGAACCTAAAGAAAACATGATAAGAGCAAGGGTTATCGACGGTTCAGGCACAGATTTATGAGCTTCAGCATAGACTTTAACATGAGTTTTCAGTTCCCATTGATCTACATCAACTACAAAATCAGTCCATAGCTTAAACTCTTCAAGTATCCAAACCCATTTACGAGCAATAGGATCAAATACAAACCCATCAAGAATTAAATCTTCTATGACTTGATCAGGAGAAGGCACTCCTGGATCAGGAAGAGGACTGATAGCAACTAATGGATTACTGGTAAAATCTACTTCTAATTGGGGTACGCCAAATTCATCAATAGTTGAGAGAATATTCAACCACCAAATCTCCTCTAATCCAGGAACATTAGTGGCCTGATGGACTTTATATTCTGACTGAGTGGTCAAAATGCCTTGGGGATCTTCTCCCAGAAGAATCTCTAGAAAATCGTATTCAAACCGAAATACTTCTCCAATAAACCAATCTGTAAAAGATGTGTATTCCCAAATGCTAACATGAGCATCAGCCCATTTACTCTTATGTTCTAGAGGATCTGGATGAAAGACAAAAGCAAAAGTATTTGCCGAAATATCTTCCACTAGATTGCCATTACTATCGATGATAACGTTAACCTGACCACGAGCTTGCGCAAATTCACCATTTCCAACACTGGTGGCCTCTGTACCCAAAGAAGATTGAACCACAAATGGACCACCATCATCAGTTTCAACAAGTATGACTTGACCCGTAGAATTAGCTACCGTGCCTCCACTTTTAGTATGAGCAATAACGTCAATAATCGTTTCTTTGGTAATTCGGGTATTATGATCTATCCAGTAACCAATGATATCAAAACCAAAACCATTGATGATATCCCCTTGACCATGCTTACCCTCTCCATTTCCATTTCCATTTCCATTTCCATTTCCATCGGCGATAAAGGGTGGGGAACCTGGTTTAATATCGAGAGCATTCAAATCATCCGTCTTTTCTAATCCCAGATGATCATACTGAGCATAAAGATTAAACGTACCATCAAAGTCAGTATAAAGAACATCACCGGCAGATAAGTTTGAGGTTGCTAAGGTGGGGGAACCAGCAGCAAGAGAAAACAGAGCTTCATCACCCATATCTAGTACACCATTGGGTGCCTTCCCTGAAGGTCCTACCCCTACATTGCCAACATCTGAAAGCACCAAAGCATCTACAATATCTCCAGCTTGAAGACCAATATCGGTCTTATCTGCATAAGTAGTAAACATCTGTGAATCATCGGCCACCAAAATATCTGCGGTTTCAACCGTTCCCCCTAAAGATAAAGAAGAAGATCCCAGACTAAAAAAGGCGTATTTATCATTATCCACAACGCCATTAACATCATTATCAACGCCCCAAAAATTATCTCCCGTGTCTGCTTCTTCCAATCCATTCAAGTCATCTTCTGGGGAATTTGCTCCTGCATTGGCTGGTGCTTGTAGTCCTAATTCTTGCTCATCTCGGTAAATGTTATTTAATTTTGTAGCAGGGTTAAGTAGTTGATTTACAGCAAGATGATCAGGGATGTAACTGCCAAAAGGACTAAACCAGCGACTCTTAAAAATATCCCCGGCAGCTTCATTACCGGGATCACCCGTAGGAATCGGAGAAAGGGTTGATTCAAAAAAGACATCCGTTCCTCGCCGTCCTACCGTGTTAGGGGTGACAGAGAACTGGAGTATATTGCCACTGTCCATCCCGTAAGATAAGGAAAAAATGTTATCCATAGGCTGTAAGCCAAAAGTTCCCAAGGATCTCCCAGGTGCAGGAGGCGCAGCATTAGGCGCACCCGGATTGGGGGCAAAGGGTCCGACAAAAGGAGGGCCTCCAGGAGCAGGCCCAAGTCCTAATGAACTAGACATTCGATCAACATTTGTGCCATCAGGTGGAAGACCTAAGGTAGCACCAGATGACTGAAAAACCTCTCCTTCTGTGGCATAACCACTTTGGTCTAATGCCCAAACATCATTAGGATTCCCATGAAGAGGGACAGGTAATCCTTCTGCATTAATATCAACAGAAAACGTGACTGGTAATGGAAGCGGAGGATGTTGATCGGGTAGATTATCAACCTGGGATCGCACAAAACCCGTATTAATTACACAAGAACTGGTTAAGGTGATCAGTAAACTGCCTAAAAGTTTTTGATGTTTCATCATAATTTGTTAAAAAGTTACTGTTTCACCAGCAATGCTACAGAAAGGAAAAAATAGTTTCAAGCCTTCCTGAATCATCTTAATAGACTTTAATATTGGAAAGTTAAACTTTTTTACTCTCTTTTTCAAAGCAAAGTTTAGTTAGGGTGAGATTATTTAAGTTCAGTAGATTGTTTTAGCAAATTTTCCTCAATCATTTTCCATAAATCCTATTAAAGAATTAATCTTGCTTTTTACTTCTTAATCACTTCTTAACATTAAGAAATATAATTAATATACTTTTACTGTTTTTAAATTTTCGTTACATAAAACCATCTCAGAATGCTGAATAATCTAGCCAAAAATAGCTGAATTGGATTCAGTGGTGGTCATTGGACAATAGTATTAAGATGTAACATTGCCTTTCACTACTCATTAACCCCTTGACGATGTTCCCGTCCTGGAACACTTTCTAAGGAGGCTAAAATGGCTTGAGAGGCAGCAATAATATCTCGTTCTTCCCCTCCTAGATATAACCGTCCAAAACTCCCGATGGCCGAAACCTGCAAAATATTAATCAAAGCCGCTTTTTCTGCTTCATTAGCTGCTAAAGCTGCATAGGCTGCTGGTTGCACCTCAAGGACATATAAAGTTT
Source organism: Crocosphaera sp. (assembly GCA_051439625.1). Lineage (GTDB taxonomy): Bacteria > Cyanobacteriota > Cyanobacteriia > Cyanobacteriales > Microcystaceae > Crocosphaera. The sequence continues at coordinate 1,237 of JBFRWO010000004.1, read as the reverse complement.
GTCCGGCCAGTAACATTTGTCCCCGTCGGTTACGATTAATCAATTGTGCTTGATAAGCGTCGATATTGCGAATAATTTGACTAGAAACTACCCTTGGTTTCAGACAGTCCCGACGCTGAACCCCCAACGCAGCCAAAATAGCTTGTCCTGCTGCTTTGGTTTCCCCTTGGTTAGTGGAATGAATTTCCAGCAGTCCGTACAGTCGTTCTACAAATTGCACCCCAGGACGAACCACAGCAGATTTTAAAGCCACATCAGTAATACGATTAATTTCTATACCTGGAGAAATTTCAATCCACAAAGAAGCATCCCCAGGCAAAGGTAAAAACCCTAAAGCAACCGTTCCAATATACGCCGCGTGTTGAGATTGTAAACGGTCTAAATAAACGTAACTTCTTAATTCAACGCCCAAGATATTAATCTCCGATGCTTATATAGTAATTTGGTTCCCTACAACAAATTACCAGAATAACACGGGAGCTTGAAAGCCATCGTCTTTGAAGCGATGGACGGACGCTCAGATGATTTGCCGTGCGACGAGAAATCCGCGTCCTCATGAAAAGCGACTCGATTGGTTTTAACCAATTGTATTGTATCTTGCATTGTTGTGCAAGATATGTGTTATTATAAATTTATGGCTACTCTAACCTTGACACTTAAACTTCCTTTTTATCGGTTAAACCAGTGCAAAGCCATTGAGTTTGACCGATTAACTGAGTTGAATACAGGTATCGCTAATCAGTTATTAGAAGTACCTAAAACGGATAGAAGAAAATACACCAGTAAAGATTTCAACCATGTTGAGATTGGGTCAGGTTGGATTAATCAAACTATTCGGAATAGTTGTGCGTCAAAGAAAGTCAAAAAATTTAAGTGCTTACCACTTGAAGTTAACAATCAAGGATGGAGAATTGAGAAAAAAGGTGATACTTATTCAGTTGCTTTCTCAATTATTAGAGGAGTTAAAAAACGTATTCCTTTAGCTATTCATCAATCCAGTCATACCGATACTTTAGATAAAATCATAGCCAAAGAAGCTAAACAAGGCAGTCTTAAACTATGGAAATCTAAGCGGGGTATTTGGTGTGTTTTGTTGTCAGTATCAATGGATGTTCCTGATGCTGAACCAGTGGAAAATTGGATTGGAGTAGATAGAGGTCAAAACCAGATTGCTGTTGCTAGTTTGCCTAATGGGTTTGGGAAGTTTTGGAATGGTCGTCAAATTAAACACTTAAGA
>JBFRWO010000003.1:0-4708 GCA_051439625.1 Crocosphaera sp. | reverse complement strand
GGGTTATACATCGTTATAAACCTTTTGAAGATATGTTTCAAATAGTAGGATTTTACTCGATTAATCATAAGGGTAAACAAATTGGTGCTACTATTTTAAAGAAAGCAAAAAAAGAAAGTTATCGGGTTGTCTTTGGTTTTGAGTGTGGAGGTATTTCTCCTCTACAAAGTGAGGAAGAGTTTGCTAGTTGTTTAGCTCGTTTAGAAACGGGTTTGAAAGATTTACCAAAGGGAGAAATTCTTACTATTCATTTTGGTACTTTTAGAGATGATTTAAAACGTCAACAAGAATTAGGGGAATTAACTAATTTAAACCCTGAATTAGCTTTATTAATTGGAGGTACAAGAAAACGGGTTCAAGATTTAACTAATGAAGGTATTAGAAAGATTAGTTTTCTGCGCTTTTATCTGACTTATACTATGGAACAAGGTCAAGAGAAAAAAGCTGATTGGGCTGAAAAAACTTTGAGTGCTATTGAAGGTTATTGGTTGATGTTTACCGGTCAATATGGAGAACATCAAAAACAGAAAGTTGAAACCATTTTAAAGTTAGCATACATAGATGGATACCAACGAGCAGAGGAATTATTTTCTGACCAACTTAAATTAGGTGTTAGAGCTAAATCTGACCAAGAAATGCGAGATGATTTATGGAGTCGTTTTAATTCAACTAATCCGAGAAAACTTCCCTATCGCATTATTTTCGATGGTAAAACTTTTACGGAAGAAGTTAATTCAGATGTCGATTTTATGTCCTATTTGATGGAGTCTGAATCTTCGGTTCCTGTGGCTAAAAAGAAGAGTGTTTATGTTAATAATCGTCACACGGGGGTTCTCTATTTAGCTGATAAACCTGATGGTTGGATTGACGAAGGAGATCAATTAAGATCATTATGGGAGGTATTGGCTAAAGATAGGGTTTATGATACCGAAGTTTTCTGTCAACTACAACTGGGAAATTCTCGGTTGATGAGGGAAAAACTGAAAAGTTTGACTAAACAAAGTAATGTTGCAGCTTCAACTGCTGCTGAGAAAAATGATGTTGATGTGGGTGCGCAACTTAAAGCAGAGGAAACGATTGAAGCGCAAGCATCTCTCATTAGAGGGAATGTTCCTTTACACACCGCAGTAGTAGTATTAATTCATCGCAACCATGAACAAGAATTGGATAATGCTTGCAGTAATTTTATCGCATCTTTCCCCCGTCAAGGGTGGTGTGTGAGAGAAACGGAATACGCTTGGAGGGTGTGGGTAGAAACGTTCCCTCAGTTAACTTGGGATAAACTGTTAACGAAACCTTTTAAACGTCTGCAAAGCTATCAAACTTCGGAAGTGCCTGGGGTGATGCCTTTGTGTAAGACTCCTCTTATTGATCATAAGGGTATTGAATTTATCTCGCAAGAGGGGGGAAACCCTGTTTATCTGGATTTATTTAATAGTCAACGGCATTTAGGTTATTTTGCTACTCAAAGAAGTGGAAAAAGTCTCAGTAACTGTGAATTATTTGCTTTAGCTTTGGCTCACAATATACCAGTCACGGTGTTAGAATTTCCTAAAGGGGATGGTACTGGAACTTTCAGCGATTTTTGCCACTTTCTCAGTCCTTATTGTAGTTATTTGGATACCGGTTCGTCTATTTTAGGGTTTAATTGTGTTGAACCCCCTGATTTATCGGGACGTAAAGGGAAAGACCAAGTAGAATTATTAGGGGACTTCAAAGAGTATTTGAAACAGTTATTGTTTCTGTTGGTTTTCGGGGGTAAGGAAAACAATAGTCAAGAAATTGACCCATCACGGGTTAGTAGTCTTTTTGACCTGATGATTGCTCGATTTTATGGCAATAATCAAATTATTAACCGCTTTGCTAAGGCGTATCAACAGGGACAAGGGACAGCAGCTTGGGATTCTATGCCGGTTTTATGGGATTTATTGATGTTTTGTTCTCCTGAACGCTTGGAATTGGTTGATGCTGATACTGCAACCATTAAAGCTCTTAAATACATCAAATTAAGGTTATTAGCTTGGAAGGAAACTAAAATCGGACAAATTCTTAGTCGTCCTACTACGTTTGATAGTAACAAGTTGATGCAGGTAGTGGCGTTACGCAACCTTGGTAATAACCTGGATGCTGCGGTGATGGCCATGATGTTTAATTTGTTTGCTGCTCGTCGTAGTTTGTCTTATGAAAAGAGTATCATTTTTGCTGATGAGGCTCCTATTTTATTTCAATGGGATAGTTTAGCTATGGCCATTGGACAACATTTTGCTGCTAGTGGAAAGTCAGGAATAAGGGTTATTATTTGCGCGCAGGAACCTTCTTCTATTGGTCGTTCTATAGCTGCTGATATGATTTTTGCGAATATGACAACTCGTATTATTGGACGTATTCAAAGGGGTGCTATTCCTGCTTACGAACAATGGATGGGATATCCTTCTCAATTATTGGAACCATTGGTTAATTATGGTATTAACAAAAAAGGTCGTTATTCTCAATGGTTATTGGATGATTCAGGGATTTATGTTCCTGTCCGATTTTATCCTTCGGACATCTTAATTTCTTTGGCTGCTAATAATGCTGAAGAATCTGCTTTAAGACGTAAATATTTTAGTAATTCAGAGGATAAGGTTAGAGCTTTAGTTGATTTTTCTAAAGCTTACCTTAAGGCAGCTTAGGCAACAATTAACAATGAACAGTTAAGAGTTAAGAGTTAGTCATTTCATTTATCATTTAACATTTATCATTTATCATTCGTTTGGAAGTAGGCTTGAAACCTCTCCCAAACTTCTACTTGGTGCGCGTGCTGGCTTTGAGGGAACCTCAAAGCAGTTCGCTCCGCTTTCTCCGGGACGGGAGAGGCTTGAAACCAAAATGAAAGATGTTTAATGTTCAATGTTCAATGTTCAATGTTCAATGTTTGGTCATTAAGAAGCAATAATAATTAATAATTAATGATTAATTAGTCAATCTTACTTGTCAAGTTTTTTTCAATCAAGCTTAATTTTCAGTCACTTAGGAGGAGTCATGTTAAACATTTTCTATAACAGTTATTATTTTCCTTGAGTAAATTAACAACTCAGTAGAATATAACTATTTTACCAGCTTGTTCTCAATCTCGATTATCCATTATGAATCAATCAACAATTAAAGAACCATCCTGTAATCTCAAAAAAAAAGTCATTAAACTAGGTCTTTTTACCAGTGTCTCTCTAGGGATTATCAGTCTAGTTTCTTTGCCTAATGTAAGAGCTTTTCCTATTCAAGTTTCTCAGTTTTTGCCGACTTTTAATCCGCCTTCTATTTCAGTCAATCTTCCCACCCTTAATGTTCCCAACTTTAATGCTTTGTGGCAAGGAACATTATCAGAATTAACTCAAACATTAGGAGACATTCCTGGGTTAAATGAATTGGGAGCTTTAGGACTTCCTGATATCTTTGAAATTGCCAAAGAAATTGAGAAAAAAGAAGGTCATAAATCATGGGATGAAGTTCATGAGTCTCAACGACTTTATGCTGAGTTAGTCGCTAAAGCTAACCTTTCAAAAGAAGGTCAAGATAAAGTCAAAAAAAATACAGAAACTGTTGAGAAACAAGTGTTTGACACTGAAGCTTATGCTCAAGCTGCAAATCAAGAAGTTATTACTCAAAATGTCTTGAAACAGATTGCTTTTCAGCAGACTAAGCAAGCTGTAATCATGCAGTTAAACCAACAAGAATTGAGTGATTTAAACTTCAAACAAGACGTGAATAATATGGTGTTATCAAATGTTTCCAAGACTCTTGATAAAGGAGAACGTTCTCAAGAAGAAGAACGAACCGCACAAGCTCGCTCTCGACAAGAAATTTTGGGCTACATGACACTTTATTAATAATGGATAATGGACAATGGATAATGGATAATGAGTAATGAAAAATTAGTAGTTGGTTGAATAATGATGAGCAAGAACACTGTTAAAGACAAATCTTTTGATTTCGCTATTCGGATGGTTAATTTATACAAATATTTAACATCTGAGAAGAAAGAGTATGTCTTGTCAAAACAATTACTCCGTTCAGGAACTGCCATTGGAGCTTTAGTTAGAGAGAGCGAACACGCTGAAAGTAAAGCAGACTTTATTCATAAAATGTCCATTGCTCTAAAAGAAGCTAACGAAACCGAATACTGGATTTTATTATTATATAAAACTGAGTATTTTGATGAAAAGGCTTTTAACTCACTCATTCATGACATTGTAGAGATACTAAAACTATTAACTACCATTATTAAAACAGCAAAAGAAAATAGTTAAAGCATTATCCATTATCCATTATCCATTGTCCATTAAAAAAGAGGAGATTAGATTAAGTGAGACAACGACAACAAAGAGAACAACTAATCATATTGTTTTTACGAGGAGGATTATTTTTCGTCGTTGGTTCGTGGATTTTATCTCCTTTTCTAGTTGGACAAAGAGTTGTTGCTCAAACTAATAATTCATCGGTTAATGTTCTTAATCAAGGTCTCCAAAGTCAACAAATTGTTTCTCAGAATTTACAGGCAATGTGGAACGATGTCCTTAACTCTGGTATTTGGGAGGCAATGGTTTGGGTTGGGACTCTTTTTACTGTTGTCTTATTAACAATCTGGGTTTCTAAGGTGTTAAGAGATTCTTTGAATAATGAGTTATCTGTTGATTATTTAACTTCGTTTCTTTGGTTATTTTTAGTGTTA
>JBFRWO010000002.1:0-6923 GCA_051439625.1 Crocosphaera sp. | reverse complement strand
GTTGGCAACAGAATCAAAATCTAAGAATCCAGCTTTAGCCATTTCTTCTACACTGATAAAATACCCACAAAACTTGGCGTTCATCCCTCGTAATGCTTGAGTGCGATTCGTTCTCTCGAAATAAGTAAAACACTTAGGGATGAGAGGCTTCTGATAAGTAACCGATTAAGGTCGAGTACGCACTTTAAATCCTTATCAGATGACAACTTAACTGTGATGTTAGTGAGTCCTAGTATCCTAGAACAGACAAGTCTAACCCTCCCGATACTGGAGTGACAGCACTTCCCTTACAGTAGCGACTGAACATCAATCTGTAAAGCAGGGATGAAAGCGGAAGAGTCACCTAGCCTAAAGGTTGATACCCGTTAGCAAGCTCTCATTGGGGAACAAGGTCTAAGGTATCGTTTGATGTGTCGTAATTGCGAACCAGTGAAATAAGGCTGACACACTGGGAGATCCAAAAGGGCATTGGTCAGGAAAATAACACGATCAGGATTAGTTATTAGTATCCTCCTAAGACCCGGCATATAGATATCCCCCTAAAAAGAGTAAACAAATCATAGTTAGGAACGAAGTAACCCCCATAGATTCCCAGAGAAATGGTCGAAATCTTTGGTAGTCATTCAAGACGAAATATCTGTTAAATAGACAGGATTTATGGGGGAGAGATAGAGTCAGAAGCCAATGCCTACGGTAATGCGTAGGATATGCAGACAGACTCACGAGTACAGAAGATGAAAAAGGTACAAGTAGGAGTACAAATGCCTAAAACTGATTCAAATTTGAAGACAGTGGGATTAAAACCTCAGAAATGGTGTGACATTAATTGGAAGACCATAGAAAAGAAAGTTTTTAAGCTCCAAAAGCGCATTTTTCAAGCATCTAGTCAAGGTGATGTCAAAACAGTCCGCAAACTTCAGAAAACTCTAATCAAATCCTGGTCAGCAAGACTATTTGCGGTACGTAGAGTTTCCCAAGATAACCAAGGCAAGAAGACGGCAGGAGTGGATGGAGTTAAGTCCCTATCCCCAGTAGCACGCTTCAAATTGGCAAATCAACTAAAACCTGGGGACAAAGTCGCACCCACTAGGAGGGTATGGATTCCTAAACCTGGGAAGGATGAGAAGCGACCTCTTGGAATACCTACAATGTATGACCGTGCCTTGCAAGCTCTCGTTAAATTGGCTTTAGAGCCTGAATGGGAGGCTAAATTTGAACCCAATTCCTATGGGTTTAGACCAGGACGCTCATGTTACGATGCCAGAGAAGCAATCTTCAATGCAATCAAGCAAAAAGCAAAATATGTGCTAGATGCCGATATTGCCCAATGCTTTGACCGTATCAACCATGAAAAGCTCTTAGAAAAACTAAATACTTACCCTACCCTTCGTAAACAAATACGAGCCTGGTTAAAGGCTGGGTATATGGATAAAGATGAGCTTTTCCCCTCTAATGAAGGAACCCCACAGGGTGGTGTAATTAGCCCATTGTTGGCTAATATTGCATTACATGGGATGGAAATCACATTGATGGATTTTGCAAAAACCTGGAAAGGTAGCAAAAGAGCTAATGTTTTTAGCCTATCATTCATTAGATATGCTGATGATTTCGTTGTCATTCACGAATCTCTAGATGTAATCAAGAAATGCAAAATTATCTTGATGGAATGGTTAAAAGACATGGGATTAGAGTTAAAACCTTCTAAAACTAGAATCTGTCATACAATAAATGACCCAATCCTAAACACACAATCAAGTGAAATAACTTACAAAGGATTCGATTTTCTAGGATTTTACATCCGTCAATATCCTGTGGGTAAATACCAATCAGGTAAATCACCTCACGGACAATCATTAGGTTTCAAAACCCTCATTAAACCAAGTAAAGAAAAGGTAAAAGCACACTATCAAAAACTCTGTGAAGTAATAGATAGACACAAAGGCCAAAAACAGGAAATCCTGATAAAAGCCCTAAATCCCATTATTAAAGGATGGTGTAATTATTACTCAGTTACAGTAGCTAAGGAAGTGTTCAGTAAACTTGATAACCTACTTTACTGGAAACTAATGAAATGGGGAATCAAAAGACACCCAAACAAGACCAAGAAATTTGTTGTCAAGAAGTATTTTCATACAATTGGCGATAATAATTGGCGATTCGCATCAAGAACTAAAGAAGGAAATCTATTTCCTCTTATTTTTCACAGTGAAACACCTATCGTCAGGCACATCAAGGTCAAGGGAAACGCCAGTCCATACGACGGCAATAGTCTCTATTGGAGTACAAGAATGGGACGTAACCCAGATATGTCAAAGCGTACAGCAACCTTGCTAAAAAGACAAAAAGGGAAATGTACTCATTGCGGATTAAATTTCAAATATGGAGATATTATGGAGACAGACCACAAAAAACCCCTCAAACTAGGTGGGTCAAGGGGTATAGAGAACCTCCAGTTACTTCATAGACATTGCCATGATAAAAAGACAAGAGTAGATGGCTCACTTAATGTACATAAGAATTCTGGTAATAGCCTATGGCCAATCCCAGACAACTACAAGTGGGTCGAAGATACTTTAATCCTGATGTACTAAAGACAATAGCTTCTGTAACGAGGAGCGTAGTGAGGTGAAAGTCTCACGCTACGTTTTGGAGAGCAGGAGAAGGGGCAACCCTTTTCCTGACTTTAATATACGGGGAAGTCTGGCATTGGGATCAATAAATTCCGATGAGGCAAATTCATCAGGCTCTGTAATAGCCGTTGGCTCCCCATTAATCAAAGTATTTTCTGCGATTTCCGTGGGCATTTCTTTAACTACTTCGGGGGTTAAAGGTTCAGAAACGGCGGTTTTTGTGGTAGTGGATGTGCTTCCTCTTCTGGGCATAATTATAATTAAAAGGGTAAATTTTCTACGGGATTTACAACATTTTCGGATGTTGTTTCAGAAGACATTTCTATCTCAATGAGTTGCTGTTTGAGATAGATTAAGTCTTGTTGAAGTTGGTTAAGTTGAGATAACATTTCTGTTATCTTTGGGAAGACTTCAGAGTTCATGATTAATAATGAAGGTCAATGTCTGCATAACCTAAGTGTTGATTTTCCCAACGTTCTAACCAAGCAGTTTCTTGTGCGGTTAAGTCGGCATTTTCTTCTACGCTGTTTAATGTGGACGTGAAGTTTAATTGATACTTCGTCAAAGTAGATGGATTGGTTTTTTGAGGCGATTCTGTGTTAGAATTCATAGTAAAGACAAAAAAGATTTCAATGAATCCGCGCAAAGGCGCGGTTATTTTTTGGTTCTTCGGTTCAAGTGATTTACCACCTTATAGCTGACTTGTTTAAGGTAAGTCATGATCGATTTTGATTCTCTAGGTATTCAAACAAAGGTAAGGGTTGGATAAGTTTATAGTGAGTTTCTTGAAAAGCTGAGTTAGCCCTGGACAAACTGAATCGAATATCGATCCACTCATCAGTTAATTCCAATGTTTGCAGTTGTTCTTGTTGTTCACAGAGTTCGTTAAATAATCTCAAACTTTCTGTGATATGATCTGAAATACTTTGAGCTAGTTTCGTGAGGGTAATTGTTACTCTTGTCCTGGTTTTCTTTGAGGATTTTAGCCAATAAATAGAGGACCATATCCGATCAAACGCCTCTGCTAAATGGACAGCAGTTTGTAGTTCAAACAAGAGAGAGTTTGCTATTTCGTTGTCTGTATTGATGGCTTTTAGTTTAGTTGCTGCAACTGATAAACTAGCCCAGATACAGGGCATTCTTCCACATGGTGCTTTTGACATAGTGCTGATAGAAAAAACAAGTTTATCTATCAGCGCAAAGCGCGATAGGGAATCAAACAACCTTCAGCGATTAACAATTAGTAATTATTTCACCCTTTTGAAAAGTCAAGATATTTCATGAAAAATAGATAAATATAATTCATGAAATAACAACCAATTAAGATATCTGAGCCAGACAAGATTGAGAATCTATAAACTCTTTGGTTCGCTCATTAAATTTTTGTTATAATAACAGAATCAGAAATAATTTGAGTAGAAAATATGACAAACCAGCCAACAAAAACACAGTGGCAATATCTTGAACCCCGTCCTGATTCTTGGCGAAAGCAGCTTTATATTAAAGGTCGGAAATTAACAGCTTTTGGAGTATGGAGTGACATGATGGTAAATGGTGATACTCTAGAAGAAACTGCTGATAATTGGGATATTCCACTTGATGCTCTACAAGAAGTTATTGAATATTGTGAAACTCATCAAGAACTTATCTCTTCTGAAGCTGATTCAGAACGTCGTTATTTAGAAGAGCGAGGTATATCCCTTGAGCCTAAAGTTGTTCATTGATGAAGATTCTTTATCTAAACCTTTAGTTAAACTTTTGAGAAAAGCTGGTCATGATGTAGTAACTGTGAATGAAGTAGGTTTGAGTGGAAAGAGTGATTTTATTGTCTTAAATTATGCAACAGAAACAGGACGTATTATCGTTACCCACAACTGTAAAGATTTTGAGGAGCTTCATGAGGAAAATATAGTACAATCAGGGATTTTTGTTATTCGTAATGATTCTAATTACTCTAAAAATATGAGTCGTCAAGAGATACTTAAAGCCATAGCGAATCTCGAATCTGCTTCAATTCCCTTGGCTAGTCAGTTCTTTTCTCTTAATCATTGGAATTACTAACTTTCTCTCTATCTGGACTTATTTCTTGTGTTTCTTTTTGTTGAGCTAACCATTCCCAATCAATGCAAGTTCTCTCCCCAACAAGGTTATGTTCTCTGAGTAGTTTCTGAGCTTCAGCCCAGATTCTTTCTTCACAGGGATTTTCTAGTTCCACTCCTAATTGGGAAAGGTAATATTTCATTAAACTGGTGTGTTCAAAAATGGGGCTACTGAAAACTATTTTGAGTCCATTTAGTAGTTGTTTTTTGGTCATTTACCCTTTATTATATTTCTGTTTCTCAAGGTATCTAAGCTATGGCTACAACCCCTCACGACGACGAAAGAGAACAGCGTATTACTAATGAAATCATCGTTGATGCCTATAATGGTGATGAGGAACGAATGGGATGGTACACCTATGTTGAGGATAACCTAAATGTTCCTTTTCAAGCTATCTGGGATGGTGAAAAGGTAGAAGTGGTGGCTATGTCTGATGAAGATGAATGTGAACAAGAAATGAAGGTCGATATTCGTTACACCGAAGAACATAACCAAGATGTCTTTTCTGTGTCCTTATCTGAGATTGACCCCGTTGATACCGATGAGACTACAACGGAAGCGGTAAATGATTGGAAATATTGGGTGGAAAGGGGTTATGATTTTAGTGACGGGGAAGATGATGAGTTTTTCTAACATAAAAAAATCCCTCTTATGGCTAAACCAAATAAACGTAAAATCGCCTCAAAAACCTCAGATAATGAGCAAATACAGTCTCCAGACTATGGGTTAATTGAACAAGAAAATACTTGGAAAAACTATTCTACTATCTATGATGAAATCCGAGAAGATTGTCGTCTAGATTCTCTCCAAGATTTAGGCAATGTCCATTCTCAGCACCCAGACGGTGATTATCTTTGTGAAGTTGATGATGTCACTGAAGATTACTTAGATTATTTGCTAGGATTTGACTAAGTTGTTCAATTTTGTTTTTTACTATTGGTTAGTAAAAAATATCAGCATCTTGATTTTTACGATAAACGCTCCAACTCGCTTTGAACAACCTTTTCTAAATCGGATAAGGAATGCTGTACAGTTTGCCAGATCATAGTTTCTAAAACATCTTCATAATCGTGACGATAAACATTGCCAGCACCCGCAATGTCTTCCCAAGGAATAGATGGGTGTTTCTGCTTGAAAGACTCAGGTAAACGCCGAGATGCCTCGGAAATGATTTCAAGCGCACGAATCACTGCATAGAGCGTTTTGCGGTCATTGGTAAATTCATCAAAGGATGAATTTGTTATAAATTGGCGGGCCAGTTCGATATTTTCCTTAATGTCACGGAGTGGAACCCTGGGATCTTTAGAAGGCATAAACTGCATCCTTTTGGACTTGAACGTTAATACTTTGTTTTAAAGCCGCAAAGTTGACAACATCCGTAGAAATCGGGAATAAATCGGTAATATACCGTTTGAGATTGGTATAAGAATAAACATCCATCGGTATTTCCAAATTCATCTCAATCAAAATATCAATATCGCTTCCTTCCTGCTCCTCTCCTCTTGCCACCGAACCAAACACGGCAGCGTGTAGAATTCCCCGTTGCTGTAATGGCTCTTGATGAAGCCGTAACTGCTCTAAAACAGCATTTTTATCCATCATTGTTACCTAAATTTCCTATCTCTAAACTGTTTTAATTTTAGTTATATTTTAATGTTCTTAACTGGAAGAGCGGACGAATTTTGCTTTAATCAAGGTGATGCGATAGAGTGTTTATACCTAACGTCATAACTTCAAGTTGGATGAGTCAGGGATTGATTCTTTTCAATCCCCTCTTCTGCTTAACAGTTAGCTAGAAATTGTACTCATCGTCCTCGTCCCCATCCCCGTCGTCCTCCTCGCCAACTTCGTCTTGGAACTTTGTGGAAAAATCTTGGTATTGTTCCCAGATAGATAGGATAAGTTTCCCCGTCTCCGATGACTTGGGTATCATTAGTGACTGAATCGCCGTCCCAACGAGCTTTACTTTGCGCTCACGGCGTTCTACCACCTTCTCTACCCCTACTTGGTCAATGGCAGGGGCAAGGCGTTCTACCGGGCATACAAATGGGGCTTTGCCATCGCCCTTATGAACACCCAGTTTAATGTCGAGGACAGTTAGAGCATGAGCGCGGTCTGACAGAGCTTTCTGAGGCTGTTTCCGTAGTTTAAAGAAGACTCTTTCGATTTCTCCTCTAAAAACCTTGATTTCTT
>JBFRWO010000001.1:0-4104 GCA_051439625.1 Crocosphaera sp. | reverse complement strand
GTAGATAAGAGTTCAAAAAGAAGTTGGTCTGAGGGATTTTTTGAGAAGACGTTTGGCTGTTGGGAAGGAGAACCTTTAGTCAGAGAACCCCAAGGGGAGTTACCAGAAAGAGAACCGTTAGAATGATTTATTTGTTAGATACGAATACTTGTATTGCCTATATTAATGGTCGTTCACTAGCTGTTAGGGAGCGTTTAGATAGTTTGTCTCCTGATGATGTAGCCTTATGTGATGTGGTTAAGTATGAGCTTTATTATGGGGCTTATAAAAGTGGCAAGCAACAAAAAAATTTAGCCAATTTAAGGGAGTTTTTTGGGGATTTTATTAGTCTCCCTTTTGATGGTCAAGCAGCCGATATTTGCGGTCGTATTCGTGCCTCTTTAGCCCGTCGTGGGACTCCTATTGGTCCTTATGATTTTCAAATTGCTGCGATCTCATTAGCGAATAATTTAATTTTAGTGACCCATAATGTGGATGAGTTTAGCCGTGTGGAGGGTTTAAGGATTGAGGATTGGGAAATTTAAAATGTACTTTTTTAGATACTAAAATATAAATAGTATCAAGTTTAGTGAATAGTAATTTGATTTTTTAAATTAGTTATGGATGTTCTAATTTTGTGGAAATGTTTTTTAATTGATAATTTAATTATTATTGTTTATGTTTTAAAAAGAATTGGTTATTACTTTGACTGGATTATTATACATTATAACTTAACTACACCTATAGCATTAATTTTAGTAGCCCTTTTAGTAACTAAAAAAAATTCTGATAAACAATTAGCAATTAATCAACAAAATAATCAAGAAGAGATACTAGAAAAATATTTAGAAAGTATTGGGGAACTTTTATTAAATGATGATGATCAGGACAATCGAGCTATGAATATAGCTCGATTTAAAACTTTGACAGTTTTAAGAAGATTAACATTTAAACCAGAACGGGATAAAGCTATTATTTTAAAATTTTTATATGATACTGAATTAATAAAAATTCAAGACTATAATTGTAAAACCTCAAAGTTAGAATTAGCTTTCTGTGATTTTCAAAAAGCCAACCTCATTGCAGCTAACCTTGAAGGAGCCAACCTCAATAGAGTCGACTTCGAGGGAGCCTCCCTCGTTGCAGCCAACCTCATTGCAGCTAACTTTGAAGGAGGCTCTCTCAAAGGAGCCAACCTCCTTGCAGCCAACCTCAATAGAGCAAACCTCAAAAGAGTAATCCTGGAAGGAACTAACCTCGAAGAAGCCTACCTGTACCAAACTAACGAATTAAATATAAAAGAGTTAAAATCAGCAAAAAATTGGGAAAAAGCAGTTTATACAAAAGGGGAACTTAATTATGACAACTATGAATGGGTTCCTGTAGATAAAGAAGAAAATGAAGCTAAAATCCAGGAAATTAGAGACTCAACAGAGGGAATAGTTCAGTTCTAGGAACTGCATTCTTGAAAAAATGAAATCAAGAGCGATTTTTATTGAGACTATAAATTCACCCCATTGAGAAAGGGGGTGGTGGTGGGATAGCTTGATCTTGATTGTCCCCATCGAAATAAACCCACAAGATACCTAAAATCCTTGCCTTGACTGGCTCTGGATAGGCATTAAGACAATACTTAACAAAATCATCCCACCCCATGCTGTGGATCTCCTCGATGACTTCATTAGCCATGGCCACTACGTCAAGCTCTAAAAAGGCTCTAAATTCCTTGAAGAGAAAATCAGCTTTTGGTTGACAACCCCCTCTATTAGTAGCTTTTATAGAGCGGGTTGACAGTTTGATCTGCTCTACAAGGTCAGCTAATTTTACCCCGGCATGACGGAGTAATTGATTGACGGCCTGACGGGATTTCTCTAAATGTTTACCCAGTTGATTCTCACTGGTGATCTTCTCCCCACGTTCGGTTAACTCCTGAATACCCTTGAGTAATTCCAGTCGGGCCACTTGAGTAGCAGATCCTGCGTAGGGGTGAATTTCAATGGAATGAATATTTTTAACTTTAGCCCCATAAGCTCTGAGAAAGTCAAGGTCAAAGTCAGTGGCGATGAAAAACAGATTAAATCGTTGTTCTGGGTATCGTTGGCAACGTTGGCGGCCAATCCCTTGTAAGGTTTCGGCTTTTTGCAGCCGGTCATAATATTCCTCAAAGCCATTCATGGTGCCATAGATGGCTCGATACTGATCTCGAATGGCTCCTAAATGGGGGGAAGGTGTACCCATATAGGCTAAGTTAGGATTACCCTGAAATTTATTGGAACCTCGATTGTGGGCAAACCACCAGCCGTCGGTATCAAGACGATCCCCAATCCCTTTATGACTAACTAAAGGTATATCACCATATTGGTTGGTTAATTCTCTGTGTACCAGTCGAACGCGGTCAATGGCTGTATCGGTGGGGTTATTGGTTTTCAGACCAGGGGTATTAATATTAGTAATATTCAGGTTATTAAGGGGATTTTTTAGTTCTTGGTGTAAGGCTTTTAAGGGTTTATCTTGTCCTAAAATCTTGGCTAAATGGTCAGGGTCAATGGTAGTATCAAGACAGATAATTTGACTATTGAGAAATTGGTATTTATCCTCTTCAAAAATGGTAATAATTAAAGGATTACGGGTAACTCTGAGGCTAATATCCTTATCGCCACGGATGGCTTTGAGTACATAAACAAGGGCATTAGGGGGGAGTTTTTCTATTTTCTGACTAATTTCTTGGACATAATCGCTGTTCTTTTGACTATTATATAGACTGTTAGCGATTTTGAGTCTGTCTTTCCATTTAGTTCTTTCCTTTTCAACTTGAATGAATTGTTTAGAGATCGCTTTTCTTTCAGCAGGGGATAAATGATCTGCTTTAAGTTTTTGCTTTAATTGTTGGTATTCAGTCTCCGATTCAAATTGCTTGATACTGAGTAAGTGATCACGATCTAATTTACCCAATAAGCCGTTTATAAATTGGATTTCTTTGACTTCTAATAGGTCAATAATGGTGTCGAGTTGATAATCGACTTTGATAGATCCTAAGACTTCTTTATGTTCAAGACCCCATCGTTGTTTATTCTTGAATAAGGGTTTAATTTCTTGAAGTAAATGATCTACGGTTTTGTAATCCTCTTCAGTTAAATAGGGACGGATTCTATCGAGTTCGATGAGCAGGTGAGTCCAATAGGTTTCTAAGGTTTTAGTGGGGTTTAATTGTTCGGTGGGTTCCTCAATGATGATGATATCTTTGGAGTAGTCATCGTCTCTAGGCATAGAGTCAACATGACCTCTAATATATTTCGCTTTTAAGGTTTCTTGTCGTTCGTGCCGATACATACCTGGGGTAGACGAGCATTGTCCGAGTAGAGGACAATTCTTACACAGAGGATTGATTTCATCTCCAGTGGATTCTACTGAATACCCTTTATTTTTCAGAGATTTAAACATATCACCCCTAATACAATTAGGTTGAACGACTAAGAGATCAGGGTTAGTAAGCTGGTTAGCTTCGACTAATTTACCCTCATCATTATAATAGAAACCCCACTGAGTTCGAGGGTGTAAGTCTCTAAATTTATCTTCAATTTCTTTGATGGAGGGGTTACGATGGTTCTTACTTAAATAAATAACTCTTCCTTCAGGATTGATGATTTTTAAGACATCATAAGTTTTTCCTGACCCCATGAAGTCATTAGCTAAAACATTAAAACCTTTTTTGAGTGCTTTGAGCCAAGCTTTGATTCTTGAACCTTTATAGGATTCCCCTTGATTGAAGGGATTAATCTTAGCATATTTCTTGGCTTTTCTGGGATTAAGTTTCTTAAGCTTTTTCCCTAAAATATTACGAAAACGAGTAATTTTTCGCTCATTGGTAATGATTTCTTCAAGGGTTTCTTGTTCTTTTTCCCATTGAATATGACTTTGATAAGCGTGGTGATCTGGTTCAATGGGGGATCTGTCATCGGAATGCCATTGTTTTTCTGGGAATTTAAAGCCGTGTTGTTGTGCTATCCAGAATAACGTCCCGGCGGTGACTTCTCCCACTCTGAACCCTTGAATTTTTCTGGCAGGGTTCCACCCTTTCATGGGGGGACTCCAGGATTCAGCTATGGCGATCGCTTCAGTGGGACC